>DAIPKP010000254.1:0-1393 GCA_036769705.1 Synergistaceae bacterium
CCACGGTGCTTGAGAACGTCATGACCGCCTGCCAGCAGCACCACAAATACAGCTTTCTCGAAGCTATTACCCATCTGGGACGCTGGGGACGGGTAGAAAAAGAGATTCGCTCCAAAAGCATGGCCCTCCTGGAAAGAGTCGGCCTCGCCAAAGAAGCGGATCGCGGAGCGGGGACTCTTCCCTACGGACATCAGCGCCGCCTGGAGATTGCTCGTGCCTTGGCATTGCAGCCGGAACTTCTTCTGCTCGACGAACCTGCGGCGGGAATGAACCCCGAAGAGGTTTTGGAGCTGAACGATCTTATTCAGGCGATCCATCGGGATTTCGAACTTACCATTCTGGTAATCGAACACCATATGGAGCTGGTCATGGAAATTTGCCCCCATATTGTGTGCATGAACTTCGGGGCCCTTATCGCCGAGGGATCTCCCGAGGATATTCAGGGACATCCAGAAGTGCTCAAGGCTTACCTCGGAGAGGAGGTGGAGGAATAATGACGGAACAGAAAAAACCCCTCCTCCGGGTAGAAGATCTAAAGGTAAGCTACGGAGCCATCAAGGCTCTCCTAGGGGTAAGTATTGAAGTTTTCGAAGGAGAAATCGTCAGCGTGATCGGTGCAAACGGAGCGGGGAAATCCACTCTTATGAACGCCATCATGGGGGATGTCAAACGGGAAAGCGGCAAGGTTATCCTGGAGGGCAAGGCTCTCTCCAGCAAAAGCTTCGAGGTGGTAAGCCAGGGAGTATCTCTCGCTCCGGAGGGGCGAAAGGTTTTCGCCACCCTTACGGTGCACGAGAACTTGATGATGGGCGCCTTTCCCCGAAAGAACCGCCGGAAAATAAACGAAGACCTCGAGTGGGTTTTCAACCTTTTCCCCCGTCTCGAAGAACGGCATACCCAGTATGCGGGCACTCTCTCCGGAGGAGAACAGCAAATGCTCGCCATAGCCAGGGCTCTCATGTCGCGCCCCCGGGTCCTTCTTCTCGACGAACCTTCCCTGGGGCTCGCTCCCATTATCATCAGGGATATTTTCAAGGAACTCAAACGTATCAACCAGGAAGGCCTCACTATTCTCCTGGTAGAACAAAACGCCCGGCAGGCTCTTCTTCTCTCTCATCGGGCCTACGTGCTTCAGACGGGGCTTCTGGTAATGCAGGGCAAATCTTCGGAACTGCTTCACGATCCCGAAGTCGAAGCGGCCTATCTCGGAGGAGGCAAGGCAAAACACGGCTTTGCCGCCAAAAAAGCCTAGGTTTCTTCTGCGAAAAAAAGAGTTTTCACTCTCGACTCAATAAGCATAAAAAAGAGCTTCCTCTTTTAACGGAGGAAGCTCTTTTTTATGCTTATAAACTACTGCCGGGGAAAATCTTACTTGGCGGCGTTCTTCTGAAGG
>DAIPKP010000255.1:0-1393 GCA_036769705.1 Synergistaceae bacterium
AGCCCGAAGGGGGTGTTTCCCGAAACCGGAAGAATGCCGGGGGTCATCTTGCCGAACTTGCTGGAATAATTTTCGATCTCATCCGCTATGAAGGTGAAGAGGTCCGCCGCAAGATCGTCTGCTCTGGCATCGTCGTTGCCGTATTTCGGGGCCTCCGCACAGAGTTTCAGGACATCTTCGTGTCCTTCGAAATCCCGGTTCAGAGCCTGGAGTAATTTTTCCATGGAAAGCTGTTTCGTCTCGTATACGAGATGCCGCACCGCCGCGGCGCTGTTGATGAGATCCGCCACGCCGATGCAGATGATGCCGTTTCCCGTGTTGTACTTGGCTCCTCCCCAGGCGTAGTCCTTGGCGTTCTCGATGCACTCTTCGAAACTTAGGGAGAGGGCGGGAACGGGACGATCGAGACAGATGTCGTCAATGATGTGGCTTGCCTTGACGGTAACCTTGATAATGTAATGCAGCTGCTTCTTCAGGGCCCTTTCGAAATCCTCCCAGGATGCGAAGCTCCGGGGATCTCCCGTATGGGCTCCCACCTGGCTGCCGCTTTTCCGGCATTTGCCGTCCAGGAAAACGTATTCCATCACGCTGCCGAGGTTGATATCCGCAAGGGCGGAATAGGCCCGCAGTTTTCCCGCGAGATTGGTTTCCACGCAGCCTGCGGGGTTCCAGTCCAAGGCCTCCCGGAGAGGAATGCCTTTGTTCATGAGCATCCGGATGCCCACTTCGTCGTTATGGAAGGCGGGAAAGCCCGTGCCGAGCTTGATAAGTTCCACGATCTTCCGAAGAAACGAATTGGGATTTTTGGCCATGTTGTAACGCACCGAAAGAGAAGGCTGGTAGAGTTGGGTATTCATGGTGGCCTGAAGAATCATGTACGAGAGATCGTTCACCGCATCCACTCCTCGGGAATCTACGCCTCCCGCGGAGAGGTTCTGGAACATGGGATATCCCGAGGCGTATTCCGCGGATTTCGCATCTTGGAAAAGGCACTGTTCGGAGAATTTTATCCAAAGGCAGTCCAGAAGCTCCTGGGCTTTTTCCGGGGTAATGCGTCCCTCTTCCAAATCCTTTTCGTAGAATGGATAGAGATACTGGTCGAAACGTCCCGGATTGTAGGCCGCCGCATTCTGCTCCATGAAAATGGCGATTTGGTAGAAATAGAAGGATTGCAAGGCCTCCGAAAAAGTTCGGGCGGGTTTTGCCGGAACTCTTTGGCAGATCTCGGCGATCTGCAGGAGCTCCTCTTTTCGCAGGCCGTCCTTTTCCTCCGAGGCGAGGCGCCGGGCTTCCCGGGCGTAGCGCTCTCCGAGTATTTTCAGCCCTTCCGCCGCAATAAGCAGGGAGTCCAGATAGACCTCCTTGGCATAATCTCCGGGCCTACTGCCATCCA
>DAIPKP010000256.1:0-1389 GCA_036769705.1 Synergistaceae bacterium
TTTTGCAAGAACCTGTTCAAATTAACACGAAAGCAAGAAGCGATAAGGGAAAAACTCCCTTTTTCGGAACGTAAGGAACGGAAAAGCTCTCGCAAAAACCGAAAGGCCTACTCTTCTTTGCTCAGCTTGGCATACCGCCGGCCGGAACCCATAAGAACGCCGAATCCCTGTAAAAGACGAACGTTTTCAAAAACGATCCTGACGGCGGAGGTAATGGGAACCGAAAGCAGCGCTCCGGGAATTCCCCAAAGCCATCCCCAAAAGAGCAGGGAAAAGAGAATCAGGGCGGGACTCAGGTTAAGGCGGTCTCCTAAGATACGGGGAGCCAGCACGTTGCCCATGAGCTGCTGCAAGATCAGCAATGAGAGAGCGGTAACGACAGTCTCTCCGAAGTTAGGATAAAATTGGATGGCCGCTATGAGAATCGGAGGAATGGAGGCCACTACGGAGCCCAGGGTAGGAATAAAATTCAAAAGGAAGGTCAACACTCCCCAGGTAAGGGCGAATTTTACGCCAATACAAAAGAGAATCCCCCAGGCAAGTATCCCCGTGGCTGCGCTTATAACGAACTGAAGGCCAAGATACTGCCCGATCTGGACAGTGATGGTTTCCGTAATAATCCGTACTTTTTGCGCGTTTTTTCTTGCCAGAGCCAGGTCAAGCTTGTTTTCGAAGTACGGGGCCTCCACGAGGAGAAAGACGAGGAAAACCACCACGAGAATCATCTTGGAAACCAGGGAAAAGAGAGACCGCGAATACGTAAGAATCTCCGTGGAAATCTTGGTTCCCATATCGAAGTTATCCGTCAGGCTTTTCCACACGAATTCCACGACCCCCCCGGATTGAGAAAGTTCTTTCCCCATATTCAGAAAGCTTGCCTGAAGATCCGGAATTTCCTTGGAGAAAGCCACGAGGCTCGTATTGAGATAGAGCACGCCCAGAAAGAAAATCCCCGAAAGAATCCCCAGCATAAGCACCACGATAAGGGATGTGGGAACTCCAAAGGTATGAAGAAAACGCACCGGAGGCGCCAGGATATAGGATATCAGCAACGCGATGACGAAAGGCAGAAAAACCCCCTGGGCAGATTTAAGAAATGCCCCCACCAGTATAATAGCGATAATGCCGAGAAAAAATATGGAAGCCCTTTCCGAAAGCACCCTCCCGGAAAAGGAACGCCCCTCCAACCCCCGCCGTTCAGTATCTCTTGTTTCGTTACTATTCATGCGTGCCCCCCTCTCCGTTTCCTGCATAAAGGAAACGACTCCCCTCACAAATCTACACACCAAACGTTGCATTTCCCCAGAAAACAAATACTACAGAATTTCAAAAGAGTCCATAGGCGATCTTGACATACTCCCACCACTAAAGTAGTGGGATTCTAGGCCC
>DAIPKP010000112.1:0-6547 GCA_036769705.1 Synergistaceae bacterium
AGCGGGAAGCCCCCACCTCAAAAGCTATGCTTTAGGTGGTGGGAGTATGTCACGCGCACTCCTGTACTTTTTTACGGGGAGAAGCAAGATGGATGTTTCCGGAACATCGAAAACGAGGGAAATCGTATAAGGGATATGCGGTTTTTCCGAAATTTTTTCGAGAAGAGAAGCGGGGTTGCCGAGAAAAGGGGGAAGGCTTTATGGAACTGGGATTTCTCGCTCTCGGGGCGGGATGTTTTCTCGGGGGGATACTGCTGGGCTGGATCGTTCAGTATTACCGTTATGCCGCCTGGGAAGGCTGCCCTCCCGAAGAGTACGAAGAGCTTCAGGAGGAGTTGCGTCAGAAGGATTTGGAGCTGGCGCGGCGGGAGCAGACCCTGACTTTCTTGGAGGGTGAGCTGGGAGATTCGGAACGGGAGCGGGAGCGGCAACGCCAGCAGCTTTCACAGCTGGGGGAATCCCTCGTGCGGGAGCAGGCGGAGCGGACAAGCTCGGAAAAGCGGGTGCTGGAACAGCGCCGGGAGTTCGACGAGATCAAGGAACAGCTCCGAAGGGATTTCTCCTCCCTGGCGAACTCCATTTTCGAGGAGAAAACCGACTCGTTCCACCGCATGAGCCGGGAAAATCTGGAGGGCCTCTTGGGCCCCCTGGGAGAGCGGATTGCGGATTTTCGAAACCGGGTGGATGTGATCTATTCTGCGGATACCCGGGATCGGGGAGAGTTGAGAGAACAGGTGCGGCAGCTCGCAGAGCTGAACCAGCAGATGTCCCGGGAGGCCCGGCATCTTACGGAGGCCCTCAAGGGGCAGGCCAAGATCATGGGAAACTGGGGAGAGATGGTGCTCGAGCGGGTGCTCGAGCGGGCGGGGCTCGTGAAAGACCAGGAGTACCGCCTGCAGCCCTCCTTCACCTCCTCCGAGGGGGGGCGGCTTCAGCCGGATGCGGTGGTATATCTTCCCGGAGGCCGGCACCTCGTGGTGGATTCCAAGGTTTCCCTGGTGGCCTATGAAAAATACTGCCGGGAAGAATCTCCGGAGCTTCGGGAGAGATTTCTCCGGGAGCACCTGGCCTCTCTGGGAAGGCACATGACTTCCCTGAAGAGCAAGGGCTATGCGGCCCTGGAAGAGTTGGGAACCCCGGATTTCGTCTTCATGTTCGTCCCCCTGGAACCCGCGCTGATCCTGGCGCAGCAGAAGGAAGAATCCTTTATGCAGCGGGCCTTCGAAGAGGGAATCTTTCCGGTCTCTCCGGGAACCCTTCTCTTTGCCCTTCGTACGGTGGCCAATCTCTGGCAGCGGGAGAAGCAGAACCGGCACGCCCTGGAGATTGCCCGGCAGAGCGGAGAGCTGTACGACAAATTCGTACTCTTTTACGAGGATCTTCAGAACCTGGGAGAGCATTTGGATCGAGCGGTGAGCTGTTACGATGAATGTAAAAACCGTCTCGTCCAGGGGCGGGGAAATTTGGTGCGCCGTATCGAAATGCTGCGGGAGCTGGGAGCCCGGGCCCGAAAGGAACTTCCCCGGGACGTGGTGGACCGGGCCCTGGAGGAGGATTTGAAAGAGCGGCCTCTCTCCGGGCAGGAAAATTCTTAAGAAAAGAATGTCTTATTGAGAAAAAAGAAAAGGCCTTCCTGATATTTTGGGCTATACTTGAAAGAGCGAATATGCCGGAAGGAGGAATTTCCATGCCCAGGCAGAAGAAAGCGCATAAAGCTCCGGAAAAGGGAGCGAAAAAAGGGAAAGCCCCCGGAAAAAAAGAGGAGATTTTTCTCGGAACCCTGGATTCCGCGGTGGTGGGGCTTCAGTATCAGGAAACCTCGGCGGTTTTGGGAGAGGAAGTGTACCTGGAAAGAGAGCCCGATAATTCTCATGATCCCCGGGCGATACGGGTGGATAACCGGGATTTTTGTCCTCTGGGGTATCTTCCCCGGAGAGATGCGGCCTGGCTGGCCCCGCTCCTTGACGAGGGGCTTGTCCTGGGGGATGCCCTTCTTCCGGAAGCAGGAATGCTGACGGATCAGAAAGCCTCCCTGGAAATTGGTATCTTCGCTTCTTCCAAGGGAAAGGAGCTTTTGGAGCTTCGCCCTTCTTGCACTACTTCCCAGGAAGGATTGCGCAATCTTCTTCTTCAGGCCTGGCAGATGGGGCAGGCCTGGGAAAATCCCCGGATGATCCGGGAGATTACGGAAAAACTGGAAACTTTGGTGGATCGTTCCAGCCTTCCGGAAAGCCATCTCTATTTGAGGCTTCTTCGGGGGCAGGAAAAACGGGCGGAGGAGCTCGGAAAAAAGCGGCTGGAAGAAAGCTTCCGGGAGCTGCAACCCGGAGATCCGAACTCCGCGGGGGGATATACTCTCTTCTTTCTCTACGCTTCGAAGCCTTCGGAGGAAGAGGGCCTTCTTCTTCTGGATCAGGCCCTGGAGGAGAAAAGTGCGGAGATTACGGAAATTTCCTCCGAGGGAAGCGTGCCGGAGCTGAAGGTGACGAACCGGGGAAATCGTCCCCTGCTTCTTCTCGAAGGAGAGCTTCTTCGGGGAGGAAAACAGCATCGGGTTATTCGGATAACCCTGATAGTTTCCCCCGGGGAGGAGCGGGTTATTCCCGTATGCTGCGTGGAGCAGGGGCGCTGGGATGGTGCGGCGGGCTCCTTTCGAGCCGATGCCTTCGCTCCCTCTTCGGTGCGCCGGAAAAGCAACTTTGCCGGGGAGGATCCCTTTTCGGAATCCCGAGTTCAGGGAGAAGTATGGCGGGAAGTGGAGGGCATTCTTGCCCGGAGAGGCGTCTCCTCCTCCACGGAATCCCTTCTGGAGGGATATGAGAAGGAGCGCTCCTCCCTGGAGGCTCTGCGAAAGGCCTTCGTTCCCCAGCCCCGGGCCCAGGGGTGCATGGTCTTTCGGGGAGACCGCATGATAGGAATGGATGTGCTGGAATCTCCCGAGGCCTTTTCCGCTCTCTGGCCCAAAATTTCCGAGGGATATTTTCTCGCTTCTTCCGAGGAGGAAACTCCTCCCGGTGCCGATCCCCTTGTGCCGGAGAAGGAGGCCGCCGGAAAAGCCCAGGAAAGAATTTCGAAAACCCTGGAAAAACTCCGGAAAGATCCGGAATATCCCTACCGGTACATCTTCGAGGATGAAGATTACCAGGGACACGGCGTTTTCTACGGAAACCGCCTCCGCCATTTGGCGGTCTTCTCCCGGGGAAACTAGGAATTCCTGCGGGGCGGTCTTCGGGAAATCTTGTTTTCTCCCGGGGGGCGTGAGACAATATCATGCACGATAATGCATCTTCACGAATATCTTTACAAGGAGGTTGGAAGAATGCGAAAAGGATTGATGCGGCAGGGTATGAAGGTTTTTCTGGCGTGTGCTTTGCTTGGACTCTTGGGGGGAGCGGCGTTGGGATGTACCGCGGTTTTTGTGGGAAAGGACGCTTCCGCCACGGGGCATCCCCTGGTGGCTCGCATGGAGGATGGAGCTTCCGCCATCTCCAAGTACCTGGTGGTAACGCCGAAAAAGGCAATCGCTCCGGGGGAGACCGAAATTTTCTATAACGGCCTGGAATGGGGATATCCCGAGGGGATGACGGAGGCTTTGAAATTCTTCTCCCTTCCGGATTTCTGCTATCAGGATCACAGCGAAGATTCCTGGGACGGAGGGCTCTGGCCCTACAGCGCTGCGGGAATCAACAGCGAAGGCGTGGTGATTACCGCCACGGAAACCGAGGATCGGAACGATCTCTCCAATGCGGCGGATCCCGGAACACCTAACGGCGTGCAGGAGTGCATGATTCCCGCCCTGGTGCTTCCCCGAGCCCGAACCGCCCGGGAGGGAGTGCTCCTTCTCGGAGCGGCGGTGGAGAAGTTCGGCAGCGCCGAAGATCCCTACAACGAAGGACGGGGAGAAATTGCGGGGCTTGCCATAGCGGACCGGGACGAAATTTGGTACGTGGAGTACGCAGGGCATCAGTGGGCGGCGGTACGCATCCCCGATGACATGTACGTGGTGAACGGCAACATCGCCCGGATCGACGGCTTCGATGTAACCGACGCTCTGGGAGAGAAAAAAAACTTTATGGCCTCCCCGGGGGTGTATTCCTTCGCGCTGGAGCATAAGTTTCCCGGAGTCGAACCGGGGCAGGAGAAGAGCTTCGATTTTGCCCGGGCGTACGGTGATCTGAGCGACGAGAACATGGCAAAATGTTGCGGTATCCGCAACTGGTGGGGGCAGCGATGGTTCAGCCCCTCGGTGGAGCAGGAGCCCGGCAAGGCCCTCTATCCCTTCCTCATGAAGCCCGACAAACCCATCTCTCTTGAGGATATTATGGCCTTTTTCCGTTCCGAAAGCTATACTTACGAGGGAGAATTCGATTTCGAGGGGTATCGGGTGGTTTCCCGGAACAGCAACATGGAAGCCCACATCTTCGAGATGAGAGAAACCGAATCCATGCCCTGGCAGATCGGGGTAGTCATGTGGCTCGCTCTCGGCCCCGCAAGGGAAAGCGTCTATCTTCCCTTCCACGGAGCGTTGCAGGCCAGCCCCGAGGGATATACCGAAGGCACCGACGTGTACGATTCCCGCTCCGCCTCCTGGGCCTTCCGCTCTCCCTCCGCTCTGGTGCGGCACAATCCGGAGTGGCGGAAAAAACTGCAGCATTTCTGGATAGAGTACCAGAAGGATCTCGTGGCCCAGGAAAAGGATGCCGTCGCCAAGGCTCTCTCCTACTGGAACGAAGGCGACCAGGAGAAGGCTGTAACCTGGCTCTCCGAACAGGATGTGATGATGGCGGAAAAGGCGGTAGAGGTGGCCCGTACCTTGGAAGCCCAGCTTATTACCGCCCTCGCTATGGAGGATGAAGAGGCCTTCGATCCCAAGGTCGAGGACTTCCGTTAAAAAAAAGAGGTATCACCTCCCGGATTTTTCGAGGGAGGAGAAGGGCATTCCCAGAAACGGGCGGGATTTCCCGCCCGTTTCTGGTTGAAAAATTCGAAAGATTCCAGGATTCCTTTTCGAGAAAGAGCGTTTTTTTCAAGAGAATTCCCGGAAAAGAGATGGAGCTTTTATGAGGAAAAAGCATGATTCGGCTTTATAGTAAAGTTTCCGTGGAAAAAAGAGTGGTTTCGGCGTTCCTGCTCCTGATCTTTTTCGGAGCGGGATTGCTGTGGCTCTGTAATCTTTCCTATCGTCCTCTGCATCCTCTGGATGCTCTTTTTACCGCTACTTCCGCGGTGTGTGTTACCGGGCTTATCGTGGTGGATACCGGTAGCGATCTCTCCCTGGCATCTCAGGTGGTGGTGCTTCTGCTCTTTCAGCTGGGAGGCCTGGGGGTTATCACCGCCTCCCTGGCCCTTATGGTGGCCATGGGGCAGAGGGTGGGCATCAGTTCCCGGATTCTTTTCGTGAATACCATGGGGCAGAACGTGCCCAGCGGAGCGGTGCGTCTCCTCTTTTCGGTCATCAAGATTACCTTCGGCGTGGAGCTTCTGGGAGCTCTCTGCATGCTTCCCTTCTTTGCGGAGAACCTTTCTTTGGGGCGCGCCTGTTTTACCGCCATCTTTCACAGCGTCAGCGCCTTCTGCAATGCGGGATTTTCCCTTTTCTCCACCAGCCTTCACGCCTACGGAAACACCTTTGCGGTTCCCGCTACCGTCATGTTTCTTATCGTGGTGGGGGGCTTGGGATTTCCCGTTTGGGTGGAGCTGCAATCCGGTTTCTCCGGAGGGTGGCGCCGCCTTTCCGTGGGATGCCGGCTGGTGCTCCTTACCACGGCAATTCTCATCCTTGCGGGCACCCTGGGGGTGTTGCTGGTGGAGTGGAACCGTTCCCTGGTATCCCTCTCTCCTCTTTACAAAACCTGGAACGCTCTCTTTGCCTCCATAACCGCCCGAACCGCGGGGTTCGATACGGTGGCTCCGAAAACCTTTTCCTCCGCGGGCATTATGATGCTTCTGCTGCTCATGGTGGCGGGAGCTTCTCCTTCCTCCACGGGAGGCGGGCTTAAAACCACCACCCTGGCGGTGGTGGGGCTTGCGGTGGTTGGGGAGATCTCGGGGGTCCAGGAAATCAATCTCTGGGGACGCCGCATTCCGCTGCGCACTATCCGGAGAGCCCTGGTGCTGCTCATCCTTTACCTGGGAACTCTTTTCGCGGGAGTGGTGCTGCTCTCCCTCTTCGAGCCCTTTCCCCTGCGGGATATCGCCTTCGAGGTGGTTTCCGCCCTCGGTACCGTAGGGCTTTCTACGGGCATAACCGGGGATCTCTCTCCGGAAGGGAAGATGCTTCTCATGGTACTCATGTTCTGGGGGCGGGTGGGAATTCTCACCTTTATGAGCGGGATCCTCCGGAATCCGGAGCAGCCCCGGCTAACCTACCCGATTACCCAGATTCCCGTGGGATAACGGAAAGAAGCGGTGTTTTTCCAAGATGAACAAAGAGAGGTGGAAGGAGCCATGCAAAAGATTCTGTGTATCAACGGAAGTCCCCGGGGGAGGCGAAGCAATACCCAGGTGCTGGTGGAGGCTTTTTTCGAGGGAGCTTCCCGGGAGGGGG
>DAIPKP010000257.1:0-1378 GCA_036769705.1 Synergistaceae bacterium
CAAAACATAAAACAGATCCCGGTTTTGGTAGGGGCGGGGCCCCGTCCCCGCCCTGACATGCGGTAATTCGCCAAACGTATTTGGGGTAATCCCGCCCATCAGGGCAGACACAGGGGTCTGCCCCTACCATCAAACACAATCCCAAAACATAAAACAGATCCCGGTTTTGGTAGGGGCGGGGCCCCGTCCCCGCCCTGATATGCGGTAATTCGCCACATGTATTTGGACAAAGCCGGCGGGATTGTACCCCCTTTCCTCGAAGTTCCCCGTAATTGACACCCCGGCGTGATGCATTACAATAAACCCAAAGACCATGTTCCCGGAGGAAATCTCATGTCAGCATCCGCAAATGCCCGTTTCGACGACTCCCTATGGAAAAATCTTCTTACGGAATTCTTCGTTCCCATGCTCCATGCGGTGCTTCCGGAAATGGTGCCTTTTCTGGATTCGAGTCGTCCCGTACGCTTCCTGGACAAGGAATTGCGCCGGATGGCCAAATATGCTCTTCATTACGAAGGAGCGCCTCCGGAAGGAAAGCGCTTTGTGGACCTCCTGGCGGATGTACCTCTTGTCTCCGGAGAAAGTACCTGGATCTTGTTCCATGCGGAGGTTCAGGGCCGGGGAAGCCACGAAGATTTTCCCCTGCGAATGCACCGCTACCGATGCCGTCTCGAAGCGCGGTATAACCGTCCTCTCGTGGCGGTGGCTCTCCTGGCGGAACCTCTTCCGGCGAATCAGGCCTCGGGGGAATATCTCTGGGAAATGTTCGGCACCAAAGTCGTGTATCGATACCGGGTTTTCAAAACCTTTGAAGGAAACGAAAAAGCCCTCGCGGAAAGCCCGAACCCCTTCGACCTCGCTCATCTCGCAGCCCTCAAAGCGTGGAAAAGCCGAAAGAGCGATCGGCTCAAACTCGGATACATGAAAGAAATCCTCGATCTTCTCGACGAGCGGGGGTGGACGCATCACCAGAAGGCCCAGCTTCTTACCTTTATGGAAGGTGTTATGCACCTCAACGAGGAAGATGCGGTTCAGGAATATGAGGAATGGGAAGAAGCCTTAGAAAGGAAAAAGGAGGCGGGAAGAATGTATATCAGCTTGATGGAGCGCAAAGGGATGGAAATGGGGAGAGAGGAAACTAAAATAACCGCTGCTCACCGGATGCTTTCTAGAGGCATGGCAGTTTCTCTGATAGCGGAGCTTCTGGATTTATCCGAAGATCGTGTGCGAGAGCTGGCAAATCGGAATGATATGCCGGGTTGTAGCACCTCGAAAGAGGATCCGGACTAATATCCCCGCCCTGATATGCGGTAATTCGTCAAACGTATTTGGGGCAATCCCGCCTTGATATACGCATCCTGCAATCTGCCGCATAAAC
>DAIPKP010000258.1:0-1378 GCA_036769705.1 Synergistaceae bacterium
CACCCCGTTTTGGGAGAGAGCATCCCCCTTCAGAGAGAGCCCCGCTTCTTCTGCGCTCCTCTGGAGGGTTTGCCATCTCTGCTCAAGCCGGGAGAGGGATTCCTGAAGATTTTTGAAGTTCTGCTCCCCCTGGGCCACGCAGTGCTCCTGGTGACTCCTTTTCTCCCCGAGAGCCTGGCGTACCCCTTCCCGTCCTTCCGGGGGGAATTCCAGAGCGTGTTCCAGAAGAAAAACCCTATCCCGGGCCTCTCTCCGCTTGCGTACCGGAGGGAGGAAGGAGAGAAGGGCCAGAAAGAAGGGCTCCGAGGAGAGGTGCTTTTCCCAGAGGATCTCCATCTCCCTGGTGCTCTCAAGATCCTGCCGGGACTGGGCAAGCGCCTTTTCCGCCCCTTTCAGATCTTCCTCCAGCCCTTGGAAGCGCTGCCGGTACTCCTCCTCTAAAGAGATGTGGGGGGAAGAGGGGGCGAAGGCGAGAACCCCCTGAAGAAGGTTCTCCATGGCTCGGGCACACCCTTGAAGCTCCCGGTGAATGCTCTCGATGGCCGAGGCGAGGGAGCCAAGAGCCCCGTATCGCTGAGAGGCCTGTTCCAGAAAGAAGGCCTCCGCTTTTGCAAGCCACTCGTGATTTTCGATCTCTCCGAAGATTCCCACGGTCTGTTTTTTGTTGTCATAGGAGTGGTATGCCTCCTTCCAGCGGTTCTCCCGGGCCATCTGGAGCCCGAAGCTCTTGATATCCGGAACCCATCGCTGGTAGAGAGGATCCTCCTGAAGAGCCTTTACCTTTCCGAAGCTGTCGATGATGTTCGTCACCGCCTGGTTGTTCGTGGAGGAGGCCACCATGAGAGGGCACTCTCTTCTCTCCACCGCCGCCTCCACCCAGAGATGGGCCACCACGCTCTGGAGCATGGTGGTCTTTCCCGTTCCCGGAGGGCCGTTAAGGGCCAGCAGCTCCCCCGGAGGGCTTATCATGAAGTGGTGCAGGGCGGTGCGCTGGGAAGGGGAGAGAGGAAATTCCGGGGACATGCACCCCATATGCCGGGAGGAGATCTTCGTCTCCTCTGCCTGGGAGAGAAGGGGAAGAGAGCGGGAGCTTCCTTCGATAAGCCTCTCGAGAAGGGGGAAGGAGGCACTCTTCTCCTCCAGAAGAGCGTTGTAGAGCTTTTCCACGTGCACCGAAGCAGTTCCCCGGGGGGAGTCCTCCCAGAAAAATCCTCCCTCATCATCCAGGCGGTACCCCCCAATGTTCGGGGGGCTCTGGCTTCCGGTAACCTGAGCCAGATATCTGGCAGAAACCCCCATA
Organism: Synergistaceae bacterium; assembly: GCA_036769705.1. GTDB lineage: Bacteria > Synergistota > Synergistia > Synergistales > Aminiphilaceae > DAIPKP01. The sequence continues at coordinate 1,301 of DAIPKP010000258.1, forward strand.
AGATCCTCCCAGCCTTGAATCTCTCCGGATTCAAGAGAGGTGAGAAAGGTTTCCGAATCCTCCACGAAGCCCACCATG
>DAIPKP010000259.1:0-1370 GCA_036769705.1 Synergistaceae bacterium
TGCTTACGGGAAGGCTTGGCAACAAATCCTGGAGAGGATATTCCGAAAAAGATCGTAAAGCCGCCCGGAAAGCCCTGGAACAGGTGCGGCTTTACGACCTGGAACGCCGCCCTTTCCGGGCTCTTTCGGGAGGCCAGCAGCAGCGGGTTCTCATCGCCCGGGCCCTTTGCGGCAATCCGAAACTCCTTCTTCTGGACGAACCTACCGCCAACGTAGACCCCGATACGGGAGAGCAGATTCTTCACATTCTCCGGGAACTGAACGAAACCATGGGGATCCTCCTGGTTTCTCACGACGTGGGCTTCGTCTCCTCGGTGGTACGCAGCGTGATCTGCGTCAATCGAAAGGTGGTCATGCATCCCACCCAGGAGCTTTCGGGGGAACATCTTCAGGATCTCTACGGAGAAAATTACCGGGTGGTACGGCACGACAAGCACTACTCCTCCTGTTTTTCCGGAGAGGATTTTCATGCATAGCCTGCTGGAACTTTTCCGGGATCCGAGCTACACCTTTCTCTGGCTCGCCCTCGGAGTGGGATCTCTTGCCTCGGTAGCTTTCGGCGTGATAGGCACCTTCGTGGTAACGAAACGTATCAGCTACCTCGCAGGAGCCATCGCTCACTGCGCCTTCGGAGGTATAGGACTGGGGCTCTATCTTCAATACCGGTGGGAATTTTCCTGGGCAGGGCCTCTTTCGGGAGCTCTCGCAGTGGCTTTGGGGGCGGCACTGCTCATCGGATGGATCGGCTTGCGTTTTCACGAACGGGAAGATACGGTGATCGGAGCCCTCTGGGCTTTGGGCATGGCAGGGGGATTGCTTCTTCTGGATCTCACTCCGGGATACTTCAGCGCCACCAGCTATCTTTTCGGGGATATACTGCTCATCTCTCCGGAGGATTTCCGCACGGTGCTTCTTCTGGACGGGCTCATTCTCGGAGTGGTTCTTCTCTGGTACCGCCAGCTTCTGGCCACCGCCTTCGATGCGGAGTTCGCTCTTCTCCGGGGCATTCCCGTGGGATTCCTGCACCTTCTTCTGCTCTGCCTCACCGCTCTCACGGTGGTACTCATGGTACGCATCGTGGGAATTATTCTGGTGGTGGCGCTGCTCACCCTTCCCGCAGCGGTGGCGGGGCAGTATACCCAGCGTTTTCTTCCCATGATGATTCTGGCGGTACTGCTCTGTCTTTTCTTTACCGTGACGGGGCTTTTGATAAGCTATTACGTCAATCTTTCCAGCGGACCGGTCATCATTCTGCTGGCGGGAACGACCTATCTGGGAAGCCTGGGAATCCGCAGGATCCGAACGGGCAAATAAGTTTGCGCCAAAGGGCTTCTGCAAAAAAAGGAAGGTGTATTCTTTATGGCATCCCC
>DAIPKP010000260.1:0-1363 GCA_036769705.1 Synergistaceae bacterium
CTCCAGGTCTTGAGCAGCCTGCACAGCACTCGGGATATCATAGACATCATGTATAAAGTTGCGGTTACCGCGGGGGTGATCATCAATGCCTTCGATTAATAATCCTACGGGCGGCGAAACGTCTCGGGTGCAGCCCTCGCAGGAATATATGCCCCAGCCCTGCTACGAGGAGGACGAAATCGACCTTCTGGACCTTCTTCTCGTACTGGTGCGGAACAAAAAACGGATCTTTTTCACCGCCTTCGCCTTTGCCCTGGTAGCCGCCATCTGGAGCCTTATCATGACCCCGGTCTACCGCTCTTCCACCCAGCTTCTTCCTCCCAGCAGCGGAAGCGGCGGCAAGGCCCTGGCCCTTATGGCCCAGATGGGAGTGCCGGACTTCGCCGCAGGCATGCTGGGAGTGCAGACCCCGGCGGATCTTCTGGTGGCCATCGCCAAGAGCCGCCCCGTGCTGGACGAAATGATCCGCAAGTACGATTTGGCCTCCTCCTACTTTCCGGATACCCCCAAGGAGGAGATCCTGGGGGATGATGTCCGAAACATTCTTTCGGAAAAACTTACCGCCCTTGCAGACACCAAAACGGGAATCATCACGCTTTCCATGGAGGATGAAGATCCCGCCCGTGCGGCGGAGCTTGCCAACGGAACCGTAGAAATTTTGCAGAGTTTTCTTAAAAAGCAATCCCTCGGCGAGGCCTCCCAGCAGCGGCTCTTTCTGGAGCAGCAGCTCAAGGAAACCCAGATGAACCTTCTTCAGGCGGAAAACGCCCTGGTGGCGTACCAGAAGAAATCCGGCGTTCTGGATGTGGAAAGCCAGACAACCCAGCTTTTCAGCAGCCTGGGAACTCTTCGGGCCAAGATTGCGGAGAAAGAGGTGGAGTACAACACCGCCAAATCCTTCGCCACCGGAAAAAACCCGGAAATTCAACGACTTCAGGCGGAGCTTGCCAGCCTGCGGCAGCAGCTCAAACAGATGGAAAGCCAAACCGCCTCGGAGGAGAGCCTCATGCTCCCCCTGGGGCTGGAGGAACTTCCCGATGCGGGAGTGGAATATTTGCGGCTCATGCGGGATTTCAAGTTCCACGAGGCCATCTACGGTATGCTCCTCAAACAGCTCGAAGCTGCCCGGATGGCGGAGGCCAAGGAGCCCGTGGTAATTCAGGTGCTCTCTCCCGCCTATCCCCCGGATTTGCGGTTCAAGCCCAAGCGCAAGCTCATGGTGGTTCTCGCGGGGGCTCTGGGAGTTTTTCTGGGAATTTTCTGGGCCTTTCTGGCGGAGTTTACCCGCAACGCCAACCGTGACCCCGAGCGGGCGGAGAAGATGGCCCAGATCAAAGGGCTGCTCTGGGGGCGGCGCAAAAAT
>DAIPKP010000002.1:0-125601 GCA_036769705.1 Synergistaceae bacterium
CGAGGAAAGCGCCAGATATTGCCCGTTCCTACCGCCATGCCGATGGCAGCGAGAATCAGGCCCCACCTTGTTGCAAAACCACCTTTGTTTTCATTGGAAGCCATACGATAAACCCCTCCTCATGCAGGAATAAAAACAGAAAATTGAAATTCATAAGAAAACCACCACCTAAAGCCCACGCCGCACAATACAAGTAATTATTTTCTAGTTTTTTCTCACCTCCTTCACCAGTTTTGCATCAAAGATATTCCATCTTTTAGATGCTTGATGCACATTACATACTATCATCATCATTATAATGATCTTTGGGCATATAGGCCAGCACTTTTTTGCATTTTTTCGACACCATATCAAGGTTTTGGAAGGCTTGTACGTGAAGTCAAAAAAAACAAAAAAATCAAAATATACCGAAAAATAAAGAAAACATCTTTGTTCAACTACGAAAAAAGGTATTTTGTAATATCTGGAAAAATTATGCCGGTGCATGGATTTATTTCTCTGATGGGAACTAAAATACCCGTAAAGAATCTGGTTATGCTACAATGCATGGATAGAAAAAATCCCCTTGAAGGTGTTTGTCATATATACGTTGAGGAGGCGATGTTATGGCTCGTTTTTCGAACGCCGCCGGCGATGAGTTTGATGGGGGCGGTATGTCCGGGTTGGAAATTTTGCGTCATTGGAATCTCGAAAAAAACGCTCTTGCCGTACGGGTTAACGGCGAGCTTAAAGATTTGCATGCGGTGATCGACGGAGATGTCTTGGTGGAGCCCGTTACATCCGAAAGCCCTGAGGGATTGGAGCTTTTACGTCATTCCGCTTCACATCTTTTGGCCCAGGCGGTGCTCAACCTTTTTCCCGGTACTAAGTATGCCATAGGCCCTGCTATTAAAGATGGGTTTTACTATGATTTCGAAGTGGCTGGACAAATTACCGATGAGGATTTGCCTAAAATAGAAAAAGAGATGAGTCGTTTGGCGAAAGAAAAAATCCCGGTTTCCCGGAAAATTTTTCCTCGTCAAGAAGCTCTGGACTATTTTAAGAAGCAAGACCAAATCTATAAAGTGGAACTTATCGAAGCTTTGGAGGATCAGGAGATTTCCTGCTATGGTCAGGGAGATTTCCTGGATCTCTGCCGGGGGCCCCATGTGCCTCACACGGGTTTCCTGAGGGCCGTAAAGTTACTTTCTCTTGCGGGAGCCTATTGGCGGGGAGACGAAAATAACATTATGCTCACCCGAATTTACGGCACTGCTTTCCCCGACAAGGAATCTCTCAAGGCACACCTTGCGAAGCTGGAAGAGGCGAAACGAAGAGCGCATCAGAAGCTTGGCCGGGAGCTCGATCTGTTCAGCCTTCACCCCGAGGGGCCGGGCTTTCCCTTTTTCCACCCCAAGGGCATGGTTATTATCAACCAGCTGGTGGATTTCTGGAGGCAGGAACACCTCCGGCGAGGTTATTGCGAAATAAAGACGCCTCTTATTCTCAACAAGGATCTTTGGCTTCGTTCGGGACATTGGGATCACTATCGGGAAAATATGTATTTTACCGATATCGATGAGCGGGAATACGCCATCAAGCCCATGAATTGCCCCGGAGGCATTATGGTCTATAACAACCGGCTCCGGAGTTATAAAGAATTCCCTTTGCGTATGGCGGAGCTTGGGACGGTACATCGCCATGAGCGTTCCGGAGTGTTACACGGACTTATGCGAGTGCGTTGCTTTACCCAGGACGATGCGCATCTTTATGTAACTCCCGAACAGATTAAGAACGAAATTTTGGGAGTCATGAATTTGGCCGATTACATTTACTCTAAAGTATTCAGCTTCAAATACACCGTAGAGCTCTCCACGCGTCCCGAAAAGGCGATGGGGGATCCCGCCATGTGGGATATGGCGGAAAAGGCTCTTCAGGATGCTTTGGAAGAGTCGGGTACTCCCTATCGTATCAATGAAGGGGATGGAGCTTTCTATGGGCCCAAAATCGATTTTCATTTGGAAGATTGCCTTGGAAGAACCTGGCAGTGTGGCACTATTCAGCTTGATTTTCAGATGCCCGAGAAATTCGATATGACCTATGTAGGGCAGGATGGGCAGCAGCACCGTCCAGTCATGCTCCATCGTACGGTTTACGGAAGTCTGGAGCGTTTTTTCGGAATCCTCATTGAACATTACGCGGGAGCTTTCCCCTTTTGGCTCGCTCCAGTGCAGGTCAAACTACTTCCCGTAAGCGACGATCATTTGGATTATACCAAAAAGGTGGAAAAGGGACTTCGGTCTCGAGGATACCGTACGGAAATTGATTTTAGAGATGAAAAACTGGGCAAGAAAATCCGAGATGCCCAGATGGAAAAGGTACCGTATATGCTCGTTCTCGGAGATCGTGAACAGGAGCAGGAGAGCGTGGCTCTTCGCGAGAGAACCCGAGGAGATCTCGGCTCAAAAACCCTGGAAGAAATGTATTCCCTTTTGAAAGAGGAGTTTTCCCCTTTTTCTTGTGATTTATCGCAAACTATGGTATAGTTCTTCTTTGGATTGGCACGTTTTTTCGTATGTTGAATAGGAAAAATATAAAGCAGGATTTAATCCTCACCAGTTGGTAAGAACGCTGCCTGGTACTGACACACAAGTTTCCTTGTGATTTGTGGTGTTGTACTTAAAAAGGGGCGTAGCCCCTTTTTTTATTTTTTTATGGAGGTGAGCTGTTATCGCTAAAAAATCTAATGATGAACCTCGTGTTAATGATGAAATCCGTTGCCCGGAGGTTCTGCTCATTGATGACCAGGGAGTAAAGATGGGCGTGGTGCCCATACAAAAGGCGTTGGAGTTATCGGAAGAGCGGGGATTCGACCTTGTCGAAGTTGCCCCTCAGGCGTCTCCTCCCGTGTGTCGAATTCTTGATTATGGGAAATATAAGTATCAGCTTCAGAAAAAAGAAAAGGACGCTAGAAAGAAACAGAAGGTGCAAACCATCAAAGAAATGAAAATGCGTCCTAAAATTGATGTCCATGACTACAATTTTAAAACGAAGGCCATAAAAAGCTTCCTCGAAGCGGGGCACCGGGTAAAAGTATCCGTGTTTTTCCGTGGAAGAGAGATGGCTTTTCTGGATAAAGGAAAAGAAGTCCTAGGAAAAGTGGCAAAAGATTGCCAGGAGATTGCTACGGTTGAAATGGAGCCTCGTATGGAGGGGCGTTTTATGCGTATGATGCTTGTCCCCGTTCCCAAAAAACCCGTGAAAGCGGAGGAAAAGGGGTAGGTCTTTCGGTTTTCTCTTGAGCTTTCCGTGTTTTAGAGCTCTGGACGAAAAAATTTTTAGGAGGGATTTATATGCCAAAGCAGAAAACTCACTCCGGAACAAAGAAACGTTTTCGTGTTACCGGAGGGGGAAAGATCGCATATACAAAAGTTGGAAGAAGGCACCGAATGCGGAACAAGAATGCCAAGCGTTTGCGTCGTTTGAGGGAGCCCGGAATCCTGGATACAAGCCAGGCCCGTAATGTCAAAGAAATGCTGCCTTACGCATAGGCACGGGACATTTTTTTTGAGTTCTGAGATCATTTTTTAGTTTATGAAGGAGTGACATGCCATGCCGAGGGTTAAGGGCGGAAGCGCAAGCGATAAAAAGCGTAAAAAACTGTTTGCCATCACGAAGGGGTATTTTGGTCGCAAGAAAAATGTTTATAAAAGAGCTCGGGAAGCTTTTCTCAAGTCTCTCAGCAATGCTTATAGGGATCGCAAGGCAAAAAAACGCGAATACCGCAAGCTTTGGGTTGTGCGAATTAATGCGGCAGCCCGGATGAACGGAACGACTTACAGTTCCATGATCAACGGGTTGAAAAAAGCGGGGGTTGAGATCAATCGCAAGATGCTCGCAGATATCGCCGTAAATGATATGCCTGCATTCGCTCGGCTCGCGGAAACCGCGAAGAGCGCCCTTGCCCAGAAGTAATTTTTTTGTAGGCGAGAGATAGCGTAGGTTCCTGCTGATAGCTATGGGCAGGAACCTTTTTTGTAATAAAAAATCCTCGTAGATATTCTTTTCGTGTTTGCTAAAAAGAGGGATTCCGTTATTTCAGAGGATGTGCGGGAATGAAGAAAACAATACTCGTTATCGGTTTGGGGCGTCTGGGAACGGCTTTATGTCATAAAATTATTCGCCTGGGGCATTCCGTTATGGCGGTAGATAAAACCCATTCCAAAGTCGGGGAGATTGCGGATACGGTGGATCTTGCTGTTCAGCTTGACGCCACAGATGAAGATGCCCTCAGCAAAATGGGAGCAAAAAATGCAGACATTGCCATAGTTGCGATCGGGGAAAATCTAGAAGCAAGTGTATTGGCTACATCCATATTGCGAGATTTCGGAATTCCCAAGATTGTAGCCCGAGCTCAAACGAACCTTCATGCCAAAATTCTGGCCAAGGTCGGAGCGAATAAAATTGTTTTCCCCGAAAAAGATACGGGAGAACGCCTGGCAGAACTTTTGATCAATCCCTGGCTTTCTTCTTTCTCTTCTCTTCCCGGGAGCAACCTTCTGGTAGGGTCGGTAAGCCCTCTCCCGGAAATGCTGGGAAAAACTTTGATAGAATTGAATTTCAGAAACACGTATAATGCTATCGTTCTTTGTATACGACGAGGGGAAGCTACCCTTCTTCCCAAGGCCGATACTCTCCTTCAGGAGGGGGATTCCTTGGTGCTTGCGGGGAAAGAGGAAGAAATGAAGGAGTGGCTTCAGGACCCTGACGAGATGAGGGGGATATAATTTATGGGTGCAACGTCGAAAATGAAGGAGGTTCGTGAGGAGTTCCTGAAAGCTCTCGAAAAAGCTCAAGATATAGAAATGCTGCAGGGGGTAAAAAATAGCTTTCTTGGGAAGAAGGGCGAGATTACCCGCTTAATGAAAAACCTGGGGACCCTTTCTGCGGAGGAGCGTCCTGCCTTTGGAAAGCGTGTCAATTTGTTGCGCGATGAATGTGAGGAGCTTTTTGAGAGCAAAAAAAAGGATCTCGAAACCCGGGAGCATGAAAAACAGGAAATGCAGGAGTTCCTGGATGTTACGCTTCCTGCATCTTCCCGAGGCTGGGGAAGCTGGCACCCGGTGGTGCAGGTAACCCTGGAAGTCGTCGAAATTTTTGCGGGGCTTGGTTTTACCGTGGCATCGGGACCGGAAATTGAAGATGATTTTCATAATTTCGAGGCTCTCAACATTCCTCCTTCTCATCCTGCAAGAGATATGCAAGACACCTTTTATGTAGAACAGGGGTTGTTGCTTCGTACGCATACATCACCTGGCCAGGTGCGAGCTATGAAGCAGTGGGGAGCTCCTTTACGAATTGTCTGCCCTGGCCGTGTTTTCCGCCGGGATAGTGATCCTACTCATTCTCCCATGTTCAATCAGCTTGAAGGCCTTCTTGTGGATGAAAATATTTCTATAGCGGATCTTAAAGGCTGCCTGGATGTCTTTGCCAGAGAAATTTTTGGGCGTGCTCTGGATGTGCGCTATCGGGCAAGCTATTTCCCCTTTACAGAACCTTCTCTTGAAATGGATATTTCCTGCGTTATTTGCGGAGGTAAAGACAAAAACTGCAGGGTTTGCAAGGGCACTGGATGGCTTGAGATCTGCGGTCTGGGCATGGTACATCCTAACGTTCTTCGGCATGGAGGAATCGACCCTGAAAAATACAGCGGTTTTGCCTGGGGCATGGGGTTGGACCGCATTGCCATGCTCAAGTATGAAATCGGTGATTTGCGCCTTCTTTTTGAAGGAGATATGGGATTCCTGACGCAAGAGAGGGTGAAATAATCATGCTTGTTTCCTGGAAATGGCTTTCACGGTTTGTCTCTCTTTCTGTGGATGTCCGAGATTTTGCGGAGCGCATGACCTTTACCGGGAGCGAAGTTGAAGAAATTCTCGAGCCCTGGAGAGAGCTTGAAGGCGTTGTGGTGGCTCGCATCAACTCTTTGGAAGAGCATCCTGAAAAAGCTTCCTGGAAAATAGCCTCTCTCGACACGGGAAAAGGAGAGGCCCGCTGTATTACTGCCGCGGAAAACGTTCGGCCTGGACAGATGGTACCCTACGGACCTCCGGGAGCTCTCTTGCCTGGAGGAGTAACTTTAGGAATACGGGATTTCGGAGGCCTTTCTTCGGAGGGCATGCTTCTTTCCGCTCCTGAGCTGGGGTTGCCGGAACTCGAAGTGGAACACGGTATCTTTATCCTTCCCGAGGAAACTCCCCTGGGGGTGGATTTTAAAAGACATTTCGAGCTCGATGATTATATTCTGGATGTTTCTATTACACCGAATCGGGGAGATCTCCTGAGCATGCTGGGCATGGCCAGGGAAGCCCGGGGTATTCTGAAAGAGAGCTCTCTTTTCCCCCTGAAAGAATATGCCGAGGGTAACCAGGACTGGCCCTTTTTCTTCAAAGGAATTACGCAAAACGATCATCTTTGTCCTTTTTTCGCTCTAGGGCTTCTTACGGATCTTGTTATTGCTCCGTCACCTCTGGAGGCTCAAATTTGTTTGGTCAAACATGGTATCCGCCCTATTAGTAACGTAGTGGATGCTACGAACCTTGCCATGCTTGCCATAGGCCAGCCTCTTCACGCATATGATGCGGATCTTCTCCCGGAGAAGGAAATTACCGTGCGAACCGCGCATGATGGAGAGCATCTCAAGACCCTCGATGGCAAGGAACGGCTTCTTTCTCCAGAGGACCTCTGTATTACCAGTGGTAAAATCCCCATAGGCCTTGCAGGGGTCATGGGAGGAGAGAGTACGGAAATACGGGATACCACAAAGGTGCTTGCTCTTGAATCCGCCATTTTTAACCGTGAAATGATTGGAGCGACTTCCCGTCGTTTGGGATTGCATTCCGAAGCCTCCTACCGCAATTCCCGGGGAGTGAACAGGGAGAAAGCTCTTCTTGGTCTGCACTACTGCCTGGCTCTTCTCCAGGAATGGGGAGCGGGAACGGGGGGCTATCGGGTGCACAGCTCGGGGAAACCTTTTTCGGATCCAGTTTTCGTTACCTTAACGGCAGAAAAACTAGAGAGAATCCTGTTGCATCGGCGTATGGAAGATGCCGGAGAAATCTTGAACAGATTGGGTTTCGAAGAAAAAGAACGTTCCGAAGAAAGCAGAAGTTATGTGGCCCCCAAGGAACGGCTGGATGTCTCCATTGAAGAAGATCTCATCGAAGAAGTGGGGAGAGTGGAGGGGTATGACGGTATCCCTTCCAGAATTCCCTCCAATCTTCATGCTACGGGAAGTATCACTCGGGAAATGGACCAGGTCCGTCGTTTCCGGGAGGTCGCCATGGGGCGAGGATATTCGGAAGTGATAACCTATAGCTTCGTCTCTCCGGATATTTTTGAAAAACTTCTTTTGCCGGATACGGATAGGCGAAACAATCCGATAGCGGTGCTTAATCCCATAAGCAGCGAGCTTTCCCGGATGCGAACCTTTCTTTTGCCCGGGTTGATCCAGAGCGTGATAAAAAACGTGAGAGCCGGGTGGAAGGATCCCATTCTCATTTTTGAGTCCGGGCGTGTTTTTTTACGATCCGGAGATACGCACGTGGAACCCCCCCTTATAGGCGGGGTGGTTTATGCGGGCAAACGGAAAAATTTGCTTCGGGACGGAGAGGACTTCTATCGGGTCAAGGGAGATGTTCTCGCTCTTTGCAAGAGTGCCAACGCCGAAGTTTCCCTCAGACAAGCGGAGGAACCCTTTGGCCATAAAGGACAGACCGGGCATATTTATTTGGGCAATAGCCGTATAGGGTATCTTGCACGGCTCAAACCATCCATTGAAGAGGCTTTTGATTTAGGGGCTCCGCTATATGCTTTTGAAGTTGAAGTGGCCCCTCTTCTCGATGCTCCCAAGAGAACATTTGGGGAAACTGCAAAATACCCTGGGGTATACAGAGATATCTCTCTTCTCGTAGACGTAAAAGAGGTAACGGCGGAAGAAGTGTCGGCAAAGATTATCTCTCTCATGGGAGAACATGCCCGGGACATCACTCTTTTTGATGTTTATGAGGGGGAGGGGGTCCCCGAGGGGAAACGGAGCCTTTCTTTCTCCCTTCTTTATCGTCATGACGAGAGGACCTTGAGTGATGAGGAAGTGGACCGGCAACATGTCCGTTTGCGTGAGGCACTGGAATCTTTGGGGTATATACTCCGATAGATAACCGTTCATGGAGGCAGCTCGTATGCATACGCAACTCAAGGAAATAGAACAAATTGTGGAAAACGCCTTGGGGAAAATGGATTCGCTCCGAAAGGAACGAGAAGAACTTTTGGCCAGGATAGAATCCTATGAGAAAGTGATTCAGGAAAAAGATCTTGAGCTTATACGTCTCCGAAAGGAACAGCAACGTATCCTGGAAACGAAAGAACGGGAAGCCATGAATCTTGTAAAAGAACAGGGGCAGGCAGAGCAGAAAATCAAGAATCTTGTGGAGCGTTTCGAAAAAATATCCCGCACGGATGATTGAGCTCAATAGTTTCTTCTTCCCCCGCAGCCCGGTATTACATGCGGGGGAAGAAACCGTGTTTTTTCAAAAGAGCTTAAGGAGCATGGTTATGGAAAAAAAGGAAATCAAGGATGGTGCGCAGCAAAAACATACATTCCACCTTCTTGGTCGGGAATACAGCATTCTCTCCAAGTTGGAAGAATCTACTTTTGCCAGGGTTTCCGGAATTGTAAGAGAACAAATCAATTCTCTTCCCGCAGGGGTTAAGCAGGATGAGAAACTTGTTCTTGCCTGTCTCCAGCTGGCGTACACTTTAGATACTATCGCGAGGAAATGCAGTGGTTTCCTCGAAGATGAGGAGTAGAGAAAAATTATGTCTGGAGCGGATCTTTTCGACGCTCTTTTTGCGGTTGTTTTCTTGTATTTGGGGGTAAAGGGTTTTCTCCGGGGACTTACCGGTGAAATTTGTTCCCTCATAGGTTTTTTCGGCGGGATTTTTCTTGCCTGGAAATTGGGTCCTCTCCTCGGAGAACGTGTGAGCGGTTCCGTTCCTGCGGATAAAATGCCCATGGCGACCATTCTTATCATGGCGGCGATTTTCATCGTCATCAATCTTTGCTCATCCCTTATCTACAGAATGATTCGCTTTGTCGTAAAATTTGCCTATCTCGGAACTCTTGATCGCCTCGGGGGTATCGTCTCAGGTGCTCTTAAGGGGGTGGCTCTGCTTCTTCTCGTCTTTGTGTTGGGAACCATGATACGCATTCCTCTTACGCAAAGTTGGTTTACCGAAAGCCGATCCATGCGGATCGCCGCTGCCATATGGCCTCATATTACGGAATATGTGGATTCTCATGGCATAAGCCTGCCTGGAAGTGTCGAAGAGCCTGCTCAGGAATCTCCCTTTTCCATTCTTTCTCCTCAAAACGAGTCTCCTTCCGCAAACGAAAGGAGTGTCTGGGATTGATTGTTTCCTCCAGGGCGTTGGAGATTTTCGAATTTGAAAAAATCCTTGCCCTTTTTACCCCCTATTGTCGCACCTCTCTTGGAGAACAATGTTTTTTAAAGAGTCAGCCCTTTTCCGGACGAGAATTTCTCGAAAGGCATCACCGTATTTTAGAGCAGTATCGGGGTTGTACCGAAAAAGAAGAGGGCTTTCCTAAAATTGAAGGAATAGAGCCTCTCGGAAATCTTTTGGATAAGGCAAAGGAATCGGGAATCCTTTTTGGAGAAGAACTTCTTCTCTTTCAGCGAATTTTTGCTTTGGGAATCAGGATAAGAGCTTTTATGGGAGAGCGCCAGGAGGAATATCCCGATCTATCGGAATATGTTAAAAAAATACGGGATTTCCAACAGGAACACGCTCTTCTGGGAGTCCTCGATGCGGACGGGTTTCTTTACGATCATGCGTCTCCCAGGCTTGGAGATCTTCGATTACGTATTCGCAATCTGAAAAGCAAAGCCCGCTCTTTAGGGAATTCCCTATTGAATGATCCGAGTTTCGCGGGAAAACTTCAAGAACGAGTGCTTTCCTTCCGGGACGGACGTTTCGCGGTGCTTGTGAAAAAAGAGCATGTCAATTCTCTTTCCGGAATACTTCTTTACTCTTCGAGCTCCGGTAATTCCGCATATATGGAGCCTTCAAGTCTCGTCTCCCTCAACAATGAGCTTTCCATGGCGGTTCAGGAAGAAAAAGAGGAAGAACGCCGGATTCTCCGGGAACTTACACAGGCCATTTTGTTTCGGGAGAAACCGGTGCGGCTTCTGGAAGAGGTCATGGCATTTCTCGATCTCCTTTATGCCGTTACCTGCATGATGGCAGAAAAAAAATGGGTTCTTCCCCAAATAGAAAAAAAAACATCCTTTTCCTTGCGGAAAGCCCGGCATCCCTTGCTCGGGAAATCTGCGGTTCCCCTGGATCTTTCCTGCGGAGGGAGAAATCTTTCTATCGTTATTACCGGGCCGAATACGGGAGGCAAAACGGTAGCCCTTAAAACGGTGGCGGTAGCAGTTCTGCTCTTTTGGTACGGTTTGCCCGCTCCCGTGGAAGAAGGCTCCAGGATAGGCGATTTCGACAATCTCCTCGCGGATATTGGAGACGAGCAAAGTATTACGCAAAGCCTTTCCACTTTTAGCGGGCATATCAAAAACATTGTTGCCATGCTCAAGGATGCTACGGAACGCTCCCTGGTAATTTTGGACGAGCTTGGAGCCGGAACAGATCCTCAGGAAGGCGCGGCTTTAGGTATTGCCATTCTTGAAGCATTTCTCCAGAGAAGAAGCCTCGTTCTGGCGACGACCCACCATAATCCTCTCAAGCGGTATGCTCTCACGACTCCTCGCATCGAGGCGGCGAGTATGGAGTTTGACCCCGTTACGGCATCCCCTACGTATCGGCTTATTGTGGGAATCCCCGGAAAGAGTAACGCCATTCTTATTGCCGAGAGATACGGACTCGACAAACAGGTTTTACGCCGGGCCCGGGAAGTCGTTCTGGAACAAAGTGATCCTCTGGAAGTCTCGGAAAATAGGCTTTTTGAAAAAGAACTTCTGCTCGATAAAAAAGAACGGGAATTATCCTTTTCCCTTCAAAAAGTTGCAGAGAAGAAAAAGGATTTGGATGAAAAAATAGCCTATCTTGAGGATGCAAAGGAAAATATTTTGCGTAAATCCGACGATGAAGCTCGTAAACTTTTGAGAGAGGCCGAAGAAAAAGCAAAAAATCTTCTTAAACTTGCAAAAACTGATTCTGGTGGAGAAGCTCAGTCTCGAAGAGAACATGTGAAACGAGATGTGAACAAACTGAAAAAAACCCTGGATGCGCGGGAAGAGAAGCGTTTTCGCAGAAAATCCATGGAAAAACAAAGCATTTCTCCTGCGCCGGGCATGTTTGTCGAAATCATCGATAGCAAGGTAAAGGGAGAAATCCTTCAGGTGAAAAACAGTAAGGTTACGGTACAGGCCGGAGGTTTGCATATTGAGGTACCTTTTCATAAGGTACGTATCGCTTCCGCCCCGGAAAAGAAAGATACGGGGAAACCTGGACGCCTTTCCTCGTCGCCCTCCGTGGTGTCTGGAGAACGTATCGGAACCAGTATTATGATTCGAGGAATGACTGTGGACGAAGCTATGCCTCTCATGGAACAGTACCTCGACAAAGCTTTCCGCCACGGTTATGATGCGGTAACGGTTATTCATGGGCGTGGTGAGGGGATTTTACGAAGGGAAGTTCACCGGATATGTAAATCCCTTCCTTACGTTACCTCTTATTCCCTCGGAGAACCTCATGAAGGAGGAGTGGGGGTTACCATAGTACATTTTCGATAATAGGATATTTTGTTACTTTGTATCCCCTAGGGGAAATTTAATGGGGTTGCAGGATTTGGGGTTTTTCGGTTTCCGTGATTTCTCAAACGCTTGAAAACTCTACGACCCTTGCAACAACGCTTTTTCTACAGTACAATACCTCTGCTGTTGCGGAGGGCTGGCCGAGCGGTCGAAGGCGGTTGACTTGAAATCAATTGAAGCGCAAGCTTCCGGGGGTTCGAATCCCTCGCCCTCCGCCAAGCGTATTTTTGCTTTTGTCGGGTTCTGTCAGCAAAGCAACGGTCCTAGCATGAAAGGGGATTGTTGCTTTTTTTGTTCGATTATATGTGAAAGCGGCGTGTTTTTGCAGAGAGAAGAGGTGTTCCTCCTGGATTCCAAATATATTAGAAATTTTTGCATCATCGCTCACGTGGATCATGGTAAATCCACCTTGGCGGATCGGTTGCTGGAGAAGACTCAAACCGTAAATTCCCGGGACATGAAAGCTCAGTATCTTGATTCCCTTGAACTGGAGCGGGAACGGGGCATCACCATAAAACTTGTTCCTGTGCGCATGAAATATACCGCCCAGGACGGACAAACCTATCAGCTCAATCTTATCGATACTCCGGGGCATGTGGACTTCAGCTATGAGGTTTCCCGTTCTCTTGCGGCTTGTGAAGGAGCTCTCCTCGTGGTAGATGCCGCTCAGGGAGTGGAAGCTCAAACCATGGCAAATGCTTATCTTGCGGTGGATCAAGACTTGGAACTCCTGCCGGTGATCAATAAAATAGATTTGCCCTCGGCGCAACCTGAGAAAGTGACGCAGGAAATTGGCGAACTTATCGGTATCGATACGGAAAATATTCTTCTTTGCAGCGCAAAGGATGGGACCGGCGTCGAGGATATTCTCGAAGCGGTGGTTCGCAATGTCCCTCCTCCGAAGGGGGACGAGGCGAAACCGCTTCAGGCGCTTATTTTCGATTCGGTATACGATAATTATCGGGGAGTTATCTGTTATATCCGTGTCATGGAGGGAACGCTTCGCCGGGGAGATGCCATCTATTTTATGGCTCCCGGCAAGCGAGGTGACGTAGAGGAAATTGGCGTTTTTTCTCCCGGCATGGTCCCCGTGGAGGTACTCGAGGCAGGAGAAGTGGGATACGTTATTACGAACATGAAGTCCTTGGAGGATGCCCGAGTTGGGGATACCATTACATCTGTGGAGTTTCCTGCTTCAAAACCCCTTCCCGGGTATAAAAGAGTAAAACCTGTGGTGTTCTGTGGTTTTTATCCTCTAGAGAGAGAGGACTATCCTCATCTCCGGGATGCTTTGGAAAAACTGACCCTGAATGATAGTGCCATCGAATTTATTCCAGAAACATCCGTAGCTCTTGGTTTTGGTTTCCGATGTGGCTTTTTGGGATTGCTCCATATGGATATTGCCAAGGAACGGCTTCGGAGGGAATATGGGGTGGAGCTTGTGGCTACTACGCCCAATGTAATTTATCAAGTGGAAAAAACGGACGGGGAGGTTCTCGAGGTGCACCGTCCTTCAGATTTTCCTCCTATTGGAGAGATTGAAGAGATTCGGGAGCCTTATATTCGTTTGACTACCTTTCTTCCTTCGGATTATGTAGGAAAAGTTATGCAGCTCTGCCAAGACAAGCGGGGAGTATTTAAATCCATGGATTATATTACCCCGGAGAGAGTTCGTCTTATTTACGAGGTTCCCCTTGCGGAATTTATTTTCGATTTTCATGATAAGCTTAAATCTGTTTCCCGAGGGTATGCTTCCCTGGATTATGAATACATCGGATTTTTCCCGGGGGATCTCGAAAAGGTGGATATCCTCATTGCTTCCGAAGCCTTGGACGCATTTTCGTTTATATGCCATAAAGATTTTGCTTATCGTCGAGGCCTTGCGGTAACGAGGGCTTTGAAAGAACTTATCCCCAGACAGCTTTTCGAAGTCCCCATTCAGGCAAGCATTGGGAAAAAGGTAATTGTTCGGCAAAATATCAAGGCTCTCCGAAAAGATGTTTTGGCTAAATGTTACGGAGGGGATATTACGCGAAAGAGAAAACTTCTGGAAAAGCAGAAGGAAGGAAAGCGTAAGATGAAAATGATCGGCAAGGTTTCTATACCTCAAGAGGCCTTTTTGGCATTTCTCAAGGTTGACGAGGATGAAGACTGAGGATGTGTTTTTTGCAAGGGGCCCTGGAAAAATACCCTTGACCCCTTGCGGATTGCATTCTTAGGGAATGCTTATCACCCTGGAAGGCCCCAGCATGGCTTCGGTGATATCGAACATGTTCGATATGGTGCCCACGCCGATTTTTTCGGTTATTCCAAAGTGATTCGTGCAGGTTCCACATACGAGGATTTCGGTCCCCTGAGTGAACATTTTTTCGAGGCTTTCAAGAGTGGAGGAACCTTTTTCAGCAAGGAAAACTCCTTCGTTCATGAGAATAATGGTCTTGGGCAACCCTTCTTTTTCTGCTATGGTACTCAGGAAGCCTTTGATAAGAACTTCTCCTAGATGGGGATCTGCACCTCCAAGAATGCGATGGCAAATAACCAAAACAAAGCTGTCTTCGGATTTTTTTGTGATGTTTTCGCGGGATATCTGAACGGGAAGGTTGTTATCCTTGGAGTTGTCGCGAAAACTATGGAGCTCTATTCCGGGATTGCCCGGTTTCCTGGAAAAGGAAAAACCGGATTTTTCCAGAAGACGTTCTACGTTTTGTGCGGGAATTTCAGAATCCACAAGTATTGTGAGAATGCTATTCCCCTCATCGATGGCTTTTTTTGTGAGAATCACCGGTTGAGGACAACTTTTTCCGCGTGCGTCGATCAACATGACAGCAGGACCTTCCCTTCATCGAAAAATTTTTGAGGGTGCTGAAAAAATACAGAAGAAGCCTATACTAGCATAACTGTAGTGTTCCGGAAATCCGGGGAAGTTATTTTTTACGATAAACGAACGGGGTGGTTTTTTGCTTGACACGTCACGACGCGCTCTTCTGCGTCAAATTCCTTCCATGGATGAAATTCTTTCGGCAGATTGGGTTCCTGAAGTAGAGGCGCGCATTGGTAGGGATGCAGTGAAAAGCAGCATCGCTGAAGTAATTGGCTATACCCGCCAAAAAATTCGTCACGGTGAAATAGACGCTGTTTCCGTGGAGGCTCTTTTAAAAGAAGCCAAAGATCTTTGCGTGCATCGAAGCACCCCCCACATGATTCCTCTTATCAATGCCACGGGAGTGGTGGTCCACACGAATTTAGGACGCTCTCTTCTTCATCCCGAAGCGGTGGAGCGTGTCCGCCAGATTGCTTCTCAGTACAATACGTTGGAATATGATATCCAAGAAGGCGAGCGAGGGCATCGTCACACTCACGTAGAATGGCTTCTCTGCCAGCTTACCGGAGCAGATGCCGCGCTGGTAGTAAATAACAATGCGGGAGCGGTGCTACTTGCTCTTACCGCTCTGGGACAGGGGAAAGAAGCTATTGTTTCCCGGGGAGAGCTTGTGGAAATTGGAGGATCCTTCCGTATTCCGGAAATCATGTCCCTTTCCGGGGCTGCCATGGTAGAGGTGGGCACCACCAACAGAACCCATATGAGGGATTACAGCCAGGCGCTTACGGAAAATACCGCCATCCTCCTAAAAGTGCATCCTTCGAATTTCAGGATCCTGGGCTTCTCATCCTCGGTGAGAAGAGAGGAGTTAGCCTCTCTGGCAAAGGAAAAAGACCTGGTCTTCATGGAAGACCTGGGAAGCGGTACTCTTATCGATCTTTCCCCCTATTGTGGTTTTGAAGAGCCCTCTGTCCGAACCTGCGTTTCCCAGGGAGTGGATCTCGTTACCTTTTCCGGAGATAAACTCCTGGGAGGTCCCCAGGGAGGAATTGTCGTAGGACGGGTGGCGCTTGTGAACAAGCTTCGGAGTCATCCTCTTTACCGGGCTCTTCGGGTGGATAAAATGACCCTTGCGGCTTTGGAAACTACCTTGCGCCTCTATTTGACCTCTCGAGAGATGGAAATTCCAACCCTCGGAATGATAGGAACTTCCGAGGGGCTTCTCAAAGAACGGGCGGAAAATCTTCAGAGCAAGCTGGCTTCGGAGGTCCCCTATCTTGTGGCGAAAATTGTTCCTACCGAGGATGCCATTGGAGGAGGAGCTTTTCCGGGGACGTTTCTCTCAGGTTTTGGCGTTGCCTTGACCTATCCCGGACTTTCTCCGGCTCTTTTTCATAAACGGTTGCGCCACGCATCTACGCCAGTTATTTCTGTGGTTCGTGAAAATACCCTGGTTCTCCATGCACGAACCCTTTTTCCTGAAAACATGGATTCTCTCGTGAAGAGCGTGAAGGAGAGTGTTGCTTCATGAGCAATCCGGAAACACAGAACATTTCCGAAGAATTTCCTTTCGTTTTAGGAACTGCGGGGCACATCGATCACGGAAAAACATCCCTTGTAAAAGCCATGACGGGGTATGATTGCGATCGCCTCAAGGAAGAAAAAAAACGAGGCATTACTATCGAGCTCGGATTTGCTCCGCTTAACATGCCTGACGGCACTATCGTCAGCGTAGTGGATGTGCCGGGACATGAGCGTTTTATTCGACAAATGGTTGCTGGAGCCGCAGGAATTCAGGGCGTTCTTTTTGTCGTTGCCGCAGACGAAGGTGTGATGCCTCAAACCAAAGAGCATTTGGAAATACTTACTCTTCTCGGAATTTCCCATGGTGTGATTGCTCTTACCAAGAAAGACCTAGTGGATGAGGAAATCCTTGATCTTGCCAAAGAGGATGTACGATCTGCCGTGAGAAACACCTTCCTGGAAAAGGCTCCTTTGATTCCCGTCTCTTCCCATACGGGAGAAGGTATACCCGAACTCCTCGAGGAGCTTCTTATAATGGTGCGTCAGGCTCCTTCGAGGTCGCTTCAGGGAATTTTTTTCTATCCCATCGACAGGATCTTTCCTAAACAGGGATTCGGCACCGTAGTTACCGGTACTGCCTGGGCGGGTTCGGTCTCCACGGGGGAGGAGCTCCAGGTTCTTCCTGAAGGGGATATACTTCGAGTTCGGGGATTGCAGGTACACAACCGGGAAGTTCCCCGGGCGGTGGGAGGGCAGCGTATTGCCATCAATCTTTCGGGAATCAAGGGAGATCTCCTGGAGCGGGGAGATGTCCTCGCTCCTCCGGAGGTTCTCGTCCCTTCCTCTTGTTGCAATGTGATTCTTCGGGTCTTACCCGCTTCTGAAGAGGGAATACGTCACTGGCAGAGAGTGCATGTGCACATGGGAACCTCTGAAACCGTAGGACGAGTGGCTCTTTTCGACCGTAAAGAGATTCCTGCGGGAGATGTGGTGCCGGCGCAACTTGTATTGGAAAACCCTCAGGCTATTCTGCGAGGTCAGCGTTTTATCCTGCGAAGCTATAGTCCCGTCAGAACCATAGCGGGAGGAGAAGTTGTTTTGCCTTACGGGAGAAAAGCCCGAGGCCGGAAGGATCGCGAAAAACAACAAACCTTTACGGGAGAGCTTTATAAAAATATGGAATCCCCGGAAAAGTATTTCCTCCGCTTTTTAGAGGAAGCGGAATCTTTGGAAGAAAGCCAGGGAGTTTCCATTCTTCAAATCCCCAGGGGAGATTTTAGTTTTCTCTTAAAAGAATTGTGCGGGAAAAAATTAGTCTATGTTTTTGGGGAAAAAAATTGCCTGATAGTAGCTAAGAAATACATGGGAAAAACCGCAGAAGCTATAGAGCGGGAGCTTTTTGAAAAACTTTCCCGGGAAAAAGGACTGCGTGGAATTCCTTTTGAAAAAATGCTTATACCCCGTTTTGCCACAAAGGACTTGCGAATTTTGCGACTTGTGGCGGAAGAGCTTTCTCGGGAAAACGAAGAAGTGGTGTTCCAAGAAGATCTTTTACGGCATAAGCAGTGCATGCAGGATCTCAATCTTCTCTACCAGGAGAAACTTCCTCTTCTTCTTGATTTCTGTAAACGGAAAGGGATGCAATTTCCCCTGGTGGAAGAGGTGCAAACGGAGCTGGGACTTTCAAACAAAGCCCTGGAAAATCTTTTGGGAGAAGCCAAGGCCTCCCGGGAAATCGTTCTTATGGGAAGCAACATGGTTCTTTCCAAACTTTTAGAAGAAGAGGCTCTCGCAATTCTCGAAGGCTTGCCGGAAGAGATTACGCTTTCTGCTGTGCGGGATAAACTCGGGAGTTCCCGTAAATATGTGCTTCCTCTTCTGGAATATTTCGATAGCCGGGGGTATACAAGGCGAGTTGGTGATAAACGTATTTTGCGAAAAGGACGACAAAAACCTTAGAAACTGGGAGGGGAAAATGAAGGAATTTTTTATTCGTTCTCCTTTAAAAATAAACCTTACCTTACGTATTACGGGAAAAAACTCTGATGGATATCATTCACTCGCTTCGGGAGTCTTTAAGTTTTCCGAAGGGGATGGAATGCGTTTTTTTGAAAATTCCGTAAAGGATATTCCCTCTTCAGAAGACCAGGTTATTACCCGAAATTATCCTATTGAGGGAAAAAATATTCTTTTAAGAGCTCTTGAGGTTTTGCGCGAGAGGGAACCTCACCTACCTTTCCAGAAAATAGTTTTGGAAAAAATTATTCCTCCGGGGACCGGGGTAGGGGGGGGGAGCGGCAACCTCGCAGCCTTTTTGAGGTGGATAAATCTAAGATATGATCTCATTTTACCGCCTCACGAGATTACGGCTCTCGGAGCAGATGTACCCTTTCTTTTCTCCCCTTATGATTGCGGTTTCCTTACGGGAATCGGAGAAAAAATTGAGCCTATTCACGGAGATATGGAGTATCTGGTGTTTCTTTCTTTTCCTTCCTGGTCTTCGGATACAAGAAAAGCATATGAAATGTTGGATGAAAGGGAAAGAAAACAGGAGCTTTTCTGGAGCTCCGAGGCTTTTGCCCGGGAAGAGCTTTTTTCCATTCTCCGCAAGCTTCGCAAGGGAGAAACTTGCGGGCTTTTCCCGAATGATTTTCTGAAAGTTCTTCCGCATCAAGAGGCTTATGAATCTTTTTTTTCTCTCGCATCATCCCGGGGATCTCTCGGTTGGGGAGTATCCGGAAGCGGAAGCTCCATGTATGCCCTTTTCCCTCGAGAGAAAAAGAATGTCCGGGATGTCAGACATTTCTTCGAGGGAGTGGTGGCTTTCCCCTGGATTAGAAAAACCCTTTGTCTGGAGTCGTGGTAATTCATGAAAGCCAAGAGAATGGAACGGATCTTACGAATTGCGTCAAAGCTACTTTTGTACCCTTCAAAACAATTTTCCATTACGAAAATGGCAGATTTCTTTGAAGTCTCAAAAACTGTTATTAGTGAAGATATTTCTCTTCTTGCTCAGGCGGTTAAACAGGAAGAGTATGGTGTGATAGAAGTGGGGCGGGGCAGAAGCGGAGGTGCTTTTTTTCAGCCCTATTTAGAGAATGAAAAACAGGAGCAATGGCTCAACGAAATTTCTGCTCTTTTGAAAGAGCCTGATAGAATTCTTCCAGGAGGCATTCTTTATTACAGCGACATCATTTTCAATCCTTTTTACTGTTTCAGGTTGGGATACATTCTTGCCACCCTTTTTGCATCGAAATCGGTAGACGCCGTAATGACAAGCGAAGTGAAGGGAATACCTCTGGGCATGTTTACCGCCCATGCTTTAGGAGTTCCCGTAATGCTTTGCCGTTTCCGGAATCGACCAAGTGACGGTTCTGCCATCGCAGTACATTATCCTTCCATGGGAGGTGATGTGCGAACCATGTACATGGGTGTGCGGCAGTTAGGAGAGCGGAAAAAAGTGCTTATTATCGATGATTTCATGCGCGGGGGGAGCACTGTTTCCGGCATGCTTCAGGTGGCCAGGGAATCCAATCTCGAAGTCGCCGGCGTAGGTGTTTTTCTTGCTTCTGCAAAGCCTTCGATAAAGCCGATATCGTTCCCTTCTTTTCACGCACTCCTCGAGGTGGATGTGGAAAAAGGGAACGAAACAAGGGTTTCTGTCGTTGCGGATAAGCCATACGATTCTTTTTCTTCCGAGAAAAAGTGAGGAAATATTTGACGCTTTTGTGTTTCTGGACTAAAATCTGCCAACGGGAGGAGGTGGCTGCTTTATGACCGTAAGTATCAACACAGAAGAATGCATTGGATGTGGTGTATGTGTACAGATTTGCCCGGCGGTATTCGAGCTTGATGAATCTGCGGGTAAAGCAAGAGTAATCAGCGACGCCCCGGAAGAGGATTGTATTAAAGAAGCAGCAGAGAGTTGCCCTGTAGGGTGTATTAGTATAAAATAGGTTCTCGTGATTTCTTGGCACATTATCTTAGGCGGGCCCATAGCTCAATTGGTCAGAGCCACCGGCTCATAACCGGAAGGTTCCTGGTTCGAGTCCAGGTGGGCCCACCACCTGAAAAGACAGCCACCTGTATATGGTGGCTTTTTTGTTTTTGCCGTATCAGGAGGGAGTTGCCATGCATACAGTAGGAGAATTCCTTGGATATATAGAAAAAGAAGCTCCTTTTTCCCTGGAAGAAAATTGGGATAACGTGGGGCTTCTCGTGGGAGATGCGCAGCAGAAGATCTCCGGAGTGGCAGTTGCACTCAATGCCCTACCTTCCACCGTGGCTTCCGCAGTTTCTCGGAAGTGTTCGCTTCTTATCACGCACCACCCACCTTTTTTTACAATTAACCGTGTTTGTATGGCAACTCCGGAAGGCGAGGCCATTAAAATGGCTTTATGTAACGACCTTGCAATTATTTCCCTGCATACAAATCTGGATAGATCTTCCCAGGGAATAAACGTGTTTTTGGGAAAGCTTCTCGGATTGCGGGATAGTTTTCCTCTTGTTCCAGGGGGAACTGATTTTTCCTCGGGAGATGGCCTTTGCGGTTTTCTCCCGGCACCTGCCGATATCCGAAGCCTGGGGAAAAAACTCCGACAGTATTGGGAGCTTTCTTGGGCTATGGGTTATCTCGCTCCGGAAAAACCCACAGAATGCGTTTTTTCCCGGATTGCTATTTTGGGGGGATCCGGGAGTTCTTTCTGGAAAAATGCCCTTGATGAAGAAGCGGAACTTTTTATTACTGGAGATATGAAATACCATGATCGGCTGGAAGCTCTTCAAAAAGGACTTTCTCTTATCGAGGTGGACCACGGAGAAATGGAACAAGCTGCATTGTTTGCCATAGCCCGGAATTGGGAAGCTTTTTTTGGTAAAGAGGTTTCTTTTTCGTATATTCCGTTCCAATCCTGGGAGAAACCTGCTATGCTTCTAAGCGAGTAAAAACAAAGAGGAATATATTTTGTTTGCAGATATATGCTGCAAACAGGTGTTTTAGTAGATTGAAAAGGAGTGTGTCTTCGTATGCCACGAGTTTTCAGCGGAATGAGGCCCACGGGAAAGCTTCATTTGGGGCATCTTGCAGGGGCTCTTTATAATTGGAGAACTTTGCAGGAAAATCAGGAAAATGAGTGCTTTTATTCCATTGTTGATTGGCACGCACTGATGACCGATTACGCGGATCCCGCTATGGTAAAGCAAAATTGTATTGAAGTTTTTCTTGATTGGCTCGGAGCGGGAATGGATCCTGAAAAAAGTGTGATATTTCTTCAGTCCCATGTCCCGGAACATGCGGAGCTGCACTTGGCCTTTTCCATGATTACTCCTCTGGGTTGGCTGGAAAGAAATCCCACGTACAAAGAACAGAAACAAAATATAAACTACAAAGATCTTAATAACTATGCTTTTTTGGGATATCCCGTTCTTCAGGCGGCGGATATTCTTATCTATAAAGGAGAAAAAGTCCCCGTCGGAGAAGATCAATCGGCCCACCTGGAGCTCTCCCGGGAAATTGCACGAAGGTTCAACAATTTCTATGGCTCCGTTTTCCCTGAACCTGAAACCATCCTTACTCCCACACCTAAGGTGCCCGGAACCGATGGCAGGAAAATGAGCAAATCTTATGGAAACAGTATCAATATTTCGGATGAGCCTAAGGTGTTATGGGAAAAACTCCGAACCATGAAAACGGATCCTGCGCGTATGCGTAAAACCGATCCCGGGGATCCTGCGAAATGTCCCGTGTGGGATATTCATATGGTTTTCAACAAGAATGAAGCGGAAAGAGCGGAGCTCGATCAGGGCTGTAGAACCGCAGGAATCGGCTGTATTGAATGCAAAAAGAAACTCAATGCGCATATTCTCGAAGTTCTTGAACCTATACAGGAACGACGTTCCCATTTCGCGGAAAATCCTGGGGAACTCGAGGATCTGCTGCTCTTGGGAGCAACGAAGGCACGGAAGGTGGCTTCACAAACCATGGAGGAGGTTGTTTCTTCCATGGGGCTTATCCGGAGGGTGCTTCGGTAATTCTTCATGTTTGAAATTGAAACTGAAGGTTTTTCCGGCCCCCTGGATCTTCTTTGTGAACTGATAGAATCGGGAAGCCTTGATTTTGCTCAAATACGCCTTTCGGAAATCGTGTTTCTCTACACGACCTATCTTCGCAAGAAAGAAGAGCTCCCTTTAAATGAGATTCTGCATTTCCTCTCGCTTACTTCGCGGCTTTTGCACGGAAAGGCGTTTTCCCTCTTTCCTTCGCCGAAAAACGAGGATCTCTGGAGCGAAGATGAAGAGGAATTCCCTGTAGAGCGAGTTGTGGGGCTTTATAAACCTTATAGAAAAGCTGCGGCTTGTCTGGAGGAATTGCTTGCGGAACGGCAGCGTTGTTTCCCCAGGATTTCTCATGAGGGAGCTCTTTTCTTCGATGCGGGAGATCTTTATATGCTGGGCATGATCTGGTGGGGTCTCCTGGAAGAATATCAAAAAAGAAAGAAAGATCTTTCCGAAGAGTTTCCAGGGGATGATCCCGAAGATTTTTGGCAGGGAGTTCCAACAGCGATTCCCGAGGAAGGTCAAGTGGAATCCCGCATGGAGGAACTCCGGAGGCTTCTTGAAAAAGAACGCTCTCTTTCTTTTCAAGACCTTTTGGGAGATCGCACCTCAAAAGCTTTTGTGGTGCTTACCCTTTTGGCCCTTCTGGAAATGTGCCGCAAGGAAGAAGTTTTGATAATCCAAAAAGAAGTGTTTGGGAATATCCATGTGTCGTCAGCATAATTCCTTGAATCCTGGCCTGGCCGTTTTAGAAGCCTTGCTTTTTTCTTCTCCCGAGCCTCTTGCGGAAGAGAGAATAGCTCTCTTGATGGAAGAAAATAACGCCACGATAGGAAAACTTCTTCGAGAACTCCAAAAGCATTACCAGCAGGAACACGGTCTTCGTGTCGTAAGGCTTGCGGGGGGGTGGCAAGTAGTTACCGCTCCGGAACATCACGATATCGTGGAAAAACTGAGAAGCCAGGCGGGAGAAGAAAAACTTCGCATTAGCAAAGCTGCCCTGGAAACTCTTGCAGTAATTGCTTATAACCAACCTGTAACGCGAAGCGAAATCGAAGAGATCAGAAATGTCCGTTGCGATCGTGTGGTGGATACCCTTTTGCGTTTTGGCCTCGTACGCATTGCGGGCAGGAGAAAGGGAACGGGGAACCCCTTTCTTTACAGAACCACGGATTTTTTCCTCGAAATTTTCGGTATAAACTCTATTACAGACCTTCCCACTCTTGAAGAGCTTCAGGAAGAGGAGTAGAAACGAAACATGTCTTTAAAGGAAAAAATACGGTTGAACAAATTTCTTGCCTCTTGCGGGCTCGGTTCCCGGCGAGCCGTGGAGAGTCTTGTGGAGGAAGAGCTGGTCTCAGTGAATGGGGAAATTGCCTCCTTTCCGGGGGTGCTCGTATCTTCAGAGGATGAAGTCTTCTTGCGAGGGGAGCGGGTTTTTCCGAGAAAAACTCTGTATGTGGTTTTTAACAAGCCCGAGGGGTACGTGTGTTCCTTATCTGATCCTCATAATGTTACAATATACGACATACTCCCGGAGTTTTATCGTTCCAAAGCCCGCCTTTTTTCGATAGGGCGTCTCGATAAAAACAGTCAGGGGCTTTTGTTGCTTACCAATGACGGCGATTTTTCTCAAGCTGTGGGGCATCCGAGCCAAGGAGTCGGCAAAACGTATGAGGTTCTTCTGCGCCATCCTTTGGGGCAAAAGGATTTTCTTTCCTGGAAAGACGGTGTGTTTTTGGAAGGGAAAAAACGAAGGCCTTTTCTTTTGGAATATCTTTCCAAAAAACCTGATGATTGCTGGATACGCCTGATCCTGCGAGAAGGATTGAAACGTGAAATCCGTTTGATGGCAAGGTATTATGGAAATGAGGTTCTTTTTTTGAGGAGAACGGCTTTCGGAAAATTGCGCCTGGAAAATTTACCCCCCGGGAAATACCGAACGTTTTCGAAAGAGCAGCTATGGTGTATGATACACCATGGGGGTTCGGTCTAGACTGGAATCCATGCGGGAGGTCGTACCATGCAGGGAATTGATGATCGAACAAAGGATCTGATACAAAAACGTGTTCTTAAAAGGGTAAAGGAAATCCCTTCTCTACCACAGTTTGTGATTGATACGTTAAAAGTTTTGGATAATCCTGAAAGCAGCGCGGGCGATGTGGCACAAAAGCTCTCGCGTGATGAAGGTCTTGTGGTACGGATCTTGCGCTTGGCAAATTCCGCTTACTATGGTTTTTCCAGGAGAATTACCAGTGTTACCGAAGCTATTGCTCTCCTTGGTTTTCGGGCAGTAAAAAGCATTGTGCTTTCTGCTTCGGTTTACAAATTCATGGAGGGATCTTTCACCGGATATGCCCTTGATAGAGGGCAATTATGGGTTCATTCTTTGGGAGTAGCTTATGTTTCCAAGCACCTTTCTCAAAAGTTTGGAGCTGACCCTGAAGAGGCTTATGTAGCAGGTATTCTTCACGATCTTGGCAAGATTGTACTTAACGATTTCGTGCGTTTTGGTTATAGCATTATCGTTCGCCTCGTAGAAGAAGGTGGCGTTACCTTTGTAGATGCCGAAAGAGACGTGCTTGGGTTTGACCATGCTCAAGTAGCGAGTATGATCATCGAGCAATGGAATCTTCCTGAATCGTATCAGTATGTTGCCCGTTATCATCATGAACCGGACGCTTTTGAGACTAAGGATCGGCATTTGAGGAAAATTGTAGATGTGGTTCACGTGGCCAATTCCATTTGCCTGATGCTTGGCCTTGGCCTTGGTGCAGATGGTTTGCAAAGCAACATCTCCCCAGGGGCTCTTGAACGTTTGGGAATTACCGATTTCGAAACGCTTCTTTCCGAATCGGTAGATCTCATTACTCAGGTGGAAGAGGAATTTCACCTGGAAAAGGTGTAGTTTTGTGCTTCTCATCGCCATAGACGGTCCCGCAGGCTCCGGAAAAAGCACTGTCGCGAGAAAAGTAGCACAAGTGCTTGGCCTTCCTTTTCTTGATACCGGGGCTATGTACAGGGCTGTGACATTTGCCTGTATGGAGAAAGAGATACGTGTCGAAGAGACGGAGAAAATCGAATTTCTTTTGAAGACTATGGATCTTGAACTCCGAAAGGAAGGAATTTTCCTTTCAGGAAAGGATATTTCCAAAGAAATTCGTTTCCCCGAGGTGTCTCAGAAAGTTTCTCTTTACGCTTCGCTTCCCATAGTGCGGAAATATTTGGTGATCCTTCAGCGTAAACAAGCTCAGGAACCGGGGCTTGTAACTGAGGGACGGGATATGGGGACCGTAGTTTTCCCCGAAGCGCGTTTTAAATTTTTCCTCTGGGCTGATCCTAAGGAAAGAGCTCGAAGGCGGTTTCAGGAATTGCAAGAAAAAGGATCCATACCCTCTCTTTCGTATGAGGAGGTTCTTCGGAATATTCTTGAGCGGGATTCTTTGGATATCAATAGAAAAGAATCGCCACTCCGGAAAGCGGATGATGCTGTAGAAGTGGATACTACAAACCTTTCCATAAATGAGGTAGTAGAGTGTTTACTTTGTCGTATCTCTTCTTTTCGAGAGAAATAACCCGATTTTTATGCGGGGAGAATCTTTGTGAAAAAATCTCATTCTCTTGAGGGTGCGACAATTCAAAAGGGAGTTGTCGCATTTGCTGTGCTTGATAAAACTGAAGATTCCGAAGCTCTTGTAAATCGGCAAATTCGGGAACTTCAAAATCTTTTGCAGAGCCTGGGATATACTTTGCTTCATTTTTTCGTTCAACATCGTCACACTCCGGATCCAAAGTATTACGTGGGACAGGGTAAAATCGTTGAAATCCAGCAGGCCATGGATTTCCTGGAGGCGTCCATAGCCGTGGTGGATGGTTTTTTAACCCCCCGGCAACGCCATGCTTTGGAATCTTTTCTCCATAAAACCGTGTGGGATAGGTCGGAAATTATTCTTCGGATTTTTGAGGCCCGGGCTTTTACAAAAGAAGCCAAACTTCAAATCGCTCTTGCCCGGTATCGACGTGAAATTCCTTACCTTAAAGGATTGGGGCATCAGATGTCTCGCCTTGCGGGAGGAATAGGAACCCGAGGGCCCGGAGAGACGGAATATGCAAGGCATCGACGTAAATTAGATAGAAATATCCGCAATATCGAAAAAAAACTCCAGGGAATTCATAAACAGCGAGAGCATCGGCGCCAAAGGCGGTTTAAAAATCATATTCCTCTGGCGGCTCTTGTAGGGTATACGAACAGCGGCAAAACAACGCTCTTGGGAAAGCTTGCGCAAAAAGGCGATGCCGCCGGATCCGATAAGCTGTTTGCAACTCTGGATACTGCGGTGAGAAAGGCCTCTTTCCCGGGAGGAGGCACCTTCCTTCTTTCGGATACTGTAGGCTTTATACGCAACCTGCCCCCGGAGTTGATAACCTCCTTTCACGCTACTCTTGAAGAAATATCCTCTTCTCAAATTCTTTTGCTTGTCCTGGATGGATCGAGTCCTTCTTTTGAAGAGGATTACCGGATTGTCCGAAAAACGCTTTGTGACATTCAGGCTTGGAGTTTGCCGCGAGTATGTCTGATTAACAAAATTGATCTTATCTCCGAGGAGCTTCGGGAGCATCAGGGCTCGTTTCTTGCCAGGGAAGAGGAATCCGTATTTTTTGTGAGCGGCCAATCTGGAGAAGGTCTTCCTTTTCTTCTCGGCTACTTGGAGCGTTTTTTTAAAAAGGAATGATTTGATGAAAAGTATGACCGGTTATGGACGCAGTCAAAAGCAAACATCCTGGGGATCCTTGGAATGTACTCTTTCGAGTGTCAATCATCGGTATCAGGACATTTCGGTCCGGGTGCCCAGAGATCTCTCTTATATGGAACAGGAAATTCAAAATAGGCTTCGCAAAAAAAGTTTTCGCGGTAAAATGCAAGTCCGGGTTTCTTTCTCCTGGAGTTCCGAACAACGAGTTGTTCCGATTTCTGAAGATGTGTTAGGGGAATACTTCCGTAAAATCCAGGAAATACAGAAGAAGTATCATATTATTGAGGATGTTCGTATTGATTCTCTCCTTCAGCTTCCTGGAGTGCTTAACCAGGACGACCTCCTCGACGAAGAACTTGCGGAAGAGCTCAAGGAATATGTTTTTCGAGAGCTGGAACAAGCTTTTCTTTCTTGGGATACCATGCGTTCTACCGAGGGAGAGCATCTTCACGAGGATATGAGGCGAAATCTTCTCGAAGCTGAAGAATTTCTCTGCCATATTGAAGAGCGTTGGAATATTCTTCGAAAAGAATTGGTTCCTCTTTTGCGAGATAAGTTAAAAAACTTTGTTGAAGAAGCCCTTCCAGAAGCTTCTTTCGAGGAAAACCGTATTCTTCAGGAAGCTGCGATTCTTGCGGAAAAACAAGATATTGCTGAAGAGATTTGCCGTTTCCGCAGCCACATGGAAAAACTCGAGCGAGCCATGAAAGAAGATGGCTTTATCGGGAGAAAAGTCGAGTTTCTGCTGCAAGAAGTTAATCGAGAAGTCAACACTATAGGCTCGAAATCCAATGATGAAAATATACGGTGGTACGTAGTTGAAATTAAGGCGAGGCTGGAACGTATTCGAGAACAAATACAGAATGTGGAGTGATGAAAATGAATTCCCGGCTCTTGCACATCGGTTTTGGAAATATGGTGGTACGGGACAGGGTCATTTCCATTATTTGTCCTTCTTCGGCTCCTATAAAACGATTAAAAGAAGAAGCCCGGCAGGAGGGACTCCTTATTGATGCTACTCAGGGAAGAAAAACCCGATCTGTATTGATTACCGATAGTAAGCATGTCATACTCTCCGCATTGCAACCGGAGACGCTGGCCCACCGTTATGACGAGGAAGGAGCGTTAACGGCTCAGCATGAAGAACGCACGTAAGGGAATCCTTTTCGTTCTTTCCGGCCCTAGCGGTGCAGGAAAAGGAACGTTGCGAAAAATACTTTTCGAAAAAGTTCCGGACCTGCATTATTCTATTTCTTGGACTACTAGAACTCCCCGGAAGAAAGAAGTCCCCGATAAGGATTATGTTTTTGTGGAAGACGAAGTTTTTCGGGAACTTGTGGAACAGGGGGGTTTTCTTGAATGGGCTTTTGTTCACGGGCATTATTATGGAACCCCGAAAAAAGAGGTCGAGCGAAAACTTCTCGAGGGAAAGGACATGGTTCTGGAAATTGACGTTCAGGGCGCTTCCTCCATAAAGAAAAGCTATCCTGAAGCAGTTTTGATATTTATCATGCCCCCTTCCCGGGAAGAACTCTTGGAACGCCTCTCAAAGAGAGAAAGCGAGACATCTCAGGAAATTTCCTTGCGTATCCATAATGCGGAGCAGGAAATTGCACACTCCGGGGAATATGACTACTGTATTGTAAATAAAGAGGTGGATAAAGCCGCAGAAGAGCTCGTGGCTCTCGTATCTTCCTTGAGAAAGCAGAAAGGATAGATCTGTCATGATTTTCTTTGATTACGAAAAAGTTTTTTTTCATGAAAACAGTATCGAAAATAAATATGCTCTCACATCGGTTATCGCCCAAAGGGCTCGGCAGATAAGCGAGCAAACAGGGCAGGGAGTTTTCGACGGAGCGGAAAAAGCAATTTCCCTGGCTACCCGGGAGCTAGTTGAGGGTAAGCTAAGAATTTACCTTCCCGAAGAAAAACTTTAACCCTTTTTTCCGGCTATTTCGCTATGTGTTCTTGGAAAAAGGGGAAACGCATTCTTTTTTGTATCACTGGAGGAATTGCGGCCTATAAGATGCCTGAGGTAGTTCACGCTCTTGTAAAGGAAGGAAACTCTGTGCGGGTTCTCCTTACGAAGGCTGCGGAAAAATTTGTGACTCCTTTTTTATTTGCCACTCTTACGGGAGAGCAGGTTTTTCGGGAGGAGGATTTCCTGAACGATATCACGGGCCCCTCTATACCTCATATCTCTCTTGCGGCGTGGGCAGATCTCCTTGTGGTAGCTCCCTGTACGGCAAATTCGCTTAAAATTATCGCTCGAGGAGAATCTCATGTTTTGTTAGGAGCTTTGTTTTTGGCCTCTCCTCAAAGAGGTCTCCTTTTCCCTTCCATGAATACACACATGTGGGAGCATCCTCAAACATTTCTCTCCGCCTTGGAATGTGTGAAACTCGGACATAAAGTGGTAGAGCCAGCCGAGGGACCTTTGGCGTGTGGAACTGTCGGCAAAGGGAGAATGCAGGACAATTCTCATGTTTTAGAGGAGATATGGCGTGCTCTCTCTCCGGTAAAAGATTTTGTCGGGAAGAAAGTGCTTGTTACCGCAGGACCTACATGGGAATACCTTGATCCAGTACGCTTTTTAAGCAATCCCAGCTCTGGTAGGATGGGATATGCTTTGGCCCGGGAAGCTTGGTATCGCGGAGCGGAAGTAACTCTTCTTTCGGGGCCTGTATGCGAAGGCAACCCCTATGGTTTGCGTCATATCTCTGTCGTTAGCGCCGAGGAGATGAGGGTGCAGATGCAGTCTCTCCGTGAAGAATACGACATCCTTTTTATGGCTGCTGCAGTGGGAGATTATCGTTTTCAGGAAAAACTTCTTCATAAAATAAAAAGAGGGAACCGGGATGTTTTAGAGCTTTCTTTGGTGCGAAATCCGGATCTTCTTGCTGAAGCGGGAGCTCAAAAAAAAGAAGACCAGGTTCTCGTGGGATTTGCTGCAGAAACTGAGGAGCTTTTTAAAAATGCCCGGCAAAAATTGCTTGAGAAAAAGCTGGATTATATTGTGGCGAATGTTGTGGGAGGACCTGAAAGTGCTTTTGGATCTTCCCGTAATTCCGTTACTGTCATTGACGGAGCTGGGAGAGAATATCCCTTTGCGGGAACGAAGGCTTTTGTAGCTACCTCCATACTTGACCTTCTTGCATCTCAGCGAAGTTAGACAAAGGCTTTATTGATGAATTATATTTCGATTCTTATTCCGGGGCCTTGGTGGACTCCTCTAACCTATGCATATAGCGGATTATCCTCCTCGCTTCCTCTTCCGGGATCCAGAATAGAAGTGCCTTTTGGGAAAACACATCGGATAGGTTTTTATCTTTCCCGGGAGAAAAGCTTCTCTCAAGGCGGTGTTTCAAGAACCTTTCCCGTTCGTGAAATTGGGAAAATTCTTGAGATGGAGCCTCCCATGGGAAGAGAATTATGGGAACTTGCTCTTTGGATATCCAAACGCTATCTTTGTTCTCCGGGAATTGCCCTCAAAACGGTTCTTCCCGGAGAACTTTTACAGGGAAGTTCTGTTTGCCCTCCTTCCTCCACTACGCCCCTAAAAGAAGGGGCCCCCGTTTTCAACTGTATTTATGATGGAATAGACGCTGTTCGCCATCGTATTTATGCGGACATTTTGGGAAAAAAAACCTCTTCCCGGGGACTTTTTATTTTTCCTGAGATTGAACAGGCCCGGGCTTTTTGGACGCTTCTTCAAGAAAAAGAACTTTGTGAAAAAGGGGCCCTCTGGGATATTTCGGGAAACAGAAAAAGAGAGACTCAGTTTCTTCTTTGGAAGGATATTCAACAAAAAAAGATCTCTTTTCTCGTTGGCTCCTTGGGAGCCATTTTTGCGCCTTTTGATAAACTGGATTTTATCGTTATCGATCAGGAGGAAAGTGGTGCTTATGAAAATAGGAAAACCCCTTTCTTTCACGCTCGATCCGTTCTCGCCAAAAGAGGGCATTTTTTTTCCAGTCATGTCTATTTTGGAGGAAGAGTTCCTTCATCCAGAGTTTTTCTGAATCTTAAACCGGTTTTTCGAGACCCCTCACCGGTTTCCTTTTCTTTTGTGCACCTTTCGAGAGCTCTTCCACTTGCTTTGGAGGGAACGGAAAAGGAAATTCCCCTTTCAAAAAAACTTTTTGAAAAAAGCGTGGAGCTTCAGCAGAAAAAGGAAAAGGTCCTCTGGATTTTCGATAGATCTGATGAGAATCGCGAGCTTTTTTGTATCGATTGCGGTTATGTTTTTACCTGTCCCTATTGCGGAGGAACCTGGGAGCTCACAAAATCCGGAGAATCCCGGTGTACTCGTTGCGGAAGCCCGCAAGTCGCTCCTGTGCAATGCCCCCAGTGTAAGGGAGAAATACTTTCATACCGGGGAGCTGGATTGCGGACGCTTCACACAAAACTCTCCTCCTTTCTCGGTCAGGGCGTATCGTGTTATCTTTTCGATCGAAAGAAGAAAAATGGAGGAGTCCCTCTTCGTGAACTCGTCTCTTCAGGGGGAATAATTCTCGGTACAAGAAAAGCACTTTCCCTTTGTGATATCCTCCCAATTTCTTTTATCGCATGGCTTGATGCGGATGCGGAAGCTCGCAGATCCAATTACAACTCTCAGGAAAAAGCCTTTCGCATGGTATGGGAATCCTGTTGGCGGGGAGTGGATAAGGTATCTTCGAGAACAATCCTTCTCCAGAGCAGAAATCCTCGGAGAGAATGGCAGCAAGCTTTGGAGAAAGGATGGGCGTATTTTTGGAAAGAAGAGCTTGAAAAACGAAAAGCTTTTTCTTTCCCTCCTTATGGAACGCTTGTAGAGGTGTCCGCAAATTTAGGCATATTGAATTCTTTAAAGGAGGAACTCGAAAAAGAAGATGTAGCTTTTGCCTCTTTAGCGGCGACCCAGGAGGAGGAACAGGAAACGCTCTGGGTTAAATGTAGCAATACTGCTCCGGTTTATCGGGCAGTGCGATCGGTTTTCGATATCCGAAATCCTCTCGCCAAAAAACGGAAAAATAGTGTTATCCGTATTTGGAGAGATTAAGAGATATTTATTTTCATATAATATGTGAACGGAAAGGAATAGTGTTATGGCTGTAATTTCCATTATAGGAAGACCCAATGTGGGAAAATCCTCTCTTTTCAATCGTTTTGTAGGAAAAAGGCACGCTATCGTGGATGATGTCCCTGGAATAACCCGAGACCGGCTTTATGCGGAGGTTGTCCACAAAGAAGAATCCTTCTACATGGTTGATACTGGCGGGATTCTGGGAGAACAGAGCAAGAATTATGATGTGCAAAT
This sequence comes from Synergistaceae bacterium, assembly GCA_036769705.1. Lineage (GTDB taxonomy): Bacteria > Synergistota > Synergistia > Synergistales > Aminiphilaceae > DAIPKP01. The sequence continues at coordinate 32,284 of DAIPKP010000002.1, forward strand.
ACGGAAACAGGCAGAAATCGCAATTGAAGAAAGTGATTTGGTTCTTTTTCTTGTGGATGCTCAGACAGGTCTTATGCCAACAGATCATGACATTGCCTTGCTTGCAAGAAAAAGCCATAAGCCAGTAGTTTTAGTAATTAATAAAGCAGATTCTCCTTATTATCAGGGGGAATCTCAGTTTGCCTCTTTGGGGTTTGAACAGATTCTTCCAGTAAGCGCTGTGCATAACAAAAATATTGAGGAACTACTTGACATAATTTCCCAAATTCTGGAAAACTGCAAAGGAGAAAAGCTTAAAGAGCTTTCTCGGGATCCTTCAATACTTTCAGTTGCCCTCGTAGGACGCCCCAACGTGGGGAAGTCGAGTATCTTTAACCATTTTGTCGGACAGGAACGTTCTCTAGTGAGTTCCGTTCCCGGAACTACCAGGGATAGCATCGACACCTTGGTGGAAACCCCTTCAGGGCTTTTACGTATCATTGATACCGCAGGTCTCCGAAAAAAATCAAGGATCTCTTCCGCTGTGGAATATTATTCTATGGTACGTAGTTATAATGCTATTGACCGTTGCGATGTGGCAATACTTGTTATGGATGGAGAAGAACCGGCTACGGAAAACGAGAAAAAAATATGTGGCCATGTAGCAAAGAAAGGAAAAGGGCTTGTTTTTGCAGTAAATAAATGGGATCTTGCGCCTAGGGATCCTAAAGTGGGAGATAATATGCGGAAATATCTGAAGCAGGCCTTTGTGTTTTTTCAACATGCTCCCATGATTTTTGTTTCCGCAAAAACAGGACGTAATATGCCGGATCTTTCGAAGGCGATTTTTCAGATTCATGAAAACCGGAAAGCCCGAATTTCTACTTCCAAACTGAATGTACTTCTCCGGGAACTCATGGCTTTTGAGCGTATGCCAAGCAACGGACAGGGACGTTTTTTGAAACTTTACTACTGTACTCAGGCGGAAACAGCTCCTCCGTTCTTTCTTTTTGTGGTTAACGATAAAGATATCGTTACCAAGCAATTTGAACGGCATGTAGAAAAAAAATTGCGTTCTTTGGAGAATTATTCCGGAGTCCCTATTAGAATAAAATGGAAAAATCGTTCGGATTAGTGGGAAAAACTCTTGACCTTCCTAACAAAAGCTGTAATAATGAATCAAAGGGCGACTTCAGCCCTGATATCATAGGGTTTTGTCCCAAATCTTTAGGAGGTGTTTCGTGTGACCAAAAGTGATTTGGTAAATGAAGTTGCCAAAACGACCGGTAGCAGTAAGAAAGATGCCAGTGAGTGCGTAGACGCAGTTTTCTCTGCCATCGAACAGGCTCTTTCCCGGGGCGATAAGGTGCAGCTTGTAGGTTTCGGAACCTTTGAGGTTCGGAATCGGGCACCGCGTCAGGGACGTAATCCCCAAGATCCCAAGAAAGTCATTAAGATCCCTGCGAAAAAGGTTCCTGTTTTCAGGCCTGGTAAGGTTCTGAAAGAAATGGTGGATAAATAGTTTTTTTGATTTACAGGTCAACAATAGAGGTAGTAACAAGAAGGCGGCGATGGCCGTCTTTTTGTTTTCCCCGAACCAGGATTTTATTCTTCCCTTTCTTTTGAAAAATACATGGAAAGCTTTGCAGCCAAAAGTGAGTCGTCCAAAATGTTTTCCAGAGAAGAAGAACTCTCTTTTGCTGCGCGCTTTGTGAGTATTTGTTCTGCCCGGGCTTTGCCAATGCCCGGAAGAGCTAAAAGATTCGTCCGCGAACAGGTAGCGAGAGAAAGTGGATAAGGAACTCCTGTAAGAGAACGTTTTCCGTAATCTGTTATGGCTACGTCTATTTTCAGATTTTCCTGAAGGTTTTCATCCATAATACCTATAAGAGGCGGATAACTTCCCAGGGGCCTTCCAAAAAGACATTTTCCCGAACGTTTTTCTGTCAATACATTACGAAAGACGGTTCCAAGAGGAGCAAAACGCTGGAACATGACGGGATCCACCTCTTCACGAACCCACTCCTTCCATTTTCTCGTTTTTTGAGATTTTACTCGGGGAGGGTTTGTCTGAAGCAGTTTGGGCAAGGGAGAATCCTGAAAAGGAATAACCTTCCGTATGTTGATTCTTCTCACTGAAAGGCCTTCCCGCAGCAAGGTTTCAAGGAAAAAAGCATTTAATTTATAGGATTCTCCGGTTTCTCCCGGAAGGCCAAGCAAGAAGTTCAACCCGGGTAAAATCTTGGGGAGTCCTCTCGGACGTTCTCGCCAGCCCCCAGCTTCGTTAATAATACGCACGGCCTCCAAAGCTTCTTCAAAAGTTATTTTAAGATTATTCAATGAGAGTACAAGGGGATCCAGATTTTCTATCCCCAGAGAGAGACAATCTCCTTCTGTGTTGTAGGATGCAATAATTTCCACGCTTTTTCTAGATTCTTCGGGGAACCTTGCTACTGTCAAGGGATTGCAGTTATCCGTATGAAGAACTTCCAATTCCGGGCAAGCTTTCCGGATACCCCTGTAGAGTTTTTCCAAAGTTTTTGGATTCGGGCGTTTCCCTTGAGGGGTTTCGCTTCCGCCATAAGCTAGAATATCCGAACATTTCCCCAGGCGGAAATTCCGGATCCCGCAGGCTGCAAGCGCTTCGATTTCTTTGAGTACGTCCGCTACGGGGCGTTCTCGGTAGGGCGTTCTCTGCCATTCGGTACAAAAACTGCAATGTTTCCCCTTTCGCCCACATCCTTCAGAAAGCTCCAATTCAGCGATTACCTGTGGATAAAAGGGGTGCTGAAAAACCAGGGAAGCTCCTTCCACGGCCCACTTTGTCAGGTTTTTGTAATTTTTCCGTGCGGAAGGTTCTATGCGGCCTTCTTCCAAATAGACCTGCAGAGAGGCCACGGGATCTTCGGCAAAACAATTTCCCCGTGTTGCAAATTCCTTCATACCCTTGGCCGCACGTCCTCCTTGAATTGAGTATCCATGAGTGATGGAACCTCCAAAAAAAAGGAGTCCTTTACGAGGAAGTTCCAATAATTTTTCGAGTTCTCCGAGAAGAAGAGGCTTTCCTCCCCGATAACGGCCAGGCACGGTAAATCCCGTGATAAGAGTGACTATTTCTGCCTCTTTCCACAAATTTTCATGAGGGGTTTTTCGCCATTCGTCTGCGGTAATATAGGAAACTTGAAAGCCGTAGCTTTGGAGTAATCCAAAAGCATAGCGAACGTAAGGTGAAATATATGGGGGTACTCCAAAGCAGGAAGGCTCATCGACGTAACCGTCAAAAACAAGAGCTTTTTTCATGGGAATTCCTCTTTTCGAATGAATCGTTTTCTTTATACATCCTTTCGATATATCCTTTCGCTGGAAAGGAAAAGACTCCGGGAAGTTATGCTACAATACTTTTTTGAAAGCAAATCGGTGCGCAGAGGGAGGATCTAATGAAAGCATACAGGGATTCCGTTTCTTTGGAAAGAAAGATAGTTGTATGGCTTCAAGAACAGGGGACTTCTTCCGGAAGATCCGGCGCAGTTTTTGGCCTGAGCGGAGGAATAGATTCCGCAGTAGTTGCAGGGCTTACCCGAAAAGCTTTTGGCAAAAATGTCCTGGGCGTTATCATGCCCTGCCATAGTATTTCCCAGGATGCGGATCATGCCCGAGCCGTAGCGAAAGCTTTGGATATCCCTATAACGGAAGTAAATCTTTCCAATTCCTACGACACCTTTCTTGGAGCTTTTCCCGAAAAAGAGAAACTTTCTTCTCCGCTTGCCCTGGCAAACATAAAGCCCCGGCTGCGGATGATAACTCTTTATGCGATAGCCCAGGAGAAGGGATACCTCGTTTGCGGTACGGGTAATAAGGTCGAGTTGATGGTAGGATATTTTACAAAGCACGGAGATTCCGGAGCCGACCTTCTTCCTCTAGGGGATTTGCTCAAGGGGGAAGTGCGGGCTCTTGCGGAACATCTGGGGGTTCCCCAGGAAATCATTACTAAACCCCCCTCTGCGGGGCTTTGGTCGGGACAAACGGATGAGCAGGAGATGGGAGTTACCTACGAAGAGCTTGACATGTATTTTCTTGAGCAAGAGGTCTCGGAAGAGGTACAATCCTTTGTAAAAAAAGCTTTTCGGCGTTCCGAGCATAAAAGGAATATGCCTCCTCTTTGCAGCATAGAAGAGTAATATCATGTAATGGCGAGGCCATTATACAAACTTATCTAAAAATTGGGGTGTTTTTTTATGGCAGGACATTCTAAATGGGCCAATATCAAACATAGGAAAGCGGCGCAGGATGCTAAGCGAGGCGTTGCGTTCCAGAAACTTGTTCGAGCAATTATCGTTGCCGCCAGGGAAGGCGGAGGCGACCCTTCCATGAATATGAAATTAAAAACTGCCCTCGAGCGTGCTAAATCCGCATCAGTTCCTTCCGACAATATCGATAGGGCCATCAAGCGCGGCACGGGAGAGATCGAAGGGGCAGTATACGAAGAAGTCATGTACGAGGCATATGGTCCGGGGGGGGTAGCTGTTCTTATTGAGGCTACTACGGATAACAAAAACAGAACGACTCCGGAGATTCGTGCCCTTCTCAGTCGTAATGGAGGAACTTTTGGAGAAGCCGGGTGTGTCGCCTGGATTTTTGAACGCCGAGGAGTTGTGGAAATTCAAGGTGCGGTAGACGAGGAAGAGCTTATGATGGCAGTCATTGATGCGGGAGGAGAGGATCTCTCTCCGGGCGAAGAGGGGATTACCGTATATACGGATCCCGGGGTCGTTATGACCGTAGCGGAGGCTCTTAAAAAAACGGGATACCATGTAGAGTCCGCAGAGGTGCAGCATGTTCCGAAAACGACGATTCCCATAGAGGAGAAAGATGTGGCGGCAAAAATCCTTAATCTTCTCAATGTTCTTGATGACCACGATGATGTCCAGGCCGTATCCTGCAATTTCGACATTTCCGAGGATATCGCGAATTCCCTGGAAAACTAATGATATGCCTTGGTGTCGACCCGGGATTGGGACGTCTTGGATATGGAGTGGTATCGCTTAAGGGATCTATGTTTGAATCTCTCTCTTATGGTTGTCTGGAGACGTCTTCGAAAAAACCAATGGAGGAACGTCTCCTTTCTGTTTATGAGAGATTGAAAACTCTTTTTGCCGCGTACCCCGTGGATTGTGTAGCGGTAGAAAAGCTGTATTTCGGAAAAAATAAAACTACCGCAGAAATGGTATGGCAGGCTCGGGGAGTTGTGCTACTTATGACGGCATTGGAAAAAAAACCCCTTTTGGAGCCCAATCCAGGGGATGTGAAAATTGCGGTTTCCGGAAACGGAAAGGCTGAAAAAATACAAGTCCAGAAAATGGTACAACGTCTTCTCAATCTTTCGGAGCTTCCGCGTCCGGATGATGCGGCGGATGGGCTTGCCATCGCCATTACGGGGCTTCTTTCTTTCCGCCATTGTCGAAGGATTGAGGGCTCTGGAAATTCATGAGATACAATCCGGGAGAAAATAGATGATTCAGTATTGTAAGGGTATTGTAACTTTCTTGGAACCTGACCGGGGACAGCTTGTTCTGGAGGTGGGAGCCATAGGGTTCCGTTTTCTCTGTACCCGGGCTGTTTTTGATATGGCAGAGAAAGAAAAACCTCTTTTTCTTTTTGTCCATTTGCAGCCTCAGGAGGATACGGGATTTCTTCTTTTTGGATTTGCTGACGAAAATGAACGCACTCTCTTTTCCATGCTTGCTTCTGTGCGAGGCGTGAGCAGTCGAATGGCTATGGGAATCATGTCGTCCCTTGAAGTTCAAGACATTTTCGAAGCTATCGTGAGTTCCAAGGCTTCTCTTTTTTCCGCTCTTCCGGGAATTGGCAAGAAAATTTCTGAGCGTCTCTGTTTCGAGCTTTCCGAAAAGGTCCAGAAAGCCTTGGCAGATGGCTCGATTTTCGCGCCCCAGTTTTCCTCCGAGAAAAGCAGGCCTGCCGGAGAAGCTTCGGTACAGCATACAGTTTTGGAAGCACTTCTTTCTCTTGGTTTTGGAAGAAGAGAAGCTCTTGTTGCCATAGAGGGAGTGCTCGATAAAGGAGAGTTCCCTGTAACGGATGAAAGCTCGCTTCTTCACGAGGCTTTGCGGAGGTTGCAAAGATGACTCTTCATCAGGAGGAACAGGAACGCCTTGTGGGAGCCCCTTCCCTTCTCGGAGAAGAAGAGCTTCTTCCGGTTCGCCCCCAGGTTCTTGGCGATTTTGTAGGCCAGCAAAATCTCAAGGAAAAGCTCTCTATTTATATTCAGGCTGCCATGCAGCGCCGGGAACCTTTAGACCATGTGCTTTTTCACGGCCCTCCGGGATTGGGAAAAACGACTCTCGCAGGCATCATAGCTCGTGAAATGGGAGGGGAGATGCGGGTCACTTCCGGGCCCGCTCTTGAAAGATCTGGAGATCTTGCGGCAATTCTCTCCAACCTTCAGGAGGGAGACGTGCTTTTTATCGACGAAATTCACCGTCTTCCTTCCAATGTGGAAGAGATCCTTTATGCGGGAATGGAAGATTTTGCTCTGGATATTGTGGTAGGCAAGGGGCCTCTTGCCAGAACCATCCGACTTTCTCTTCCTCCCTTTACGCTTATAGGAGCTACCACAAGGCTGGGACTTCTCACATCGCCTTTAAGAGCACGTTTTGGTATCGTGGAACAGCTTGATCTTTACTCTCCCGAGGATTTGTCTTCCATCGTCATTCGGGCAGCTCAAAAACATAATATTCCCATCGAAGAAGGAGCGGCCCAGGAAATCGGCAGGCGTTCTCGGGGAACACCCCGAGTGGCACTTCGACTTTTTCGAAGAATTCGCGATATTGCCCAGGTGAAAGGAGAAGGCTCCGTACATTTGGATGTTGCCAGGATAGCTTTCGATATGCTCGGAATAAATGAGCAGGGGCTTGACGAAGGAGATCGGAAATATCTGGGAGCTCTCGTACAACTTTTCGGCGGAGGTCCAGTAGGGCTTTCCACGCTTGCTTCTGCCATAAATGAAGAATCTCAAACCTTGGAAGATATTTACGAACCTTTTCTTATACGCCAGGGGTTTCTTGAAAAAACACCTCGAGGAAGGAAGGCCACGGATAATGCGTTTTTCCTTTTTTCCTTGAAGCCTCCGCATATGTCCGCAAATGAAGGGCAAAGGGTTTTTCCCTGGGAAGAAGAGTAGCTCCATGGTTTCTTTTTCCAAAATATTCCTCGTGCTTGGAGGAGTATTTCTCTTTCTCGGGGTCCTTTTTTTCCTGTTAGGGCATTACATGCCTTCCTTTTCTTTTGGGAAACTTCCTGGAGATATAACCATCCGAACAAAAAAGGGCGTTTTCTTTTTTCCCTTTACTTCCATGGTTTTGATAAGTCTTGTCCTCTCGGCTATTTCCTTCATCCTGCGTTTTTTGAGGAAATAAAATTCTTAGATCCTGGGAAGGAGCTTCTCTTCATGATTTTCTACCCTAAAAAATTTTCCGTTCTTTTGTGCGCCCTTTTCCTCTCGGTTCTTTTCTCATCATTTCTCCCCGCATGGGGAAGCTCCGGAGGCGTTTTACGGATCTGTGTCGCCCAAGGGGTGACCAAAGGGACCTTATCCTCTGCAAAAAGCTACACCTTGATAGATTCTCAGGGGAAACAGTACTCTTTTTCCGGGACTTCTTCTCTTCAGCGCCGAAATAGTCATACCATCGAAGTCAATAAAAAAACACTCTCTCTCCCTGTAAAAATTAAAGGGAAAGCGCCGATTGCTTGGGGGAACCATCCTTACCGGGGATCTCTCGAAATTTATCAGGGGACTTCCGGTTTGTCCATAATAAATGTGATAGATGTGGAAAACTATCTTCGGGGTGTTCTGAAAATGGAAGCTAATCCGGCATGGTCCGTGGAGTTTCTCAAGGCTCAGGCTGTTGTGGCCCGTACATATGCTATCTCCCATAAGGGGAGGCATGCTTCGGAGCACTTCGATCTTTGCGCTACCCCTCACTGTCAGGTATATCGAGGAATAAACGCTGAGGACCGCCGGATTGATAAGGCCATTCAAGCCACGAAAGGCATGGTACTGGTTTATCAGGGGAAATATGCTCTTACGCCTTACCATTCTGATAGCGGCGGAAGCACAGCGGACGTCCGGCATGTTTGGGGCGGATCCATCCCTTATTTGCAACCCCGGCAAGAACCTGTAGTATATACTTCACCTTATTCGCAGTGGGAACTTTCGCTTACTTCTCGCCAGATCGGGGAAGTCTTACGAAAAATGGGCCAATCTGTGGGAGAAGTGTATGCTGTGAAGGTGGCAAAAGAGGATCCTTACGGGAGGGCTATTGATCTCCAGATATCGGGAAGCTTGGGAACCCGGAACGTTTCGGCTCATCGTTTCCGTATGGCTTTAGGGAGTAAAAACCTCAAAAGTACTCATTTTCGAATTCTTTCTTCCTCTCAATCCACCGGAAATTCTTCGGAAGAAAAAGTTTCTTTCAAGGAGCAGGAGGAATTGTCGATTATGACGCAGCAAGGGGTTTTTTCTACGGAGGAACTCATGGATATGTTGTTGCATCCGGAAAAACAGAGGGAATATCTTGAAAAAAAACGACCCTCCACGGAAAGTACTCAAATTGGAAAGCTTCCTTTGCCTGAAAAAGGGATCTTCCTTTTTTCCGGAAAAGGGTGGGGACACGGAGTAGGGCTCTCTCAATGGGGAGCTAAGGCCCTGGCAGAAAAGGGATGGACATGGCAAAAGATTCTCGGACATTATTATCCGGGAACCACGATAAAAAAAGCATACTAGAAACGGAGTAGAATAGGGTCTATGGAAAAAGATCTTTTTCAGGCAAAAAAGTATTTTTACGAACTACCTAAAGAGCAAATTGCTCAAAACCCTGTGGAACCAAGAGATATGGCGAAGCTTCTTGTGCTGGAACGCGAAACGGGGAAGCTGCATCATCGAATCTTTCGGGAAGTGGGAGATTTTCTGCGATCCGGGGATTTGCTCGTCCTCAATGACACCAAGGTGCTTGCGGCCCGCCTTTTTGGAGAAAAGGCGGAAAGTGGCGGGAAGGTGGAAATTTTTCTTCTTCGTCCCTCGGAGAGAGGCCCGCATGTTTGGGAAGCTTTGGTACGACCGGGGAAAAAATTGAAAAGACATACCAGAGTCTTTCTAGATAAGGGAATCGCGGTACATGTTCTTCCTTCATCCCTGGAAGGAGGGCTCCGGTTTGTCGAATTTCCCGAATCCCTGGACGTCTATGCTTTTTTAGAGGACTGCGGCATAGTGCCTTTGCCGCCTTACATTACAGAATCCAGGGCAGAGGCGGATCAATATCAAACCATCTATGCCAGGGAGTTGGGTTCGGTGGCTGCTCCTACTGCAGGCCTTCACTTTACTGAGCAACTTTTGAAAGATCTTCAGAAGAAAGGAATTTCCCTGGCTTTTCTTACGCTTCATATCGGTCTTGGGACTTTCCGTCCCGTACAGGTTGAAGATATCCGGGACCATACGATGCACGAGGAACATTTCGAAATTTCTTCATCCACTGTAAGAGCGGTGGAGGAGACGAAAAAACGCAAGGGGAAAGTTATTGCCGTGGGCACTACGGCTGTCCGGGGTTTGGAAACCGGAGCCTCCTCGGGGGTACTGCGAGCTGGTAAAGATGTTTCCACTCTTTTTATCTATCCCGGATATTCCTTTCGTGTAGTGGATGGCATAATTACAAATTTCCATCTTCCCCAAAGCACTCTTCTCATGCTGGTTTCCGCTTTCGGGGGATATGAAAAAGTTTCTTACGCATATCGAGAAGCTGTTGAAAAGGGATATCGCTTTTATTCTTTTGGAGATGCTATGATGATTTTGTAGAGTTTGCTAAAGAAGGCCTCGATTTTTTATCGTTCCTGAGGAGAAAGGAGGATTTTCATGTGGATCTGGGCGTGTGTGGTACCGCATCCGCCAATTGTGGTTCCCGAGGTTGGAAGAGGAGGAGAGAAGGAGGCCGAATCTACCATTCAAGCTTTTTGGGAGCTTGAGGAATACCTGGAAAAACCGGAAATGCTTGTTGCCCTTTCTCCGCACGCACCCTTTGCTCCCGGGAAAATGGTTTTTTCCACAGCTACAATGTATAGAGGATCCTTTGACATGTTTAACGCTCCTTCGGTATTTTTTGAAGTTCCGGGGGAGAATTGTGATGTCTCAAATTTAGAAAAAGCGTTGACCCGGAGTGGCATCTCTTCGGAAATCCTCCATTCCTCTCATGGTGTTCTCGATCATGGTTGCATGGTCCCTCTCTATTTTTTCAGGCAATTCTGGAGTTTTTCTCTTCCCCCCCTTCTTCTCATGAACCCTGTAGGGCTTTCTCCTCAAAACGCTTACGATGCCGGAAGAGTTCTTGCGGAGTTTTTCCCTGAAAAAAAATGGGGGCTTCTTGCGAGCGGCGATCTTTCTCATGGATTATCGCCTTCTTCTCCAGGAAAATATCATCCCTGGGGAGAACGCTTTGACCAAATGGTAGTCGAGTGCCTTGGTAAAGGGGAAAGCTTGCCCTTGAGAAACCTTTCTTTCGAGGAACGCAGAGATGCCCAGGAATGCGGCCTTGCCTCGGTTCTCTTTGCTCAGGGGCTTACAAAAGACCAACCTTTCCACATCCTCAGTTATGAAGCCCCTTTCGGAGTAGGATATTGCGTAGCGTATCATGTTTCGAAAAACTTCCGGCTTCGGGAGGATCTTTGATATGAAAAATTCCCTTCCTCTTCCTTCCCCTTTCTCCTATCCCGTTTTTGCCCGATATGTGATAACCTGTGACTTACAGAAACGAATTGTTCCTGATCCTTTTCGCATTACGCATCTCATGAAAGGGGAATATCCGGAGCTCTCTCTGCCAAAAGCCTGTTTCGTCTCGATAAAGTGCCGGGATGGCGCTCTCCGGGGCTGTATAGGAACGTTATTCCCCAATGCTTCCTGCTTGACGGAAGAACTTATTTCAAATGCCAGGGCAGCAGCTTTTCAAGATCCTCGCTTTTCCCCAGTCAAAGAACAAGAACTTTCTTCACTTCTTTTTTCGTGCGATATCTTAGAAACCCCGGAAAAAACTTCCTTCGAACTTTTGGATCCCAAAAATTTTGGGGTGATCGTTTCAAAGAATTCTCGAAGAGGAGTGCTTTTACCGAATCTCGAAGGCGTTGAAACTCCTTTGCAACAAGTTCAAATAGCCATGAAAAAAGCGGGTATTTTTGAGACTTCCCTGGAAAATGTGGACCTTATGTCTTTTCGGGTGACTCGTTATGAAGAATGATAAAGAGCCTGAAGAAAAATCCTTTTCAGAAACTCTTCCTTTTCGAAACGCTTCCTGGTGGCATTGGGAAGGGGAAAATGTTCGTTGCGAGCTCTGCTTTCGCTCTTGCTTGCTCGCCCCCGGAGATGTGGGATTTTGTAACGCCAGGAGACACGTGCCTTTTAAAGGCTTGAGCTCCCTGGTTTACGGAAGGCCTTTGGCTTGGGCCGTGGATCCTGTGGAGAAAAAACCCTTGTATCATTATTTTCCCGGGGAGTTTGTTCTTTCCCTGGGAACTCGCGGATGCACCATGGATTGCCCCTATTGCCAAAATCATCAACTGGTTCATGCGGAAATTTCCACCCGGGAACATTCTCCCGAGGAAATTGTCGCAGCGGGAATAGAGCAAAACCTTTCTCTTCTTGCCTTTACATATAATGAACCTACGGTGTGGTATGAATTTTTGAGAGACTGTGCTTCTTTATGGAAAGAGAAAGGCAACCATGCGATCCTTGTGACAAATGGGCAAATGTTGGAAAAACCTCTCAGAGAGCTGGCACCTCTTCTCGGGGCATGTAACGTTGACATAAAATCTTTTAACAAAGACCAGTACCAGAAGCTTCTCAAAGGCTCTCTTGCCGATGCTCAGCGTTTTGTAGAGATTCTCGTGGAGCAGAATGTCCATGTGGAAGTAACGTGGCTTGTAGTGCCGGGCATGAACACGGAGAACAGTTTTTTCCGTTCCTGCACTCGTTGGCTAGCCTCTCTCTCCCCCTTTATTCCTCTCCATATAACCCGGGCTTTTCCCGCTTACCGATGGAAAGGTCCGCCCCCTTCCCTGGAATTGCTTCGCAACCTTCGTCAGGAAGCTCGAGAAGACTTGCAATATGTATATCTTGGGAATACAGGCGTTCCAGAAAACACACAATGTCATAATTGCGGGAATGACATTGTAATACGGTCATGTTATAATGCTTTAGATGTTGAAGTCGGTAAAGAAGGAAAGTGCCCTTTTTGTGGTGCTCCGACCCATATTATTACGGGAAATTCTTGCCATAATAAGCAAGAAGGGGATGAAATGTGAGGAGGATGGTAGTAAATGGAGGCAAAGACAATATTACTTAATGGGCATTCACTGTCTCTCGAAGACGTATGTAAAGTTGCGAGGCAGGGCTATCGTGTCCGTCTAGATCCCGGGGCGGTAGCTCTCGTACAGAGAGGTGCCGAGAAAGTGGCTTCCTGGGTTCGGGAAGAGAGAAGTATATATGGAATTACCACGGGTTTTGGGGATCTTTCTTCCGTGGTTATCCCCAAAGACCAAAGTCGCCAACTCCAGACAAACCTTCTGCTAAGCCACGCTTGTGGCACCGGAGATTATTTTCCTGAAGAAGTTGTGCGAGCTATTATGCTTTTGCGAATCAACACGCTTACCAGGGGTTTTTCCGGCATAAGTCTTCCTACTTTGGAGCGTCTCGTAGAATATCTTAATTTAGGGATTCACCCTCTTATTCCTGCCCAGGGCTCCGTAGGAGCCAGCGGTGATCTTTGCCCCCTTTCTCATCTTGCCATTACTCTTCTTGGTTATGGAAAAGTTCGTTATCAGGGCAAGGATCAAGATACCATGGATGTGCTTCGTTTGTTGGGCATGGAACCCATCGCTCTTCAGCCTAAGGAAGGTTTAGCTCTGAATAACGGAACCCAAGCACTTACTGCCGTTGGAGCTCTGGCACTGGTAGATGCCCAAGAGCTTGCAAAAATTGCGGACATTGCGGCAGCGCTTTCCTTGGAAGCTCTGCACGGGGTACCTTATGCTTTCGATCCTCGAACTCATGATCTTCGCCCTCATCTCGGACAAAAATTGGTGGCATCGAATATGCGGAAGCTTATCGAGGGTTCACAGATCGTGGAGAAGTATAAACATGATCGGGTTCAGGATGCCTACTCTCTTCGGTGTGTTCCCCAGGTTCACGGAGCTTCTCGAGATGCTTTCGAATATGTAAAACAGAAAATACAAATTGAAATAAATTCGGTGACAGATAATCCCCTTATTTTTGCTGCCGATGAAGAGGCTCTGAGCGGAGGAAATTTTCATGGGCAGCCCATAGCCATAGCGATGGATTTTTTTGCTATTGGCGCTGCTGAACTGGGAAGTATTTCGGAACGCAGAACCGCGAGAATGGTAGATCACAAGCTCTCGGGGCTTCCGCCTTTTCTTGTCAATAAAAGTGGTTTGAATAACGGGTTCATGATCCCTCAATATGTTTCAGCTGCTCTTGTGTCGGAAAACAAGGTCCTCTGTCATCCTTCCAGCGTAGATTCGATTCCTACTTCGGCAAATCAGGAAGATCATGTTTCTATGGGTATGTTTTCTTCGAGAAAGGCTGTTACAGTGGTGGATAACATCAAGAAAATCCTTGCCATAGAACTCCTTTCCGCTGCCCAGGGGCTTGAGTTCTCGAAGCCTCTCCTTCCCGGCAAGGGAACCCATGCTGCCTATAAAGCTATCCGCGAGGAGATTGCTTCGGTGGAAGAGGATCGGTATTTTCACCCGGATATTCTTTCTCTTATCGCTCTTCTTGAAGAAGGGACTATCTTAAGAGCAGTGGAAGAAACGGTAGGAGAATTGTAAACTTTTTACTCCACATTTATGGATGTCATGAACCTGAGAACAGGCCACTGAAAATTTACATCTTCCGATGTTTCTTAACACCGAAAAAATCAGGGGGTAGGCATGACACTTTTTTTGGAACAGCTTTTGAACGGTCTTGCCATGGGGTCTATTTATGCCCTCATAACATTAGGCTTGGCATTGGTATATGGAATTTTGCGAATTCTTCACGTGGCTCATGCGGGGCTTTATACCGTAGGAGCTTACGTGGGTTTGTTTTTTTACTCTTCCTCGGGCAGCCTTTTAATAGCTCTGGGAAGCAGCATGGCAGTTTGTGCTCTTCTAGGCGTTTGCATTGAGCGTTTTGTATATTTTCCCCTTCTAAAATTCCCTCCCTTCGTCCCTCTCATAGGGAGTATATCTATACTTCTCATTATAGAAGAGGTTTGCAGACTTATTTTCGGGCCGCATATACATGCCTTTCCCGCATCGTTACCGTTTCCGGAAGTCTCTTTGGGATCTCTCTCCATTTCATCTATGCTTATCGGAGTCTATCTTATTACGCTTGTAATCCTTTTCTTCCTTTGGTTCTTAGTTAAGAAAACATCCTTTGGCCTTGCCATGCGAGCTTCCAGTCAGGATATCGAGATAGCGGAGGCAAACGGTATCAATGCCAGGAGAACCATCGACCTTACTTTTGTTATCGGCTCTGCTGTTGCAGCCGTCGCAGGCGTTTTGGTGGGAATTTACTATAATCAGGTGTATCCCACCATGGGAGCCGTACCGGCTTATAAATCTTTGGCTCTTATCGTTGTCGGAGGATTGGGATCGATTCAGGGAGCGGTTTTCGCATCTTTACTGCTCGGAATAGCGGAAACTCTTCTTATTGGATATGCGAATATTCCACTTCCTCGTGATGCCATCGCCTTCATAGCGATGATCTCAGTCCTTATGTGGAAACCTACAGGGCTTTTTTCCAGCAGAAAAGGAGCTTGAACCCATGAATAGCTACGTTATTACCGTGGGAACCTTTATCCTTATCCAGGCCATTGCAGCATGCGGACTTAATGTTATCGTGGGGTTTGCGGGGCAAATCTCTTTGGGGCACGCTGCTTTTGTTGGTATCGGAGCGTATTCTGCAGCGATACTTTCCACCCGTTTCGGCATGACTTTCTGGGAGGCTCTGCCTTGCGTGATCGCAATAAGCGGTAGTATAGGATTTCTTTGTGGACTTCCAAGTATACGGGTGCGGGAGGATTTTCTCGCCATTACAACTATAGGTGTGAACTTCATCGTAGAATCCGTTTTTCTGTATGTCCCCTTTTTTGGAGGCGCTCTCGGTATTGGCGGTATTCCACGTATCTATTTTTGGGGGATAAGACTTAAGGGCGCTTCCTTCTTTTTACTTTGCCTGACCTTTTTTATTCTGGCATTCCTTCTCGTATGGCTTTTCTCAAAAAGCTGGGCAGGATTGGGATGTATTTCTCTTCGGGAAGAAGAGACTGCCGCTTCCACGGTAGGAATTTCCTCCGTAAAGTATAAGCTCTTTGCTTTTATTTTGGGGACTTCTCTTGCGGGGCTTTCCGGGGCTTTGTATGCTCATGCCATGCGTTTTATCAGCGCTGAAGATTTTGGCTTTCCCGCTTCGGTAATGCTTCTTTCCATAATAGTTCTTGGAGGCATGGGAACTCTTTGGGGACCTCTCGTGGGAGCTATTATTCTTGGATTTCTACCTGAGCTCTTTCGACCTTTTGCAGAATATCGTCTTCTGATGTACGCCCTTTTGTTGTTATGCATGATACGCTACCAACCTAGTGGACTCCTCGGAGAAAACAGTTTGGCAAAAAATGTTTTCGGAAAGTTGTTGCAAAGGAGGGTCTCATGAAAAACTCTCAACCCTTTTCTTCAGTACTTTCCGTGGAGGCTCTTTCCAAGCGTTTCGGAGGACTTCAAGCACTTCTCAAAGTTTCCTTTGAAATAAGAGAAAAGGAGATTCTAGGCCTGCTGGGGCCTAATGGAGCAGGGAAAACTACGTGTTTTAACATTATTTCCGGAGTGCAGAAACCCACAGAGGGGAAAATTTTTTTCCAGGGAGAAGATATTTCGGGGCTTCCTCCTCATCAAATGGCATCGCGGGGAATAGGACGTACTTATCAGATAGTTCGTCCTTTCGGATCCTTAACGGTGCTTGAAAATGTGCTTGTTGCCCTGGGAATGGAAAAATATGGCAAGGGGATTCCTTTTTTTTCTTTCTGGGACACAAAAGCCAACAGGGATAAAGCTCGTCAATATTTAAAGCTCGTGGGTTTGGAAGCTCAGGAAAAGGCTAAAGCCCTATCGCTTCCCCTGGGAAATTTACGTCGTCTGGAGCTTGCTCGAGCTCTCGCCCTGGAGCCTTCGCTCTTGCTTCTGGACGAAACTTTCTCCGGCCTGCGGCATGAAGAAATATCCCTTTTGGAAAAAACGATTCTTGGTATCCGTGCCAGAGGGATTACAATTCTTCTTATCGAACACAATATGCGTGTTGCCATGTCTCTCTCCGACAGAATCGTGGTTTTGGATCACGGAGAAAAGATTGCCGAAGGACTTCCAGAAGAAATCGCCAAAAACGATCGCGTTATCGATGCGTACCTGGGGAGGGTAAAAGAAGATGGCCTTGCTTGAGGCGCGGGGACTGAAAGTTTTTTATCGGGATATACTTGCAGTAAAAGGGGTCTCTTTTTCTATCCCCGAAGGATCCTTGATTTCTATAATTGGGCCTAACGGAGCCGGAAAGACTTCTATCATGCATGCTCTTATGGGAATCGTACCTTCAAAAGGGAATATCTTCTTTCGGGGAGAGGCTTTAAATCCTTTGCCCTCACACCTTCGAGCAAGAAAGGGGATACGGCTTGTGCCTGAAAGAGCAAGGCTTTTCCCGGAGATGTCGGTTTCTGAGAACCTTATTTCCGGAACTATTTTCGGGGGGTATTCCAAAAGATTTGTTCTTGAGCGAATGGAATGGATTTTTTCTCTTTTCCCGATATTGAAGGAACGGCGCGATCAAATGGCTTCTACCCTTTCCGGAGGGGAACAACAGCAATTGGCCATTGGAAGAGCTCTTCTTCCGGATCCGAAGGTGCTCTTGGTGGACGAGATTTCCATGGGGCTCATGCCGAAACTCGTGAAGGAAGTTTTCGCCCTTTTGAAAAAGCTTAACGAAGAGCATGGACTTACCATTCTTTTGGTGGAACAAAATGCTTTGCTTTCTTTGGAAATTTCTCACTATGCCTATGTTATAGAAAGCGGAGAAATTGTCTTTGAGGGAGAAAAGAAGACATTACTCGCAAAGGATGAATTACGCCAGGCTTATTTAGGGATGTAATCCCGAAGAGGTATTGCCGATTCGGGAAATTTATTTTATTGGAGGTGCTTTTTATGAAAGGGTTACGTAAAATGGCGGTAATGTTTTGTGGAGTGTTAGCCTTATCCTTGTTGATGGCTTTCGGTGCTTTTGCTGGAGAGACCGTAAAAATAGGTGTCTTGGCTCCTCTTACAGGATTTGCTGCGGCGGATGGATTGAGCGTAAAAAACTCCGTGGAGCTTGCCCAGAAAAATATCAATGCCCAGGGAGGCGTTTTGGGGAACCCCATAGAGCTTCTCATTTATGATGATGCAGCAAATCCTAAAGAAGCAGTAGCTCTTACCTACAAACTCATTGAACAGGATCAGGTCCACGCTGTGGTGGGAGGATCCTACAGTATGCCAAGCCGAGCAGTGGCTACGATTTTCCAGGAAGAAAAAATTCCTTTTGTAGCGGCCTATGCTATCCATCCCGATGTTACTACCGCAGGAGAATATTGTTTCCGTAACGGATTTTTGGGAAACGTTGAAGGGAAAGCCATGGCGTACGTGGCGGATGTGCTCCTGAAGGCGGAAAAAGCTGTGTTGCTCTATGCGGATAATGATTTTGGGCAAACGCTCTCTGTAGGAATTAAAGATTATATCCAAGAACATGGGAAACCGGAGATCCTTTTCGAAAAATCCTATGCTTTTTCAGAAAAGGATTATGCGCCGTATATCGCGCAAATAAAAGAAGTGAACCCGGATGTTATCATCTTTTCGGGATATTATTTCCAGACCGGGCCTTTTGCGCAACAAGCCCGGGAAGCGGGAGTGACGGCGACGATTCTCGGAGAAGAAGGAGCCGATTCCCCTAAATTTTTCGAGATTGCCGGAGAAGCTGCCGAAGGGGTTATCATTGTGACGAACCTCAATCGTGAGGATCCTCGCCCTATCGTTCAGGATTATATCGCAGAATATAAAGAGCAATACGGTATGGATCCCGATATGGTGGGAGCTTCCGCTTATGACGCGCTGCTTCTTCTTGCGGACAGCATGAACCGCGCGCAAACCCTCGATAAAGAGGCGGTACAAAAAGCTTTGAGCGAAACTGTAAATTTCAACGGACTCACGGGAATTTTCAAGGGATTCACGGAAATTGGCGAAGTGGTAAAACCCGTACAGGTTCAGATGGGCAAAGATGGAGTCTTCACCTATTTCAATGTGGTGGAGGATGAAAAAATAATACTTCCCTAAAAAAACCTCGTTTCCACGAAGGTTCATTTTATAGGGATTTCTTGCGCGGCGTATCGGTGGCTATGGCGATACGCCGCGTTATACAAGAGAAAACAGATTCCTGTTTCTCCTTTTGCGATCCACGAACTCTCATATTTAACGGAGGTATTATAATCATGGCTAAACAGCTTATCGAGTGCGTTCCTAATTTCAGCGAAGGAAAGAACAAAGAGATCATCGAAAAGATCGTTCAACCCTTTAAGGAAACCCAGGGATGTTATCTTTTCGATTACAGGGCAGACGAAGACCATAACAGGCTCGTAGTCAGTCTCGTCGGAGAACCCGAAGCTATCTGCTCCTCTCTTCTCGAAGCGGCTCAGTACGCAGTGGCACATATTGACATGAATGCCCATAAGGGAGCTCATCCCCGGATAGGGGCGGTGGACGTGGTCCCCTTTACACCTATCAAGAACATCAGTATGGAAGAGTGCGTGGCTCTTTCCCATACATATGGAGAAGAGTATCACAAAGTTACGGGGATTCCTGTTTATTTTTACGAAGATTCCGCCAAACGCCCGGAAAGAAAGCGCTTGGAAGTTATTCGCAAGGGCCAGTACGAGACCTTGAAAGAGGAGTGCACGCTCCCTGAAAGGGCTCCCGATGTGGGAGGTCCCAAACTGCATCCTACCGCAGGAGCTACTGTTATGGGAGCGAGAAAATTCCTCGTGGCCTTTAACGTTAATCTCAAAACAGACGATGTGAACATTGCCAAAAAGATCGCTAGTTTTGTCAAGGCTTCCAGCGGAGGTTTCTGCCACGTGAAAGGCATAGGTCTCTCCCTGGAAGAGCGGGGCATCGTCCAGGTGAGTATGAATATAGTGGATTACCAGAAAAACTCCCTCTATCGCGTGGTCGAAATGATTCGTATGGAAGCCCGTCGGTGGGGAGTGGAAGTCCTGGAAACCGAAGTATATGGAATGATTCCCGCAGAAGCTCTTCTCCAGAGTACGGAGTATTATCTCCAGATTGCAGATTTCGATCCTCAGCAGGTGATAGAGCTTAAACTTCTTGAGATGATGGGGAACTAGGTGTCTCTCATGTCCATACGGAAACTGTTTGTAAACGCCCGAATTTACACGCCCTTCGATGAAGGGGAGCCTCTTGCGGGGGAAAAACAGGGGGCTCTCCGTATTTTCGAATCCGGCGCGCTTCTCGCGGAAAACGGCATAATTCTGTCCGTGGGGGATGAAAAAGAGGTTCGCCGGCATGCGGCAAACCTGGAGATTCACGAAGAAGTGGATTGCCGAGGAATGTGTATGGTGCCGGGATTCGTGGATCCGCATACGCATATATGTTTTGCGGAAACCCGGGAAACGGAGTTTTCCATGCGCCTTTCCGGAGTACCTTACCTGGAAATTCTCGAAAAGGGAGGGGGGATTCTCTCCTCGGTCCGAAGTCTTCGAGAAATGGATTCCGCCAATTTATTCGAAGCCACGAAAAATCGTGTTCTTTCGGCTCTTTCCTTGGGGACAACCACTATAGAAATAAAAACGGGATATGGTCTGGATATGCAAAACGAATTGAAAATGCTGGAAGTAATCCAGCGTATCCGCGGGGAAACGCCTTTGGATGTGGCCATAACCTTTATGGGGGCTCATGCGGTACCTTCAGAATACAAAGGGCGGGAAGATCTCTTTGTGAATTACCTGGTGGAAGAGATGCTTCCTGCCATAGCGGAACGGGGAATAGCTGATTTTTGTGATGTTTTCTGTGAAAAGGGCGTTTTTTCCATCGATCAAAGCCGCCGTATTCTCATGAAGGCCCGAGAGCTCGGAATGGGTATCAAAATTCATGCGGATGAGGTGCATGATCTTGGAGGAGCGGGACTTGCAGCGGAACTTGAGGCGGTTTCGGCGGAGCATCTTCTTGCGGCAAATGAATCCAATCTCGCGAAAATGGCTGACAAGGGAACCATAGCAGTGCTGCTTCCCTGTACTGCCTATAGCCTGAAAAAACCTTTTGCCCATGCCCGCAAGATGATAGATTTAAAACTTCCCGTAGCGGTAGCTACAGATTGCAACCCGGGTTCCTGTTTCTGCGAATCCATGCCCTTTGTTTTTGGGCTTTCGGTGTTGCAAATGAATATGAGTGTTGAAGAAACCCTTGTGGCTTCCACCTTGAATTCGGCATATGCCATAGGGAAAAACGCCTTTGCCGGAAGCCTTCAGGAAGGTAAGCGGGCAGATTTTCTTCTTCTCGAAGGAAGAAGTCCCGCCATTTTTGCATACCATGCTGGCGTTTCTCCTGTAAAAGAAAGATTTATCCGGGGAGAAAGAATAGTTTTTTGAGATGACTTTTTGAGGAACATCACTCTCTGTCGCTGTTGCTTCTGAAAAAACGCGAAAATTTTTGTGGTGTGTGAAGAAAAAAGGACGGAAAAACTCTTCCGTTTTTTCTTCGTTTGCCATGGATTTTTCACGCAAAACTCCGTTTTAAAGGGTGAGAAATGCAAACGAAAACGAGCATTTTTAGGATTCTTTTTCTGAAAAGAATTATGATGGCGTTCCTTTTGCTTTGCGGAACCTCCTTAGGGATCTCTTTCGGGGAAAGCGAAAAACCCCAGATATGGGTCTCCAATCCCTGGATTGCCTACATAACATCCTTTGTAGGAGGGGAAGAGATTGTTGTGCATCCTCTCTCTGATTGGGAGGGTTACTCTCTATGTACAGAGCACTTTTCCCTGCCTTCCGGCGGAGTTATTATCGTTTTGGACCATAAAGAAGCCGAAAATATTCCGATTGCCTACGAGCTGCAAAATGTACGGTATCTTTTCGATCATATTCCCAGTTTATGGGGGAAGGCAAACCCCATGTACCTGGATCCGCCTACCATGTCGCTTCTGGGGCAGAAAGTGCTTATCACTCTCTCTTCCCTTTTTCCAGAGCATTATGTTTATTTTCAGCGAAATCTTGCGGAATTTGAGTCTCGCATTGAAAGTACCGTGGATATGGGGCGAAAAATGTTGCAATCCGTGAAGGTTGTCAATTTGTCCGGGGTGTATGCTTTTTGGATTAAGGCAGCGGCTTTTCAAGAAATTCGGCCTTCTCGTGAAAAAATGTCCCTGCTTATCAAAACGGAGGAAGAGGAAGGGGGCTCTCTTTTGATACAAACTTTAGAAACTGCTCTTCTGAAAGGGCATCTGGTGATTACGGATCAAAGTATGCCAATAGAGTTTCAGGAGATGATAGAGCAGGAAAAAAACGGCCTTGTCTTATCGTATCCGCCTCTCTCCGAACCCCGAAGAGATTTTTTCCTTTTTCTTTATGAGCAATACCTTACCATCGTAAATCGTTACAATCAATTTCACGGGGAAACGAGAAAGACTGATTTTTAATCTAAAATTCGAAGGAGAAAGGAGGAAAGTCTTTAAAGACCTTCCTCCTTTCTAGCTTTTATGCCTTGGGATCAAGATTCCAGAAGAATTTTCCCCGAGCCGTGGGTTATGCTACCAATTTTTTCGGCATAGGGGAATCCATATTGCCGAAGATGTTCTGCAAGAAGAGAACCGGTCCCGTTAGAAACGCTTAAAAGAAGTCCTCCGGAAGTTTGAGGGTCATAAAGTAGATCGTCCTCTCCGGGGCCCAAGGTTTCCTTGGAAAACACCCGATCTTCATAGGTCGTCTTATTATTGTATCCTCCCGCAGGAAGAAGTCCCATGGAGGCGTTTTCTTGAGCGCCCGGCAAAACCGGAATGCGTGAAAGTTTGAGTACAGCTCCGGTAGAGGGAGAAAGCATGTCCAGCAGATGCCCAGCAATGCCAAATCCCGTTACGTCTGTAGAGGCGTGAATTGTAGAAATTTTTTCTTCCGTAAGAAGCGGAAGAATATTGTTCAGAGAGATCATGCTTGCAATAGCGGCTTCCTGGTGAGCTTTTTCCACCATATCGGCTTTAATGGCAGTTGCTATGATGCCTGTTCCCAAAGGTTTGGTAAGAACTAAATCATCTCCGGGAAGCGCCCCCTGAATGTTCCATATTCCTTCTTTTTCTACCTCTCCAAAAACGGCGAGACCATATTTAGGTTCCTCGTCCTCCACGCTATGTCCTCCTGCAAGAACTCCTCCGGCCTCAAGAACTTTGGACTCTCCTCCTTCAAGAATCCGGCCAAGTGTTTCCAGGGGGAGGGTATTTACGGGGAAACAAACGATATTCAAGGCCAGAAGCACCTTTCCTCCCATGGCAAAAATGTCGCTCAAAGCATTGGCTGCCGCAATTTGTCCCCAAATAAAAGGGTCGTCCACCACGGGAGTAATGAAATCAAGAGTAAAAATGCCAGCTCTTTTATCGTCCAAACTCCAAAGAGCTGCATCTTCTCCATGTTCCCAACCGCTGATCAGCAAAGGGTGTTGCGGATGAGAAAGGTTTTTCAAAACTGCAGAAAGGTCCGCCGGACCTATTTTAGCAGCTCACCCGCTTGTTCGAGACATTTCCGTAAGCCTCAACACCCTCACCTCCCTTTCAGTAATTTCCAACAAGTTCCTCACCTCCTTTCAAAAAACTTTTTTGTTTTTTTAAAAGATTTCCTCGGGGAATAGAGCTATCGTCCCGGGCACACTCTATATAGAATAGGAAAATTTTCTTCAGCGAAGATGGCAAACATCTCCGGAATGAAATATCCTTTTCTCTCCATCCACAAGAAGTATCAAAGATCCTTCTTCAGTAACATCTTGTGCTTTGCCTTGGAGAGGTTCTCCTTGAGAAAAAAGAGAGATTTCTTTCCCCAGGGTAGAACAGAAAGTTCGATAAGAATCCAGAAAGGCTTTAGCTCCGTCAGAAATTATGCTATGGTACTCTTTCATGAAATTCCTGTAGATAGCAAGAAGCAATGTTTTTCGAGAAAGAGGCCTTCCCAAAATATCAAAAAGAGAAAGAGCCGTTCCCCGGATTGTTGGGGGAAAGGCTGCGTTTGGCGTATTTACGTTAACTCCTATGCCGACTACGGCATAACGGATAGAATCGGAATCACTCGCAGCCTCCGAGAGGATACCACAAATTTTTTTATTCCTGTAAAGAACATCATTGGGCCATTTCAAATCGCAGGTAAGGGAAGTACATTCTTTTATTCCACGAGAAACTGCTACTCCTGCTACAAGATTTAAAAGCTGGACATGTCCCGGAGGAAGAGAGGGCCTTAGAAGAACGGAAAAGTAAAGCCCTTTCCCTGGTGGCGAACTCCAGGATCGTGTTGTACGTCCCCGGCCTGCAGTTTGCGTTTCCCCCAATACGAGACTTCCCTCGGGAGCCCCTTTTTTGGCAAGTTCTTTCAAAACGCTTTGGGTACTTGAAAGGGAAGTAAAACACCATACTTTTCCGGAGGGAACAACATGCTGTATCTCCCACTCCAAAAGGAGCGGGTGCAGGGAATCTTTTTCGGAAAGCAAGCCGTATCCTTTTCTTTCCAGCGAAAAAACAGGAAACCCTGTTTTTCGTAAAAGATGAATATTTTTTGAAACTGCCTGCCGCGAGATGCCCAGTTTTTCCGAAAGAAAAGACCCGGAAAGCACTTCCTCCGGATGGGAAAGGAGCATTCTTGCAAGAGCTCGTTGATTTGGCGAAAAATCCGTCATCGGAAAAGTCTCCTTCTTTGGGTTCTGTTGTTACGGATGTTATACTTAGCCAGTACATACTACATGAAGAGCTTTGCCTCAGTTATTTTTAATTTTTTAAAGAAGCCGATAAAAATAGAAGGCTGTAAAATTCGATGGGAGGTTTCTGAGTGGCTATTATACCAATCTCCACGGTTATGGAGGAACTGCGTTTGCTTATAAGCGAATTGCAGGACAGTCTTTGACCTGGAAAGTGTACGCCGACGAAACGAAGAACTTTTAAAAATTATAGGAGAACAGGATTTCTGGGAAAAGGGAGACGCCCAGCATGTCACAAAAGAGCTATCTCTTCTTCAGGAGAGGGCGGAGCTTTTTAAAAGTGTTGCCGCAGAGTTTGAAGATCTTGAAACACTTGGAGAAATGCTCGGTGAAATGCTTGGCGAAATGAGTGATAACGAATTGGAAGAAGAGTTTTATTCCCGAAGCGATCTCCTGAAAAAAAAGATTCTTCAACAGCAGTTTCTCCTTTTATTGCAAGACGAACATGATTCCGGTAATGCTATCGTGAGTATTCATCCCGGAGCGGGAGGCCTCGATTCCCAAGATTGGGCGGAAATTCTTTACCGTTTGTATGTTCGATGGGCAGAAAAAGAAGGGTTCCAGGTAAAGTTGATCGATTATTTGCCTGATATGGAAGCGGGAATTCGTAGCGTCACATTCCAAATCAATGGTAAATATGCTTACGGATATCTTCAGGCAGAGCGGGGAATTCACCGCCTTGTGCGTATTTCGCCTTTTGATTCGGCAAAAAGGAGACATACGAGTTTTGCTTCGGTTGATGTAATTCCAGAACTTCCTGAAACCGCTTCGGTAGAAATTCGTTCGGAGGATCTTCGCGTTGAAACCTTCCGATCCAGCGGTGCGGGAGGACAACATGTTAATATGACGGATTCCGCAATCCGTATTACTCATATCCCCACAAATATCGTGGTGGGGTGCCAAACTGAACGATCTCAGCATATGAATCGCCAAACTGCTATGAAGGTTTTGGAATCCAGGCTTTACGAGCGAATGAAAAAAGAACAACAGAGCCAGCTAGAGGCAATTCAGGGAGAGAAAAAAGAGAGTAGCTGGGGAAATCAAATCCGCTCGTACGTGCTGCATCCATATACCCTTGTCAAAGATCACCGCACGGGATTTGAAATAGGCAACGTCCAATCCGTGCTCGATGGAAACATTCAACCTTTTATTATGGAGTATTTGCGTTGGAAAAAAAACGAATAACCTCGGATCGGCAGCAAAGGATAAGGATCTTTCTCCTTTTTCCCCTACTGGGTTTCTTGTCTTTTTTGTGTATAACCTTGTTTTTTGATACGGGCGCTCTTGGGAAAGAAAAGGATGTCCCTTTTGTGCCTCGGACTCCGTTGCTGCAAATTTCGGAAGTTCGCCCAGGGATGAAGGGAGTATTGAAAACCGTCATTTCCGGGACCTCGGTACAAGAAATTCCCGTAGAAATTCTCAGCGTAATTTCTCGGAAAGAAAAGCCTCATAATCTCATCCTTCTTAAAGCTTTCGGCCCTTTGGCGGATGCTTTGGGAGGAATTGCTTCGGGGATGAGCGGGAGTCCAGTTTATGTGGAAGGCAAACTTGTCGGCGCCATCGGGTACGGCTGGGAATTTAGCGACCATCACTTTGCTCTTGCTACTTCCATTGAAGACATGATCAATATTTGGGATCAGAAATTTTCCAAAAACCCTGCAGCTTTTCCCGAGGAAGCGTTAACAGCTCTTTCTTTCGATGCTTCTTCTCTAAGCGGGGATATGTCTGTTTCACAGGATATTTTTCTTCAGGAGATACGACCGAAATTTCAAGTTTTTCAAGGGGATGGTTTTAGCTCTCGGAGCAAAGCGGAGTTGGAACAAGCTTTCTCTTTGCGAATAGAAAAGGGGCTTTTTGAGAAAATTGAAAATTCTTCCGTATCCTATGAGAAAGCTCTTTCTCCCGGGAAAGCCATGGGGGCTCTTTTAGCATGGGGAGATGTTTCACTGGGGGCCATAGGAACGGTTTCTGCGGTGGATGCTCAAAATCGTTTCCTTGCTTTTGCCCATCCTTTTCTCAACCGAGGCTTGGTCGCATATCCTGTCAGTACTGCATATATCCATAGCGTTATTCCCAGCGTAGCCACGCCTTTCAAACTTGGCAGCATGGGGCCTTTGATAGGCATCATGACTCGCGACACATCTCAAGGAGTGGGAGGAATCTTCCAGGTTTTTGCTCCTTCGGTATCCTTCGAAGTGACGCTTAAAATGCCTCAAAGCGAAAAGATCAGCAAAAAACGTTTCCACGTTGTCAACGATCCCTACTTGGTTTCCGGGATTTCCGGCGCAGCTTTATTGGGGATTCTCGACAATCTTTGGGGACGAAAGGGAGAAGGAACGGCTTTTGTTACTTTTAAAGTAGATCGCACCCCTTCTTTTCCGGGCTGGCAAAGAGAAGACATGTTTTTTTCCGATGAAGATATCGCCCAGAATTGCCTTAAGGACTCTCGGGATTTAATTCGTGTTTTCACGACAAACCCTTTTTTGAACATCTTTCCTCTAGGATTTTCTCTTGAAATTGAAATACTGGAAAATCCGCGTATCCTCTATATCGAAGATGTGGTCTTGAAACAAAAATCCGTGCAACCTGGAGAAAAGGTGGAAGCGCAGCTTTCCTTGCGTCCTTACAGGGGGAATCTTTTTACGAAAAGCGTTAGCCTGACTGTCCCGGAAGATTATGAAGGATCCTGTGAAGTGATAGTGCGGGGTGGAGGTATTGCCGAGATGGAACAGGAAGCGGTTCTTGACGGATGGAAAACTATCGCATCCATGGATCGTTTTCTCAAAGAGCTTGACGTTATGGAGTCAAATAATGAAATTGTGGTGGAACTTCTTTTGGATGAGCCTCCTTCCAAAGAGGAAGAAAATCCTCATCCCTTTCTTAGCAATGTGATCACATCGAAAATTGATAAAGAGGAAATGCGGATTTTTCGTACGAACTATTATGTGGAAGGACTACTTCGCAGAAAAGTTCAAGTTAAGAAAGAGAAATAAAAAAACAACCTTTTTATGGTGAAAATCGATACGGGGGATACGAAAAACTCCATGTTTATTACGTTAGAAGGCATTGATGGCTCGGGAAAAAGCACGCAACTTAAAAATATAACGGATTTTCTGGAAGAACGCATTCCTTCGCAATATCTTGTTACCCGGGAACCCGGCGGATGGGACGGAGGGAAATTGCTTAAGAAAGTTCTTTTGGAAACCCAGGATCTTCACGTAGTCACGGAGTGCCTTCTTTTTCTGGCGGATAGAAACGAACACGTTCAACGTGTTATTGCACCTGCCTTGAAACAGGGGCTTTGCGTTGTTTGTGAACGTTATATGGATTCTACCCAGGCTTATCAGGTTGGAAAAAATTGTGTATCAGAGGATTTCATGCGATGTTTCTCTGCATTTTTTTCTTTTCCTCTTCCGGACCTTACGCTCTTTTATTCCATTTCTCCGGAAGATGCCCTTAAGAGAATTTCCCAAAGAAGTTCTTTGGATACCATAGAAGCCCGGGGCATACATTTTCTTGAAAAAGTGGCAAATCAATATGAAGTGTTATGCCGGGATAATCCATTGAGAATGATTCAGATCGACGCATCCGCTTCTTCCGAAATGGTATGGGAGAACACAAAAAAAATCCTTGAAGAGAGGCTTCACCTTTGAAAATTCAAAGACGAAAAAACGAAGAGAAAGGGGACACGCGGAAAACTGTAATTTCGAGAGGATCCAGGGAAACCATGGCTTCCGAACCTCTCGTCTCCAAAACTTTTGATTCGGTTTTTTCAACTTCGGAAGTTGAAGTTCTTCTTCAGGAAGTGGACAATCTTTCGCGCCACCTTTTTCTCTTTCCCTCAAAAACGCTTCTTGGTAAATATCGTGAAGCCGTACAATTAGTCCTTTACAAAGCGGAAGAACGAATGAAGCTCCGAAAAGATTATAAATGGCGGAGGACAAATCGCTCCGTATATGTCACCATTGAAAAAACAGAAAAACTCCTTGAAGAAATAGAGGTCGTATTAACAAGAGCCGGGGAAAGAAACAGGCTTTCCCGATTGCTAGATGAGGTAAAGGGATGTCTTATCTCCTTGATGATTTGAAAAATGATGTAAACTGGAATCTCTTTTATACTGCATGGGAAAAGGAACGTTTTTCTCATGCTGTGGCATTTCGGCTTCCCGAGGGAAGAATGGAAGCTTTTCTGGATATTCTTCAGAATCTTTTTTTAGGAAAAGGTCTTTCTGAAAAATCCCCTCCAGCTTCCCCGGATATTCATATTATCGGGGATATAAAGAGTCCTCCAAGTATTGATATGTGCAGAATGCTTGCTTCGGAACTCTCTTTTTTCCCCCTTTGCCTGAAACATAAAATTGGCATTGTCTGTCATGGAGATGCTTTATCCCTTCCAGGGGCAAATAGCCTTTTAAAGATAACCGAAGAGCCTCCGGAACACTGCCTACTTGTTTTTCTCTATTCTCAACGGACATTGCTTCCTACTCTTGAAAGCAGAGTTTGGAATCTTCCTCTTTCCCTGAAAAGCGAGAAAAAAAGAGAGCCGCTTTTTTTGGGGAAAAAGGATGGGACTCCTTCTCAAAAACTGGAGATAGAGTTCCTGGAAAAGATTTACGAAAAGGGCTTGCTTACAAAGCCTCTTGCGGAAGATATGCTTTGCTTGATAATGAAGGAGGACTATTCTTTTGGAGAAGTATTTAATAGTATATGGTAAGCCTCGTTTCCTGGGGTATCTCTTTTCTAACAGAGAGGAGCCCTTTGAAAGGGGAACTTGGATCCATGCTCAGACAGAACGGGGAGAAGAGCTTGTTCTTGTGATTGGCAAGGCAAAGGAAGAATCTCCTTCTGAAGAAAAAGAGCAGAAAAGTGTTTCCCGGGAACATCGGGGACAACATCAAAATCAGGAAAACACCATACAAAAAGTGGATTTTATAGAAAAAGCGCGGGAAGAGCTTTTGAAAGAGCGTGAAGATCTCGAAAAAGATGAAGCGGAAATTCTTTGTACTGCAAGGAAAATCCTTCGAAAGCATGATTTGGCGATGAAGCTTGTGGACGCTGAATTTCTTCTGGGAAAGAAAAAACTTTTTCTTTATTTTACCTCTGAAGACAGGGTCGATTTCCGATCTTACGTTCGAGATCTTGCGCGGGAATTTAAAACGCGTATCGAGCTCCGTCAGATAGGCATTCGAGATGAAGCACGCGTTGTGGGAGGACTTGCGTCCTGTGGCAGGCAGTGCTGTTGTAGCTATTGGCTTCATCAGTTCTCTCCCATATGTATTCGTATGG
Source organism: Synergistaceae bacterium (assembly GCA_036769705.1). Taxonomy (GTDB): domain Bacteria; phylum Synergistota; class Synergistia; order Synergistales; family Aminiphilaceae; genus DAIPKP01. The sequence continues at coordinate 61,689 of DAIPKP010000002.1, forward strand.
TAAAAGAGCAAAACCTCGCCCTTAACCCTACAAAAATTTCTGGAATATGCGGAAGATTGATGTGTTGCATGTCTTACGAGCATTTTATGTACAAGGATTTATGGGATCATTTGCCGAATCCGGGGACAAAAATTCGAGGTCCTGAAGCGACGTATGTCCTTTCCGGTGTTGATATCGTTACAGAATCGGCACGTATTTTCGGCATGGGCCGGGAGATTCTGGTGCCCATTGCAAAGTACAAAGAATTTTGTTCTGTTATCCAGGAAGGCAAGGAATGGGAATCAGATATTGACCAAAGCCCTTCTAAAAAGCCCTTTGTACCTCCTTCTTCCAAGCCCTTGGTGAAGGGTCGCAAAGATGATCAAAACGTTAGAAAAGACGTGCTTCAGACTTCGGAAAAAGATGAAAAAGATGTGCGGAGTTCTCTTGATAATGCTACGCAAAAAGAGAATCCGAAGAAAAAACTCCAGCGAAGAAAGAAAAGCTCTCAATCCAAAGTTCTGGGTAATAACTCCTCTACAAAAAAAGAGGAAGGAGCGGAGGGGAAAAAGGAAACTTCTCAACGGAGCCGTAAAACACGTGGAGGGAAAAGAAAACAAGAACCTTCAGGATCTCAGAACAGGGCTCCCCGAAAGAGTCGATCTTCTAAGATTTCTCCGGAAAAACAGGATGATTCTTCAAAAATTTCTCGGGAAGAAAAAAAAGAACCCCGGAAGAAAAACCCCTCCTCGAGAAAAGATCAGAATAAAGATGCTCCTCTATCAAAAAACTCTTCTCAGAAAAAAGCAGAAGGGGACAATGCTGCTTCTCAGCCTCAGCGTAAAAGGCGTCGGCGTCCCCGAAAGCGTGCGCCTCAACCAGGTAATGACGGAAGCGGTAAGGATCAGAATAAATCTTCCCAGGAAAAAACTTCTTCTCGAGAATAAATGATATGGGATAGCGTTCTGAAAACATTCTTTTCTTTACCTGAAAAGTTTTCTTTCGAGAGAAAAAAGCAAAACGGAACTTTTGTCGCAATGCTGGGCTTTATGCAGCTGTAAAGAGGACCTTCAAGATAAATATAGATCGAAAATTCCTCGCTAAGGAGGATTTCCCATGGGGTTATGGAACAAACTCAGTAAAAGTTTTTTGAAAAATATCAAGCAAAAATGGATGGGAGGCATCTCCTCCCTTTTCCTGAAAGAGACGCTGGAAGAGTCTTTTTGGGAGAATCTAGAAGAAACCCTTCTTCTCGGTGACGTGGGAGTTGGCGTGGTAGAGGAAATCATAGAGGATCTTCGGGATACGGCTAAACGGAAAGGCTTTACCCAGGCAGCGCAACTTCAGGAGGAGTTTGCCAATACTCTGCTTTCTTTTTTTAAGGAAGTACCTGAAACTGGCGTGGGTATCCATGTATCGGATTCTCCGGAAAAACCTTCCGCCATACTTCTTGTCGGTATTAACGGGTCCGGCAAAACGACTACCGCAGGCAAGCTTGCCTTTATGCTTCAAAAAAATGGCAATACCCCTATTCTTGCCGCATGTGATACCTTTCGTGCTGCTGCAATAGATCAATTGAAAATATGGGGAGAAAGAATGGATGCCCGGGTTATTGCTCAGCCATACGGAAGCGATCCTGCAGCAGTTCTTTTTGACGCTCTTCAGGCTTCAAAGGCTTCGGGAAAACATTCTCCTGTTATTGCGGATACTGCGGGGCGATTACATAATAAGCAAAATCTCATGGCGGAACTTGGGAAAATACACCGAGTTGCTTTCCGTGAAGCTGATTTTGTAGAATCGCTTCTCGTACTGGATACGATGACTGGACAAAATGGCCTCAGGCAAGCAGAAGCTTTCTGTGATTGCGTTCCTCTTACGGGAGTCGTTCTTACAAAATTTGACAACACTGCCAAGGGAGGCATTATTCTTTCCATCGCCCGAGAACTCAAGCTTCCCGTACGGTATCTCGGTTTTGGGGAAAAATTGGAAGATTTGGAGCTGTTCTCTCCGGAGGCTTTTGTCGAATCCCTGCTTCAAGAGAAAAAAAACCATGTGGTATGAGGAAGATCTTTCTCGTCTTTCCCTGGAAAGTTCTCTCGAAGAGGTGCTCCGTTTCCTTTTCACCTCTTCCATAACTTGTATTTTCCTCTACGGAGAAAAGGAACGGCTTCTTATCACGAAAGAAGAACTCATCACTTTTATGGAAGCTGAGGCAACTTCTTTCAGAATAAGAGATCTTTTCCGCCGCTCCGGAAAAGGGGAAAGCCCGTATTCTCTCATGGAGAAAATGCCGCCTTTTCAGAAAGTTCTTTTTCTCACGGAAGATGGAGGGAGAATTCTTCGAGTTATCGATATGGCTCCCGAAAAAGAGCTTTTTCTTCCTTCCTGGTGGGAAGCTCCTTTTCCTCTTGTTGCTTTTCACAAAGATGAGTTTTATGTTAATGAAAAGACCCGGGAACTCTTCCGTACTGAAATTGATATATTGCAAAAAAGCTTTACCACTTCCCTGAGAGAAGAGGAAAATTCTATTTTCTCATGTATTTCCTCTACCGGAGAAGAGCGACGTTTTTTCGTAAAAAAAGTCCAGGAACATATTTTTGCTCTGGAAGATGTGAGCAACGAGGTCCATATGGCTCAGGATATCGTATGGTGGGCTGCAGTGGGCAATGCCCTGAGTACGTATTTGCAGGCAAAGGGAGTGGAGATACGACCTTTTCAGGAGGGAGAAGCCCTTCCGAAGGAAAATGCAGGAACCGCAGAGCTTATTCCATGCCGTTGGGAAGACGAACTTTTAGGGTACATACAGCTCTTTTTTGAAGAGGATCTGCAGGGAGAGGAACATCATCATGAAGGGCAAACTCATAGTCGGAATTCTCTATGATGGCAGCGTGCCTCTTTGGGAGTGGACCATCGGAGAAATAGAACCCCTTTGGGGAGAAATTGAACATGTAAGCGAAATTTTCCCCTTCCCGCACACCTGTTATTATAAAGATATTGGGGATCCTCTTTATCGGCGATTTTTGTCGTTCAAAGGGTTTACGGAAGGAAGCCTCCTCTGGGAACGCAAAATCCAGGCTATAGCTTTGGAAAAGAAAAGCGGTAATCCCAGAAAAGTTAATGTCGATCCCGGGCTTCTCGATGGAGCACGTCTGATACTTGCGTCCACAAAAGACAGGGCTCAGCGTATTCCTATTTCCGATACGCTTTATGCAGAAGTTACCTTACGTTACAAAGGAAGGAAATGGGTTCCCTTTGATTATACTTTTCCTGATTTCAGGGGGCCCTTGTACTATCCCTTTTTGGAAAACCTTCGCAAAGATTTTTTACGAGAAATGCGCACAATGAAGGAGGCACATGCATGATACCCCGTTACAGCACTGACGAAATGAATGTCATTTGGTCCGAGGAAAATAAATACGCTCTGTGGACAAAAATTGAAATTGCCGTATGCCAGGCATGGCAAGAGAAAAATGTTATCCCCCAAAAAGATTTTCTTAAAATCAAAGAAAAAGCATCTTTTTCAATTTCCCGGATTCATGAAATCGAGGCAACTACGCATCATGATGTTATCGCTTTTGTTAGCTGTTTAGCCGAATCGGTAGGAGAAGAGGGCCGTTATATTCATTTGGGGCTTACAAGCAGTGATGTCCTGGATACCGCCTCCTCACTTTTACTTAAAGAGTCGGTGGAAATTATCGAGAATAGTCTTGATCAGCTTATGCAAGCTCTTTTAAAAAAGGCCTTTGAACATAAAAAAACTCTTTGCATTGGCAGAACTCATGGTGTCCATGCGGAACCCATGACTTTTGGCATGAAACTTCTTAACTGGTATGATCAACTTCAAAGAGACGTGGAACGCCTCAAGCTTGCAAAAAAACAAATTAACTATGGTAAGATTTCCGGTGCCGTGGGAACTTATGCACATTGTCCTCCGGAGATCGAGGCTCGGGTTTGTTCCCTTCTAGGGCTTGAAAATGCACCTATCTCCACCCAAATCCTCCAGCGGGACGCTCATGCCAATTTGGTAAACTGTATAAGCCTTATCGGAACTGCGTTGGAACGTATTGCCCTTGAAATTCGGCATCTTCAACGTACGGAAGTGCTGGAGCTTTTCGAGCCTTTTTCGAAAGGCCAAAAAGGTTCTTCTGCCATGCCTCACAAGAAAAACCCTATCATTGCCGAGCGTATATGCGGTATGGCCAGGCTTTTACGCGGTTATTCCGTGGTGGGGATGGAAAATGTCGCTCTTTGGCACGAGCGGGATATTAGCCATTCTTCAACAGAACGTGTTATCTGGCCGGACCTCTTTCACATCGCTCATTACATGCTTCAAAAAGCTTTGGACCTTGTGGAAGGCATGAAAGTATTTCCCGAAAACATGGAGAAAAATCTCAACGCCACAAGAGGACTTTTTTTCAGCCAAAAAGTACTTCTTGCTCTTGTTGAAGAGGGGAACCTCTCTCGAGAAGATGCATATCACCATGTGCAAGATAGTGCTATGCGTTGTTGGAACGGCGAAGGAGATTTTTTAAGCCTTTTACGAGAAAATTCCGCGGTCACCTCGGTGCTTTCTGAGAAAAGGCTCGAAGAAATTTTTGATATGCGGGCCTACCTACAACATGTAGACACTATTTTTGAAAGATTTCTGGAATTTCGTTAAAAATTGACCGTGAGTTACATCATTGAGCCAAGGGGATTCGAAAAAAGAAGTTATTTTTTTAAGGAAAAAGTTTTTCAACTTAGCGAGGAGGTATTATCATATGGTTGTTCCTGATAGAAACATGGCGCTTGAGCTTGTACGAGCCACTGAAGCTGCTTCTATGGCCGCAGGACGTTGGATGGGGCGAGGAGATAAAAACGGAGTAGACGGAGCCGCGGTAGATGCTATGCGGTATATGCTGAATACCGTGCGCATGGCGGGAACCGTTGTTATTGGGGAAGGAGAGAAGGACGAGGCTCCTATGCTTTTCAACGGAGAACATCTTGGTACTGGTGAGCCCCCTGAAGTTGATATAGCGGTAGATCCCGTGGATGGTACAACCTTGACTTCCCAGGGGCGTGGAGGAGCTGTAAGCGTTGTGGCAGTTTCCGAAAAAGGTACCATGTATGATCCCCGGCATATTTTTTACATGAATAAAATTATTACGGGGCCTGAGGCTACGGGTGTTATCGACATCAACGCTCCGGTTCGCGAAAATATCCAACGCGTGGCCAAGGCAAAGAAAAAACAGTGCAACGATATTACGGTCATTATTCTTGATCGCCCCCGTCATGATTCTTTGGTATCGGAAATTAGAGACGCTGGCGCAAGGATCCGTTTTATTTCCGACGGAGACGTATGCGGTGCTCTTATGACCTGCAAGGAAGGAAGTGGCATAGATCTCCTGCTCGGTGTCGGCGGTTCGCCGGAAGCAGTCGTTACGGCGGCAGCCATGAAATGCGTGGGAGGGGAAATTCAATGCACGTTATGGCCTCGCAACGAAAAAGAACGCAACAAATGCCACGATCTCGGCATTGACCTCAATCAAGTCCTGACTGCGGAAGACCTCGTGGCGGGAGACAACATCTTTTTTGCGCTTACAGGGGTTACCGATGGAGAGCTTGTCCGGGGAGTACGTTACGAAGGGGACAAAATTTCTACAAGTTCTTTGGTAATGCGCTCAAAAAGTGGCACCATCAGGTACATCGATGCCATGCACGCAGCTGAAAAACTGCGAACCATATCAAGTAGTGTGGAGTATTAGTTTAAAGCTGTTCTCTAGGAGTGCGACAAACAGCTCTCGCTCCTTTGGCATTTTGAGAGACAAGCTCAAGCTCAAGTTCATGAGTCAAAAGTTCTGCATAACTGAAAGAAACGGTGCTTTTATGGGATTCCACATATAGCGTGAAAACTTTGGGGTAAGTATCCAGAATGACTCCCTGTCTTACCTCAATTTTTCTTCTTCCTCGAGAAGATTTAAAACGCACTCGGGCTCCCCGTTTTGCATGAATGGCATCTCGAATGTGTTGCAAGCTGCAACCCATGTGGGTCACTCCTATCATCATAATTTGTAATATTTTATCACACAATTGCCAAAGTACCAATTCCTTGAGAGAAGTTTCGTGTCTTCTGTTTACTTTTATTTTTAAAAAGATAGGATTATCATGAAAGTTGTTGTGGGTATAAGTGGAGGCGTCGATAGTGCCATAACGGCCTGGTACTTACAGAAGGCCGGGATGCATGTTATAGGTTGTTACGTAGAAACTAAAGACGATCCCGAGGAAAGAGAACGGGCTTATGATATCTGTTCTTTTTTGGGGATTGTCTGTCGGCATGTAGTCAAAAAAGATGCCATGAAAAACCAGATTATCCTGCCTATGATTCGTGCTTATGCAGGAGGAAGCACTCCCAATCCCTGTATCCATTGCAATGCAAAGGTGAAATTTCCTGCCCTTCTGGAGCTTTTGAAAGAAGAGAAGGCAGATAAAGCAGCTACCGGGCATTATGTTCGGAAAAGAGGAAGCGCGAAAGGCTTTGTGCTAAGGCGGGGAAAAGATCCTGAGAAGGATCAGTCGTATATGCTGAGCCTTTTACCTCGCCACATGTTAGACAAGCTCCTTTTCCCCCTGGGGGATTTTCATAAAACGGTTATTCGAGGCCTAGGAGCGAATGTTTTCGGAGATCTTTTCTCTTCGATTCCCGAAAGCCAGGATCTTTGTTTTATGAAAGGTGAGAATCTGCAGATCTATATAGAGAAAAATGTATCCTCCGAAAAAGCATGCAGTGGGCCCATTCTTTCCCATAGCGGGAAAATTCTTGGAAAACATAAGGGGCTTTTCCATTATACTATAGGCCAAAGAAAAGGTTTGGGCCTTTCTGGAGGGCCCTGGTTTGTATATGATATTTGTGAAACGGCAAATACCCTTCGGGTAGGGCCAAAAAACTTTCTCGGCGTGAATAAAATATTGTGTTCTCAGGTAAACTGGTTTATTTCACCGGAATCGCTGAAGGATGTTTCTCTTTGCGCGAAAGTACGATACAGAGGAGCCTCGGCGGAAGTAAAATCTTTTTCTTTCGGGGAAGGCCTGCTGCAGGTAGAAACCGTTGCTGATCTTCAGGGAGTAGCTCCCGGACAAGGACTTGTACTATATGCGAAAGATCTCATGGTATGTGGAGCAATTATTCAAGAAACCGAGAGGAGGAGTTAGCATGAAGGAATCTGTAGATACCTACAGATTGCCTCTGGAGGAATTGCGTAAAGTCACGGATGTAGAGATTCTGGGTATAGAATCTACAGAAGATGTTTCTCCTTTAGAGGGAATTATTGGGCAACAACGAGCAGTAGAATCTATATCCTTTGGTTTGAATATAAAAAATCGAGGGTATAACCTTTTCGTAGTGGGAGAATATGGAAGCGGTAGGACTACATATACCCTGAAAGAACTTAATGAAAAAGCCTCTGAAATCCCTGCTCCTCCGGATTGGCTTTATGCATATAATTTTTCCAACCCCAGCTACCCAATCGCTTTGAAGCTTCCCGCAGGGCAAGGAGATATGCTTGCAGAAAAACTGGATTCCCTGATAGAAGATTTGAAGCTCGTTTTAAGCAAAGCCTTTGACAACAGCCAATATGAAGATCAGAAAGCACAACTTGTTAAGGAGTTCCAGGAAAGCGTCAACGAGAAAATGGAAGAGGTCCGGACATGGGCTCTTGAAAAAGATTTTGCCATAAAACGTACTCCCCAAGGTTTTGTCAATATCCCGATGCAGGAAGATGTGGATGAAAAGGGAGAACATACCAAGCGAGAAATGCAGCAAGAAGATTTCGAAAAACTTTCGGAAGAAGAAAAAAAGAATCTTCAAGAAATTTCTGAAGCCATATCCATGCGAACCCTTGAGGCTCTCCGCCTGATTCGGGATAAAGAGAAAAATTTAAAAGATAAGATAAAGGATCTGGAAGAGAAAATTTGTCGTCAGGCTATTGCCCCTTATTTGGGTGAATTTTCGGAATCCTTTTCTCCAGATGAGAAACTGGGAGAATGGATAACATCTCTAACAGAAGACATTATCGAGAATTTTAGCATGTTTCTTGCGGCATCAAAGGACGAGAATGCTGAAGTGGATTTTAGCCGCTACAAGGTGAACGTTTTTATTTCAAATAATCCCGAGGATGGAGCTCCGGTAATTATTGAAACGAATCCTACTTATTACAATACCGTAGGAAAGATTGAATACGAAAGCAGGCAAGGGCATCTTTATACAGATTTCACTAAAATCATAGCGGGGGCGGTTCATAAAGCGAATGGTGGTTTTCTTGTCCTCCAAGCGGATGATCTTTTCCGTCAGTTTATGACTTGGGAGGCCCTAAAAAGAGTCCTTAAAACGGGCACTCTGGCTATTGAAAATCTTGGCGAACAGCTTGGTTTCGTCCCTGTAGCATCCCTTCGCCCGGAACCCATAGAAATTGATGTGAAGATAGTTATCATAGGTTCTCGGTGGATTTATCATCTTCTCACGATTTACGACCCGGAATTTAAAAAATTATTTAAGATTAAAGCTGATTTCGATGTGGATATGCCCCGAAAAATTGAAACGGAACGAGAATTCGCCAAGTTTGTAGCAGGATTTGTGCACAAGGAAGAATTACTTCCCTTCAGCAAAGATGCTGTAGGAGAACTTGTGGATTGGGCATGTCGTATCGCAGGGCATAAGGATCGCATGACTACCCAATTTAATAAGATAGGCGAAGTTATTATAGAATCTTCTGCATGGGCTTCTCAGGAAAAGAGGAGCTTGGTTTCTCGAGAAAACGTGCGAAAGGCTATTGAAAAGAAATATTTCCGCTCGAACCTTATAGAAGAACATGTGCTCCGAGCATATCACGAAAAAATCATCCTTGTAGAAACGGAAGGGACAAAAATCGGTCAAATCAATGGGTTGGCTGTTGTGGACATCGGAGATCATGTTTTCGGTCATCCCACAAGAATTACAGCAAATGTTTTTATGGGGCAAAGTGGCGTTGTTAACATCGAGCGGGAAGTCAAACTTACGGGACCGATTCACAACAAGGGACTTCTTACTCTAAGCAGCTATCTTGGCAGAAAATATGCTCAGGATATGCCTCTTACCCTTTCGGCACGCCTTGCTTTTGAACAATCTTATGATGGCATCGAAGGAGACAGCGCTTCTTCTACAGAGCTTTATTGTCTTCTCTCCGCTTTGGCTGAGATTCCGATAAATCAGGGGATTGCCGTAACGGGATCGGTAGATCAATTTGGCATGATACAACCCATAGGCGGAGCAAACGAAAAAATAGAAGGATTTTTTAATGTTTGTCAACATCGGGGCCTTACGGGGAAACAAGGAGTTCTTATTCCTTTCCAAAATGTAGCAAACCTTATGCTTAATCATAAAGTCCTCGACGCCGTCAGGGAAGGCCTTTTTCACGTTTGGGCTGTTTCTACAATAGATGAAGGGATAGAAATTCTTACGGGGGAAACCCCGGGAGAAAAAGACGATTCGGGAGAATATCCGGAAAATTCCATTCATGGAAAAGTACGAAAACGCCTTGTGGGATGGATGGAACGCGGGGCTTATTTACGGAAAAAATACGGAGCTTCGGAAGACTCTCAAAACCAAGATTCAGGAACTGAAGAAAACCATGTCGAAAAAATCGAGTGAAGTTTCTGGAAAAATTTTTACGGAAGAAGAGTCTCTCTCTAGAGAGAGGCTCTTCGAAATATGCGATTCTTTGGAAAAACTCTGGGGAATGGGAAAAGAAAAACACGTTTTTCTTGCGGATCCCCTGGATGGTCTCATACAAACAATTCTTTCCCAAAACACAAACGATAAAAATAGGGATAGGGCATACACGGAACTCAAGAAGCAATTCCCTTTCTGGGAAAACGTACTCCTAGCGCCTGAAGAGGACTTAGAAAAAGCTATTTCCGTAGCGGGCTTGAGCAAGGTGAAATCGCGTTATATCCGAGAGGTCCTTGAATTTGTAGAAAAAACTTTCGGGGAACTTTCCCTGAAGAGCCTAAAGGATGTGCCTTGTGAAAACGTACGAGAATTTTTGGAAGGCATGCCCGGAGTAGGGCCGAAAACTGCGGCATGTGTCTTGCTGTTTCAGTTCGGGTGCCCTGCTTTTCCCGTAGACACACATGTTACAAGGGTTTCGAAACGCCTTGGAATTGCAAAGGAAAAAGATGATACCAGGAAAATCGAAAAAAAATTCCGCGCTTTCCTTCCGGAGCATCGTTTTTTGGAAGTTCACTTGAACTGCATCGTTCATGGCAGAAACCTCTGCCTTTCTCGAAAACCTCGTTGTCCGGAGTGCCCTCTTGAACATCTTTGCGTTTTCGTAAAAAAATCGAACGCTTGATTTTTTCCTTTACCATACGAAGAATTTGAATAACACAAGAGAATCGGATTTTCAAGAATTCTTGAAAATCCGATTCTCTTGTGTTATGTCAAAAGGAATATGTATTGTAAAAATACTACTCCTTTATGCGGTCAAGAACGAGTTTGTATCCATCGGCACCATACTCAAGAAACTTCTTCACTCTGCTTATAGTGGCAGTACTTGCACCTGTTTGCTGCGCAATCTGAGGATACGTATAGCCGTCGCTTAAAAGGCGAGCCACCTCCAGCCGTTGGGCAAGAGCCCGGATTTCCCCGATAGTTGCAACATCCTCCAACAATGAGTATGCCTCTTCCTGGTTTTCCAGAGAAAGAAAAGCCTTACAAAGTTGATCCGTCAAACGATCTTTCCATTTTTCAGACATAACAACACCCCCATAATAATGTAAAGCTGGCAATTCGTAGTTTAACCAAGTATAGCAAAAGAAGAAGTGGTTTTCAAGCTCTGCATAGCTAAAGTGCTCTTCTTTTCTCAAAAAAATACGTTGCAACGAACAAGTCGGTATTTTATGAGCTTACAGCATGGAGTGAAAATAATCCTTTAGGCCTAGATAGTCTCCATGCCTCGTGATAAAGTAGAATAAAGTGGGATGAAGTGGTATGTAGTGGGGGGATCTTTTATGCTTTTGGGGACTTATGAGCATAAATTGGATACGAAGGGAAGGCTGGTTTTTCCTTCAAAATTCCGGGAGGCCTTTGGAGAAGAAGCTATTGCTTCTCTTGGCTTCTCTCCCTGTATTGCCATTTATTCACGGGAAGAATGGGAAAAACTTTTTCTTTCTCTAAAAGGTGCCATGTACGATAAGCGGCAATTCCAAAATTTTTCAAGAGTTTTTCTGGCCACGGCCTCGGAAGTCGCTTTTGATAGTGCGGGAAGGGTTCTTTTGCCGGTGCATCTTCGAGAAAAAACAAACATAGCTCAGGAAGTATGCATTATCGGCCAAAATAACCATGTGGAAATATGGGATAGAGAAGCTTGGCGTTCTTACCAGGAGGACGTTTTCATGAGTTTCTCCGAGATAGAAGAAAGTGTAAAAGGTCTTTTATAAATGGAACACATTCCTGTAATGATCAAAGAGATTATTTCCATCATGAAAGACTTGGATCTTCCGGTATCCCGTGTTGTGGATGCCACCCTTGGTTTGGGAGGCTATGCCGATGCGGTTCTCTGTGAATGGGAACAAACCCGCCTTTTGGGAATTGATCAAGATGAAGATGCGCTTAGCCGGGCAAGCGAGCGTTTGAAAGCCTATGGGGATCGCTTTGCCCCGGTGCAAGGCAATTTTAGGGATATTCTTGCTCTTGCGGGGAAAGAAAATTTCCTTCCATCGGATATCCTCTTTTTTGACTTAGGAGTTTCGAACCTCCAGCTTACCTGTCCTGAACGAGGTTTTTCCTACCAGCATGACGGGCCTTTGGACATGCGTATGAATATATCCCAAACAGAAGAGCTTACAGCTTTCGATGTTTTTAATACTTTTGAACTCAAAGAATTGGCCCGCATATTTTCCGAATATGGAGAAGAGCGCCATGCGTATAAATTCGCTAAAATTCTCGTCTCGGCCCGAGAAAATCAAGGCCCCCTCCAGACCACAGGAGACGTTATCGACGTCCTTCGGAAGGGACTTTCTCCTTCGTTTATGCGAAAACTGGGGAGGCATCCGGGACGAAAAATTTTTCAGGCGGTACGAATTTTTGTCAATGACGAGTTGGGAGCTTTGCAAAAAGCTCTTGAAGAGGTTCCCGAAGTTCTTTTTCCGGGAGGTACGTTGTTTGTTGTCAGCTACCATTCCCTTGAAGATCGCATAGTAAAGCATGTCATGCGGGAATGGAAATATGCAAAAAAAGGTGTGCCTCTTTTCAAGAAACCCTTACAACCTACAAACGAAGAAGTGGAAGAAAATTATAAATCACGAAGCGCCAAGCTCAGAGCATTTCGCTTTTCTGGAGTGAAAAGGGAGGGAGAACAATGAGAGCAAAAGCAACGGAAAGCAAAGAGGTGAAAAAGTATTACTCCGTTTCTTTTCTAAAGACTTCTTTTGGTGTGGCTCTCCTTTTGGGAACCCTTTTTCTTACTCTTGGAGCAATGCGCATTTACGTGGCAACTTTGGAAAAAAAACTTTCTCATGTCGACCATGCATTGACCAGCCTTCAAAACGATTATGCCCAATCGGTATATGCTTTTGCCGTAGCTACAAATCCTCACTCAGTGCTGGAATCTGGACGAAAAGCACAAAAAATGAGCATGTCTTTCAAAAAAACTGCCTTATTGCACGTCCCTTTCTTCGAAAGGGGAATCCCTTCTTCAGAAATACTTCTCGCCCAAGAAAAATCCTCTCCTGCCATGGAAAATCCTGCCCCTTTGAAGCTGGCGGAAAAAGCCTTTCTGGAGTTTTTTGTACCCCTGGCATCAGCTCAGGGGGAATAGGCACATAGAAACCTTTTCTTATCATGACTCCGGAAGAGATAAACAAAACAAGATCTTCACGCAGCGCCTTTTTATGGTTCCTTGTGTATTTGTCCTTTGTCTTGCTTTTTTATCGTCTCGTCTCGCTTCATCTATTTCCGGACGAGCGTGCCATCGCAAGAGCTACAAAGCAATACTGGTCTCACATTACTCTTTCTTCGAAACGTGGTATCATTTCCGATTGTCGAGGAGTGCCTATGGCGATTTCCGTTTCCAGCGTAAGTTTTTTTGTTGACCCTTTGGAATGGGATACTCGAAATGCCATGTTTTTAAAAGGGATTTTCGATGATAAAACCATAGAAAAATTATCGGAAAAACATGAAGGGCGTTTTCTCTGGGTAGAAAGAAAAGTGGCGGGGGAAAAGGTAGAGAAGGTGCGATCTCTTAACCTTCCCGGACTTTACGAAGTAGAAGAAGGCAAGCGTATGTATCCTCAGGGAGGGGATGCTGCTCATATTCTCGGATATTGCGATATTGACGAGAAGGGACTTTCCGGTATCGAACTGGTTCATAACAGTGTTCTCTACTCTCCTCCGGAGAATCGCCTTATTGCCAAAACCGCAGGAGGAAGAATCGCGAGTATCCTTTCTCCCGAAGCCGCCCAGGTTTTACGAGAGCCTGGACATGTTCGCCTTACTATAGATTCTCGTATACAGCATATCCTTGCGGAAGAGCTTCGAAAAGCTGCAAAAAAGGAAAAAGCTCAATGGGCCACAGCTCTTTGTGTGGATGTTACTTCCGGAGCTATTAAAGGATTGACAAGCTGGCCGGGATATGACGCCAATCATAGAGAAACCCTGGCGAATCCCAAAGCTTTACGGAACAATGCCATAGGACGGGTGTATGAACCGGGTTCTACCTTAAAACCTGTTATTTTAGGCATTGCTCTCGAACTTGGATTGGTCGGATGGGAAGAAACTTTTTTTTGCCCGGGAAAACTTCGGGTAGCGGACGGCTGGATTTCCGAGATTTTTGGGCGTGGTTACGGCAAGCTAACGCCTCGGGATATTATTACAAAATCTTCCAATGTGGGCATGGCTCAAATTGGAATCCGGATAAAGCCTCAGGAGGGATATGATTATCTCCGTTTCTGGGGTTTTGGCTCCCAAACGGGAATACAATTTCCCGGAGAGGAGAAGGGGATTTTGCACAAACCTGAACAATGGCTTGGCGTTGTCCCCGCCAATATTGCCATAGGTCAGGGAATTGCGGTAACACCTTTACAGCTTATTTCCGCCATTAGTGCTATCGCTAATGGGGGTATTTTATACCAGCCCTACCTCGTGGATTTCATACAAAATGAAAGTAGAACTTTAAAACATCGAAGTGCGCAACACATGCGCAATCATGTTCTTACGGAAATTACCGCACAAAGGCTTCGAGAAGCCATGTTACGAGTTGTAGAGGAAGGTTCCGGAAAAGCCGCAAAAATTTCAGGTATCTCCGTGGCAGGCAAAACGGGAACCGCTCAAATTGCTCAAAAAGGCGTTTACGCCGAAAACAATTTCGTAGCTTCTTTTGTAGGATTTTGGCCTGCTCAAAACCCCGCGCTTTCTCTTCTTGTTGTAATTGGAGAGCCGCGATCGGGAAATGATCAGGGCGGTAAAGTGGCAGCTCCAGTATTCCGGCAAATGGTGGAGAAAATTTCCGCTCTTGAGCCCGAGTTTGGCGAACATTAAGAGTAGGGATTTTTTGGAGGAAAGGGTGGCGTCTATGTTATTCTCGGAATTGCTTTTTGCCTTGGAGAGCCAGGGTATTTCGGTTAGAAAAGTACTGAAAAATCATTTGAACCCGGAAATTTCCAATGTCACATCCCATTCCTCAAAACTTTATCCCCAAAGCCTTTTTTGTTGCGTTACCGGAAGAACACAGGATGGGCACAACTATGCTCCAGAAGTCTTTTCCAAGGGAGTCACAGCATTCCTTTGCGAAAGAGAACTTTCTCTTGAAGCTCCTCAAATAATAGTTGAAAATACGCGGGCATATCTCGGAAAAATATCTGAAATCGTTTACGGCTTTCCTTCAGAAAGTCTTCGTCTTACCGGGATTACAGGAACAAACGGGAAATCCTCGACGGCTTTTATTCTGCGCTCCATCATTGAAGCAGGCGGTGCCCGGAGCGGCTTGCTGGGCACGATTGAATATTCCGATGGTGTGGAAAAAGAAGAAGCCGGGCGAACAACTCCTGAAGCTTCAGATTTGCAACGTTTTTTTGCAAGAATGCGAGATCATGGATGTTCCGATTGTGTTATGGAAGTTTCGTCACATGCGGTTATAGAAAAACGTATCGAAGGCTGTTCTTTCAGTGGGCTTATTTTTTCCAATTTAACTCCGGAACATTTGGATTATCACGGAGATATGGAAAACTATTTTCAAGCGAAAAAACATGTCTTCGAAGCATACACACGGAAGGGGTGGCTGGGAGCCCTTAATTGTGACGATCTTTATGGGAAAAGACTTTATGAAGAATTCTCTTCGCATTCTACAGCTTACGGCCTGAAAGAAGGCTACGACAAAAAAATTCAGCTTCTCTCCGCTTCCTTCTCCTCGAATAGCACGGAAATGGAGGTTCTTGACCCTCATAACAAGCCGTGTCGTATCCGCCTTCCTCTAGTGGGAAAATTCAACCTTTACAACGCATTGGGAGCGATGACTCTTGCTAGTCTCTATGGTATTCCCTGGGAGCAAATCCTTCAAGGATTGGTGGAAATTCCCAAGATTCCCGGCCGTATGGAAAGCTACTTTACCGACAGAGATTTTAGTTGTGTTATTGATTATGCCCATACGCCGGATGCTTTGGAAAAGGTCCTTCACTCTCTCCGCCAGTGTTGCCGGGGTAGCTTGCGAGTTCTTTTCGGGTCTGGAGGGAATCGTTTCCCCGGGAATCGGCCTCTTATGGGAATTGCTGCAGCAAAATATGCGGATGCTATCGTCATTACCATGGATAACCCAAGATTTGAAGATCCCCATGTTATTGCTCAGGAAAATTACAAGGGGGTTCTGGAAGAAAACCCCCGCATTCCATGCCAGGTTATCGTGGATCGAGCAGAAGCGATCTACAATCTCCTTGACTCGGGAGAGCCAAAGGATATACTCGTCATCGCCGGAAAAGGACCTGAAACGTATCTTGAAATAGCGGGAGTTCGTCAACCCTTTTCCGACAAGGGAACTTTCCATGCTTGGTCCCGGGAAAGAGGCGTTTCTTACCGATGAAACAGCAAAAAGACGAGTTTTTCTCCGATCCCCTTGATTTTCTTCAGGGAAAGATTATGACAGATCGCTTGGAAACGGAAATCCTTGTGGGAAATAACGAGGTTCCCGCTCCTCCAAAAGCGTATTGGTCAGATAGCCGGAAGGTCTCTCCGGGAGATGGTTTTTTTGCTCTTCCAGGCAAAATTTCTGATGGACACGAGTTTATTACCCATGCTTTAAAAAGGAACGCGTCCGTTGTTTTTATTGAAAAAGAAAAACAAAGCTATCTCCCGGATGTGCTCCCTGAAAATTGCGTTGTATTTCTTGTGGAAGACACGGAAAAAGCTTTGCATGTTCTTGGCATGCATCATCATAAAAAGTTGCCTTTAGAGAAAACCATAGGTATTACAGGAAGTGTTGGAAAAACTACGACAAAAAGCCTTATCCGGCAAGTTCTTTCCAAGTGGTATCCTTCTTACGCTACAAGGGAAAGCTTTAACACTTCCATAGGAATTGATCTTGCTCTTCTTTCGGCTCCGGAAGATACGAAGGTTCTCATCCTGGAATTTGGAGCCAATTCTTTTGGGGAAATTCGAGATCTGACTCTTCGCTATACTCCGGAAATTGCTATCATTACCGATATAGCGGAGGCTCATACGGAAGGTTTTACAAGTCTCCAAGGTGTGCTTGAGGCGAAGTCGGAGATCACGGAATCTCCTCATATGGAAACCGTTTTTTTCAATGCGGATACGCCCATGCTCGCTTCTTTTTTTTCGACATCCTCTCAGATGTATAAAAGCATTCCTGTAGGCTGGCATGCAAATTCTTCCGAGGGAATCAGAATTGAGCATGCGGAAGTTCGGCAAAATCCGGGAAAACCCTTTCCTTTTTCCCTTCGGTTGCAAATATCTCTTTTGGGAGATGCTCTCGATTTTGAGGCTCCTTTTTACTGTACGCATCATGCCTATGCCTGTGCATATGCCTTGGGGGCGGCCAAAATAATGGGGTGCAAGGTTTCCAACAAAATAGATGAGATTTTTTCTAACTTTGAAGTTCCTCCGGGAAGAGGGAATATCATCACGAGAAATGATGGAGTGTTCCTCTTTGACGAATCGTATAATGCCAATCCAAAGTCCATGGAAAGCTCTTTAAAAAGTTTTGCCGCCCTTCCGCTCAAAGGGAAAAAAGTCCTCCTTCTCGGAGGAATGAAAGAGCTTGGAGTTCTCTCTCTACAAGCACATCTTCGGATTTTTTCTCTTCTTTCTCCTTTTCATAAGGTCTTTCTTATAGGGGAAGAATGGAATTCTCCTGAAATTTCTCAAACGATAAAAACGGGGAAATTTGCAGGGCACATGGTTCTTTTGAATTCCATGGAGGATTTTTTTGCTGCAATCGATACGATTTCTCTGGAACCAGGGGATGCTCTTTTCGTAAAGGGGTCTCGATCTTACGGATTGGAACGGGCTGTCAAGGAATTGGGGAAAAATGTCTTTCTTTAAATTTAATATTTTTTTGTTTTTCATTACGGTGTTTTTTGTGGAAGTGTTCCTTCAATATGGATGGATTTATGTCCTTAAAAAACGTCATATTTCACAACACATAAAAAAATATGGCCCCACAAGACATCTCGAGGAGAAAATAAATACTCCCACCATGGGAGGAGTGGTTTTTCTGGTTGTTTTTGCCGGAACGGGAGTTGTTTTAAAACAATTTTTCCAGGAAATCCCCGCAGTGATTTTCCTTTTCCCCCTTGGGATGGGGGCTATAGGTTTTATTGACGACTGGCTGAAATACAGTTCCCGATCGAGCGAAGGGTTCAAAAGCCGTCAGAAATTCCTGGCTCAGGTATTTTTTTGCTTCCTATGGATTTTTCTCGTATATGAATATGGTGAACAAGCCTACATATTCGTTCCCTTTTCACGAATAGCCGACGTGGGAGTAACGCTTTTCTTGGGAGTAGGTATTGTAAATGCCGTCAATATTACTGATGGCCTTGACGGACTCGCCGCTCTCTGTTCTCTCTGTTCTTTTTCTGTCTTATCGGCATTTTCTCTTTTTTACGGAGAAATCCCCTCTTTTCTCTTAGCTTTTTCGGGGAGTGCAATTTCCCTTGCTTTTTTATGGCATAACGGGTATCCTGCTTCGGTTTTCATGGGAGATGTGGGATCGCATTTTTTGGGTGGTCTCCTTTTTGGGGCTTGCGTTTTTTATGTAAATCCATGGATACTCCTGCCTCTCTCAAGTATCTTCGCACTGGAAATTTTTTCGGTCATTCTTCAGCTTGGAGCAATTTATGGTTTCCATCGCAAGCTTTTTGCGATGAGCCCTTTACATCATCATTTTGAACTTAAAGGTATGAGCGAAACACATATCGTTGCCCGTTTCGCCATGTTGCATATAGTTTCCATGGCATTGTTTTTCGCTCTTTTTCAAAATTTTGTTTTGTAAAAACATCCAAATTCGGGAGAGATTTGAATGAACAAGCTCCAGGGCAGTCCGTTACAGCAACATTTTTCTTCCATCACAGTTATCGGATCGGGAAAAAGTGGCCAAGCAATTGCTTTGCTAGGTAAACAGCTAGGGATGTCTGTTTTCGTATCCGAAATTTCTTCAATCTCTTCGGAAACGCGATCTTCTTTTTGCCGCAACGGTATTTCCTGGGAAGAGGGACATACGGAGAAAATCTTGGAACAAGATCTCGTAGTTTTGAGCTCCGGAATCCCGCCGTCTTCTCCGGCAGTTGTCATGGCAAGTAAAAACGGAATTCCTCTTATGGGAGAGCTGGATTTTGTAACTCCTCATATTAAGGGTGATATTATAGGAATTACGGGGAGCAACGGGAAAAGTACCACCGTAGCTCTTCTTGCACATCTTCTTCAAAAATGCTACGGAGAAGATAAGGTGGTTTCGGGAGGAAATATCGGCACCCCCTTGGGAGAGCACGCGCTTAAAGATTATAGTTGCGTTATCGCGGAGCTGAGTAGTTTTCAGCTTTATTGGGCTCAAAATCCCTGCCTTGTCGGGGCTGGAATTACCAATGTCGTACCGGATCATCTCGATTGGCATGGAAACTATGAGGATTATATCGAGGCAAAAAAAAATATCCTGCGACTCTTGAAAAACGATGTCCCCTCGGTCTTTATTTTTCGAGAAAAAGACTCCTCATTTTTTTCGCAGAAAGATTTTCCTTCTCGAACGGAAATTTTCCCCTTTTTCTGGGAAGATGAAGAAAAAGGAGGAGGAAAAGAAAAAAAACAAGCTCTTATTGCGGGAGCTCAAAAAGTGTTTTTGCGGAAAGAGGGAAGAGAATTATTTCTTTTTAATCCGAAGAAAGACCTTCCTCTTCTTGGAAAACATAATGTGGAAAATGCCGCTTTTGCAGCGTCTCTAGCCTCTCTCTGGCGGAAGAAAGAGCCTTTCCCCGAGTTACTCCAAGGACTTCAGACATTTATGGCTCTTCCTCACCGTTGCGAAAACCTCGGGACACAACATGGAGTGACTTTTATTAATGATTCCAAGGGAACCAACGTTGCTGCCACAATAACAGCCTTGGAATCTCTGGAAGGCCGGATCCTTATCCTCTTAGGAGGGAAAGGAAAAGGAGAAGACTATCAAGAACTTGCCCAAGCAGTTTCTCAAAACGCTCGAGGAGCGATCTTATTTGGCGCAGAGGCTAGAGCTTTGGAAAAGGCCCTGCGAGGAAAGAGTGAAATCTTTTCTGTGCATTCCACGCTGGAAGAAGCGTATCTCCGGGCCCTGAGCCTTGCAGAAGAAGGCGACACGATTCTTCTTTCGCCCTCATGCACAAGTTGGGATGCCTATGAAAGTTATGTAAAAAGAGGAGAACATTTCCGGGAGCTTGTGGGAAAAACATGCTTTAATCCGGAGACAAAGCGCCTGGGTTTGTTGTCATGATCCAAAGAAGAAAGGCCCCTCTTTTATGGCTTATACCTCTTTTCCTTTCGCTTTTCAGCATTATTGTAATTGTATCCACCACAAGCGAAGAGGCCATTAGAATGACGGGGCATCCTTATGCCATAGGGTTCAAGCAGCTTCTGTGGCTTTTAACAGGTATTTTCTGCATGGCCATGGCCTATGTTTTCCCCATGGACCTGCTTGTAAAACATAGCGGGGTTTTTTGGCTTCTTGCTCTGCTTTTTGTCTTTCTTCCCTTTCTTCCCGGTATCGGGAAAAGCGCGGGAGGAGCCGCACGGTGGATCCGTTTGGGCCCCCTTTCCATTCAGCCCTCTGAGGTCTTGTCGCTTTTCATGGTAATGCATGTGGCAAAAAAACTTTTTCTGCGGGAAGAAAAGACAATAAAAACCTTTGTGATCGTTCTCATTATTATTCTTGTCAGCGTTATTCCTGTTCTTCTTCAACCTGATATGGGGACTTCGATTCTTCTGTTTGCAATAGGTATGGGAATGGTAATTCAAGCTCAAGGGTGGCTTTTTCCTCTTCTTTCTTCCGTTTTTGCTTTTGTTATGCTGGTTCCCCTTGTGCTTTTTCGCCCTTATCGACTTCGAAGAATCCTTGCGCTTTTCGACCCGTGGAAAGATCCTCTCGATCTTGGGTTCCAGACAATACAAGGGCTTATCGCTTTTGCAAATGGTGGTTTTTCCGGCGTGGGAATAGGCAGGGGAATGCAAAAACTCAACTATCTTCCAGCAACGCATACCGATTATATTCTTTCGAGCATTGGAGAAGAATATGGTTTGATAGGAACCGGCACAATCATGATATTATATATGAGTTTTGTAGCATTTTTGCAAACAATGTTTTATCAATGTAGCACCGCATTACACCGAACGCTTTTTTGGGGAATATCTTTAAGCCTTCTTCTTCCTGTCTTAATTAATTTCGCCGGGGTTCTCAATCTTCTTCCTCTTACGGGAATGCCTTGTCCTTTTCTTAGTTACGGAGGAAGTTCCATGATTACATCTTGGGTAAAACTGGGTTTTTTACTCAATATTTCCTATCGGATGGGTCAAGGAAATGCTAACCAGTACGGATACGAATTCTGATGGGAAAAAACACAAAATCCTATGCTATCGTTGCAGGAGGTACGGGGGGGCATATCATTCCTTCCGTGGTTTTTGGAACATGGCTTGAAGAAAAAGAAGGCTCCAGAGTAGAGTATTATACGGGCAACAGGGACCTTGAGAAAAAAATTTACGATTTTTTTGAAAAAAAGCCAACGTTCCTACCTCTTTCCGGATCGCCTCGCGGGACGACAGGTTTTTCTTCATTACGGCGGTATATGAGCATGGCTTACGTAACATGCCGTCTGTTCGCAAGATTTTTTTCCAAGCCTCCCCAGGCATTTTTCCTTTTTGGAGGCTATCTTTGTGTCCCTTTTATCGTGGCGGCGAAAATTCTCGGGATTCCTGCGGTAATTCATGAACAGAACGTCCTTGCCGGAAAAACTACTCGTTTCGCTGTACGCTTGGGAATACCCGTTTGTACGGGGTGGCCTACCTGTCTTTTTATCGAAAAAGAGAAAAAGATCTTTTCCGGCATTCCTGTTCGAAATTTACAGCATTTGCATGTTTTGGACGCATGGAATAAACTAGTTCCCGGGATAGCGTTTCCTTCAAAAGAAATCATTCTTGTTTTCGGAGGATCCTTGGGGAGTTCGCTTTTAGTTGAGCTAGCATTCAAGCTGGCTTCCAGCAAAGATTATGCGGATTGCCACTTTCTTATCTTATCAAAAGAAGAAGCTTGCGAGGGGAAAAAAGAGAAAAACATCACTTTTCTCGAACCCCAGTGGGATATGTCTCCCCTTTATACCGTAGCATCTGCTGTAATTGCAAGAGGAGGCGGATCAACCTTGGCGGAACTTCTTGCTTATAACGTACCAGGACTTATAATCCCTTTTGCCAAGTCCTCCGACGGACATCAGGAAAAAAACGCCCAATGCTTTAAAGATCTTGGAGGAGGGGACTTCTGGAGAGAAAACGAACCTTTTTCTGAACTTAAGAAACGTTTGCGCCATGTTCTTACTGTGCAGAGAGAGCTACCCCAAGAGAGAAAAAGTAATGGTACTCAGGATAGCCTGCCAAGTCGACGAATTTTTCAAGCTATTATGGTAAAGCATATGAAGGGAGATGTCCCCGGTGAATAATAGAGGATTTCTTGGAAAAAAATCATGCAAAATCCATCTGATGGGGATAGGCGGTGCCGGAATGAGCGCTTTAGCGCAGCTGCTTCTCGAAAAGGGACATAAAGTGAGCGGATGTGATATGTCACGTTCTTCTTACCTCGAGAAAATGCTGCACGAAGGAGTTCCCATTTTTATGGGGCATGATAAGACACATCTTGAAAAGGAGGCTGTGGATCTCCTTGTGTATAGCAGCGCTATTTCCCCTCAAAACCCGGAACTCCTTTATGCTAAAGAAACAGGTATTCCCATAGCGAAGCGAGCGGAAATACTTAGCATGCTTTTTAACGAAAGCATTGGTATCGGCGTTGCGGGAGCTCATGGGAAAACCACCACATCTTCCATGATAGCTTTTATCCTTGATTTTGGTGGTATTTCTCCTTCTGTTGCCATCGGAGGCGAGCTTTGTGATATAGGAGGTAACGCTAAGCTCGGAGAAGGTAATCATATGGTAGCGGAACTTGACGAAAGCGATGGGTCTTTCGAACTTTTTCAATGTTCCATTGGCGTTGTGACGAATATCGACTGGGATCACGTGGATCATTATCCCGATATCGTATCCGTACGAAAAAGCTTCTGTCGTTTTCTTCAGCAAACTAAGGGAAAAAGTAGCATCATTCTTTGTGCTGCGGATAAGGGCGTAAAAGACCTTTTAGATTGTTGTAAAATTCCCGAAGGAAGAGAAGTTGTAACCTACGGATGGGATACATCCTGTAATTGGCAGGCGGCTAACGTCCAGCATATCCCCGGTGGGGGAGTCCTCTTCACGGTAAGGCATGAGGGAAAAGCTCTTGGAGAAATCCGTTTGCGCCTTTCCGGAAATCACAACGCCCTTAACGCCTTGGCCGCATGCGCCGTGGGGATCTCCCTTGGGATTCCTTTTGATGTCGTTGCTCAGGGGCTTCACGGTTTTTGCGGAGCTAAACGCCGCCTTCAAAAAGTTTATTCCCAAGAGAGAGTCCTCATTTACGATGATTATGGGCACCATCCGCGGGAAATTCGCGCTACTTTGGAGGCTTTGCGTAACATATTTCCGGATCGTCGGCTTTTGATAGCCTTTCAACCCCATCGATATTCCCGGACAGCTGCTATGTACGAAGATTTTGCCCAGGCTCTTGCGGTGGGGGATAAAGTTTTTCTTCTCCCCATATATTCTGCGGATGAATCCAATCTTTGGGGAATTTCTTCAAAGGATATTGAAGGTTCCATGATTCAAAAAGGCTATAATTGCACGTATTGTAATGATATGGAAGAGGCTCGAGAACGCATTCTTCAGTCCTTGGGAACAAGGGACCTGATTCTTACTCTTGGAGCAGGAAATGTGAACCTTCTTGGTCCAATCCTTCAAAAATTTCTGGAGGAAGAGGAGGCGAGGAAAAATGCGGTCTCTCCGGTGCTTGCAAAAACATTTTGAGAGGGTATGCCCGTTCTTTTATGAAAAATACCCTTTAAATCAGAAAAACACGTGGTGCGTGGGAGGGAAAGCTTCTTACGCTTATTTCCCCCAGGAACGGGAAACTTTTGTGGCGCTTTTCCGGGAAATTTTCAACCAAGAAATGCCTTATGCCGTTATCGGAGGAGGGAGCAACGTCCTTATTTCCGATAATGGAGTTGCTGGGCATGTTGTTTTTACCGAAAAACTGCATACCATCGCTATCCTGGAAGGAACTTCATCGCATGGAATAAAAGTTTATGCGGATTCCGGAGTTCCCCTTGGGGAGCTTCTCAAATTCTCTCTGAAAAATTCTCTTTCCGGCCTCGAGTTTACCCTTGGAATTCCTGGAAGCCTTGGCGGAGCTCTTGTGGGGAATGCTGGCACTCAGGGGGAATGCATAGGAGATCTTGTGCAGTCTGTGGATCTTCTTTTTCCGGATGGCACGATACAAAAAGTTTCCGGAGAGGATATTCGCTGGGGATATCGTTTTTCCTCGCTTTCCGAAAAACCATGCGTTCTTTTGGGATGCATTTTAGAGCTTCACAAGAAATCTCTTGAAATTTTGCAAAAAAATCTGGCAATTTTTGCGGAAAAAAGGCAAGGACAGCCGATCATACAAAAAACTGCGGGTTCCGTTTTTAAAAATCCTGAAGGAGATTTTGCGGGACGGCTTTTAGATATAAGTGGTTGCAAAGGAATGATTTCTGGAGGAGCTCGGGTCTCTTTGCAGCATGCAAATTTTATAGAAAACCATGACGAAGCATCCTCTCGAGACATCCTTAATCTCATTTTTTTTTGTAGAGATAGGGTAAAAGAAAATACAGGGGTTTCCCTGTACCCCGAGGTGCGTTTTGTGGGTTTTGAAGATTCGGAAATCCTCTTTACTTAGGCTTTTTTGCATTCTGAGCTTTTTTTTGGGAATTCTAGGAGGAGCGGAAAATCATTATCAGCTCTTTCGCTTAAAGAATCTTTTTCTGGAGGGGCCTCCCCGCTACCTTGAGGTATTGGATCGCTTCCTTGAGTGCCGGAAGCTACGGTTTTTCCCGGGAGCTTTTTTCTCCTTTCCGGAAATCCGAAAAGATTTGGAAAAAAGATATCCCGTAGATATTTCGTGTCGCTATATTCCTTGGCGATCCTGTGTTATTCGTGTAAAGCCTTTAGAGGTTTTTATGCAAATATATTGGGAGGATGCGCTTTGGAATGTTGCGCGTGAAGGAAGGGCTTGGAGATTTTCTCAAGAAAAAGAATCTCCTTCGGTTCCTCGAATTATTTGGGGAGAAGGGCTTAACCCGCCCGTGGCACTTTCTCAAATTTCTGGCTCTCCTGGACAGCAAGTTTGCAATGCTCTCGCTCCTTTGGATAAAATAGAGAAATATATTCAAATCCTTTCCGGGAGCAGTTTTTTAAAGAAAGCTCCGGCTTTTACCGTTCAGAAAAAGGGAACACATTTTCAAGTACTCCTTGAAATTGAAAATTTTTTGATAGTTCTTGATGGAGAAAAACCGCAGTATTGGGTAAATGTAGACAAAGCTATCGAAACTTTGTCTCAAAAATTAAAAAGAACTTCTCAAAAAATGCGCATTGATGCGACGTACCCGGATAAAATCATCGTACAGGAATTATTTTAACCCTGCCTTGTGAAGGGAGAGAGGTCTTTTGAACAGTCTGCCAAATCTAATTATTGGGCTGGACATAGGGACAAGTAAGGTTGTTGTTGTTGTCGCGGAACGGGATGAGACTTCCGCCAACGCTCAGATAATTGGAATCGGTCAAGCTCCATCCAGAGGGATACGGAAAGGGCTTATTGTCAATCTTGAGCAGGCTGTTGAATCTGTCCGGGCTGCCGTGGAGGATGCGGAAAAAATGGTGGGACTTCCCGTAGAAAGTGTTACCGTAGCTTTCGGAGGAGGAGAAGTCCAGAGCATCCACTCCAAGGGCATGATTGCTCTTGGTCGTGTTCCCAGGCAAACTACCCGTGAAGATATTGAGCGGGTTATCGAAGCTGCACGTACTCAGGTGACGGTAGCGTCGAATCAAAGCATTCTTCATACCATCCCCGTGGTTTATTCCATTGACGGTCAGCCGGGTATCGACGATCCTCTCGGTATGACTGGTGTGCGTCTGGAAATTGAACTCCAATCGGTAATTATGCCTACTGCGGCCGTACAAAATGTGGCCACCTGTATCAGGAAAGCGGGTTTGCAGCTTGAAGGATTTGTGATAAAACCGCTTGCCAGTGCCCTTGGAGTATTAACCTCGGAAGAGACTGATGCGGGCTCTCTTATGATTGATGTCGGGGGTGGGACAACCGGCATTGCCCTTTACACGGACGGGAAACCAAAATACCTTTCGGTCATTCCCATAGGAGGCGATCATATCACCAACGATCTCGCCTGCGTGTTACGAATTCCTTTGAGCAAAGCGGAGGCGTTGAAAAAGGAAGTTTCTCTCGATGAAGATCCCGCATCCTATTCGGATCAGCTTGAGTTCGATTCGCGAGGCAAAACATATGTGTGTACGGTGAAGGATGTTCTGGATGTTGTGGGATGCCGTTTCGAAGAACTTACGGAGCAGTACATAAAAAGAGAAGTTAAAAAAACGGGCATTACTATGCTTCCCGCTGGAATTGCCCTTACTGGAGGAGTCGCAAATACTGCAGGAGTAGAGAATATTTTTGCAGATGCTTTGGATCTTCCGGTACGCCTGGCTTTTCCCACGGATAATCAAAAGCTTCCGCCAGGAAGAAGCGGTTTGGAATACGCTACTGCAGCTGGCATTATCCGCTACGTGGTGGAAAAAGAAAAAAACCCCATGAAATATATCGATCCCGATCAGGACGTACATCAAGAGGTTTTTCTCCCTAAGGGAGGAACTTCGAAAAAGAAAAACCGAAAGCCTTTAAAAAAGGGGAGTGCTTTTAACACTCTGCGGGATATAATGAAAGAGCTGTTTTAAGTTTACCCAAGTCGAGAGTTTTCCTGACACAAAATAATAAAGAAGTACGGGGATGGAGGTTTCGTTATGCCTGAGATGTTCCAAATTGAAGAACCCACGAGACAGTTTCGAGAAGTTATAAAGGTTGTTGGCATAGGCGGAGGAGGCAATAACGCTCTTAACCATATCGTTCAAAGTGGCGTGGCGGGGGTTGAATTTATAGCTGCCAATACCGACATCGCTCATTTGGAACGCTCGGAGACGAAAAACCGAATCGTTCTTGGAGCGCAAATGACGAAAGGGCTCGGAGCGGGTGCAAATCCTGAGATAGGTTTTCAGGCTGCGAAAGAGTCTGCGGATGAAATAAAAGCTTCCTTGGGCGGCGCGGATATGGTTTTTATCACAGCCGGAATGGGCGGAGGAACGGGCACGGGAGCCTCTCCCGTTATTGCAGAAGTTGCCAAGGAGCTGGGAGCTCTGGTAGTAGCGGTAGTTACCCGGCCTTTTAAATTTGAAGGTAAAAGGCGTATTACCCAGGCCAACGAAGGTATCGAACGTCTTCGCGATAAAGTAGATGCCCTTATTGTCGTTCCTAATGACAAGCTTTTACAGCTTGCAGATAAAACGACGCCTCTTTCCGACACTTTTGCCTTGGCGGATGATGTGCTTCGTCAAGCTGTTCAGGGCGTAACCGATCTTATCCTTCGCCCGGGCCTTGTCAACGTGGACTTTGCCGATGTAAAAACTGTCATGAGCAATGCGGGTTCTGCCATTATGGGAATAGGAGAAGGCTCCGGGGAAGATCGTGCTCACACGGCAGCGCGAGCATCCATTAACAGCCCCCTCATGGAATCCTCTATGACCGGCGCAAAGGGAGTTCTTTTCAACGTTACCGGCGGGCCTAACGTCGGTATTCATGAAATCCATCAAGTAGCTCAAGTTATTACCGAAGCCGCTGATGAAGACGCAAGTATTATTTGGGGGCACGTGCTGGATCCTTCCATGGAAGAATCCATTATGATCACCGTTATTGCTACCGGTTTTACTCATTTGTTATCCGGTTCAAAAACCGTTTCCGGACAGGTTGCGGACAGAACTCACGGAGGCAAAAGGCTGGAGCTTGAAGAAGGGGAAGTGCGCTCCATTACGGATGGGGAAGATCTTTTTGTTATCAATGGACTTCCTATGGAGGAGATCGATAAACCTGCGATCTTGAGAAGAAAACAAAAAAACTGATTCCTTCAAATTCCTTTACGTTTTTTAAAAGCTTTTTTGGGAATCTTTATGAGTGATGTTTTTGAGGTATACCGCTTGATTCTTCGCGTGGTAACAAGTACAACAATATAAACAGATGAGAGGGTTGTTTTCCCGGGCGTTCCTTTTCCCAGAATACGGGTCGAGTTTTTCAGTTTATTTTTTTGTTCGTTTTAAAAATATTTCTAGAGAATGCCCGGGAAGGATTTTTTGTTATTTATTGAATGTACGCAATAAAGTAAAGCCTTCGGTCGAGTGTGTGCAAGAAAAGGTGTGGGAGGAAATTATGGGAACCCGTAGAACACGACGATACAAAATGAGACGACCGCTTTTTGCCTTTGGACAATTAATGCTTCCTCTTGTAGGCATTGTTGCCTTGGGGTTGCTCGTGGTGGGTGTCAAGCTCTTCTTTCTTCCTGGAACAGGGAAAACTGATAGTGCGTCGATAGTTTCTCCTGAATCGCATCTTTCTGCAGAAAAAGAACCCGTAATAGCATTGCCGGGAGAAAAAAAACAAGAAGAAAATTACGTGGGAAACCCGGGGAAAGCGGAAAATGTGCCGACTCCCGTTTTACAGACGGGTTCTTCTATACAGATAGCGGTTCCCGTTACGCGTAAAGATCAGCCTGTAGCTCCTCAAGCAAAGCCTAAACCTCAAAATATTGCAACTCCAAAAGTAACCTCTCCGCCGCCATCAAAACCTGCTTCAGGTCTCGGAGATTATTCTTGGGGGGTTCAGGTAGGAGCCTTTACGCAACGTGATCAGGCAAATTCGCTGATGAGAAAACTGCAAAAAACCGAAGGAAATGTTGTTATCACCACGGGAACCGTTAATGGGAAAACCTATTATAGAGTTCGTGTGATTGCAGGAAAAACTCGAGCAGATGCGGAAAAACTTGAAAAAAACCTCCGGCAAAAAGGATATCCCACTCTTGTAGTGCATATGTAACATTTTTTATCCTTGCTTTCCTTGGGATTTTCGGTAATCCTCAAACATTATTTTAAAATAAGGAGAAAAATACTCACATGCCGGAATTCCTTAAATCGCTTTCATCTAGAAAAAAGGTTTTTCCCCTAGTAAAATCCGCTCTTGCTTTTCCTTGGAGCATGCCCTCGGAAACTCTCCCCCTTGAGAGATCTTTTGGAAAACATATTGCCGAGGATGTGCTTTCCCCTTTGGATTACCCTCCTTTTTCAAGAAGCCTCCGAGATGGTTATGCTGTGATGAGTTCGGATACGCAAGGAGCTTCATCTTCTTCCCCCGCTTTTCTTACAGTTACAGGAGAAGTCCCCATGGGCAAAGCCCCTGAAAGGGCAGGAGCTCCAGGAACGGCCATTCGCATATACACGGGAGGAGAAATCCCCCATGATTTCGATTCCGTAATCATGGAGGAAAACGTTTTGAAAATCGGAGATTTTATAGAGATTCCTTCAAGCGTTCCTTCGGGGAACTATGTTGTCTCTCGAGGAGAGGAAATTTTAAAAGGTAATCCTCTCCTTTGTCGGGGCGAACAAGTAGATTTTGCGAATATCGGCTTACTTGCGTCCGCAGGAATAACTCAAATCCCCATCATGAAAATACGAGTAGGAATTATAAGTACCGGAGATGAAATTCTCCCCGTAGAGGCTCGGGAGCTTCCTCGAGGATGCGTACGAGATGCTAACAGCTGGGTACTTCGAAGTATTTTAGAAGAATGGGGATGCATTACTTCCTATTATGGAATTTCTCCGGATAATTTTTCTCAATTACAAAAAATCTTTGTTTCCGCTCTGGAAGAAAATGACATTGTTTTTGTTAGCGGCGGATCTTCCGTAAGTACCCGGGATTTTTGTGAAGCCCTCTTTCGTGAGAACCTTTCCTCTCCAGGGCTTTTAGTGCATGGAGTCAATATAAAGCCAGGAAAGCCCACTCTTATTGCAGGGAACCGGCAAGAGCACAAGATTGCTTTCGGCCTTCCGGGGCACCCTTTTTCTTGTATAGTGGTGTTTTTGAGTGTTGTTCTTCCCTTGCTTCAATCCATGCTCGGATTTGAAAAGCCTTGTCTGTCCGTAGTGAGAACTATTCTTGCATGCGATGTCATAGGGAAAACGGGGGTTGAAGAATTTATTCCCTGCACTTTTACACCTTCGGGAGAAGTCATTCCCAGGCAAGCGAGGTCCGGTTATATTTCAGCCCTTCGGGAAACAAAAGGTTTCATCGTTCTTCAGGAAGATCAAGAAACTCTTCGAAAAGGGGATTCTGTGGAGGTCATGCTATGGTAGAGAAATATAGAAGCCATGTCGCGCTTGAAGAGGCTTGGCAAATTATAAGCGAAGCATACGAAAAAAGATCTTTTTTCCAAAAAAAAAGAGTGGACCTGCGTCCCACATCCGAAGCTGTAGGATGTGTTTTGGCTACCTCTATAACTGCGGGAAATAACATCCCTCATTATCATGCTTCTGCAGTGGACGGTTTTGCACTCTGCGCTTCGGATTCTTACGGCGCTACACCGACAAACCCGAAATCGATATCACCGGATAACTACTTTTGGGTCAACACCGGCTCTTGCGTGCCGGAACCCTTCAATACCGTCATTATGGTTGAAGATGTTTCCTATGGAGCGGCGGACACTATTTTGATTCAAGAACCCGTCTCATCTTGGGAAAATATTAGAACCATTGGGGAAGATGTCTCCCAGGGGAATTTGATCGGAAGAGTATACGAACAAGTTACTCCCGAATTGGCATCTCTTTTTCTTGCTGCCGGGATAGATTCGGTGAGAGTCTTCTCTCTGCCCCGGGTTACCTTTATTCCTACGGGGGAAGAGCTTGTTCCTTTTGAAACTTGGGGGAACAGTTCTTTGCCTAAAGGGAAAGTCCTTAATACAAATTCTCTCCTGGTACAGAAAACTCTTGAGGAATGGGGCGTTTCTGCGCACACGTTTCCTCCCGTAAAAGATAATGTTGCAGATATAAAAAGAGCGGTTTCTGCCGCCTTGGAAACTTCGGACATCATTCTTATCGGTGCCGGAACTGCAAAGGGAAAAAGAGATCACACCCTCGAAATTTTACAAGACATGGGGGAAATCTTTTTTCGGGGAGTACGGACTAAACCTGGGCGGCCTGCCATTCTTGGAGCCATTCAGGATGTCCCTGTTGTGGGAGTACCAGGCTTCCCTATGTCGACTCTGGTTACTTTATGGGGGATCGTATATCCTCTTATTGCCCTTATGCGTAAGGGATCTTTCAAGAGCGAAACTCTCTTGGACTCTCTTTTCCCAAGGGGGAAAAGGAAAGCTTCTCTCCTTACCCCTTATTCCTCTTCGAGAGGCGTGCGAGAGTGGCTTCGGGTACGTACAGTCGAGATCGACGATACGCTTTATACCTTTCCCCTCCGCTCCGGATCGAGCTCTTTACGATCCATGGCAGAAGCTGAAGCAATCGCGATACTTCCGGAAGAATCCTATGAATATCAAAAAAACGATCTTCTGAATGTTTGGCTAAAAAAGGATTTCTCCGATTTTGCAAAAATCCTTTATCAAGGATCTAATGACCCCGGTATCGACCTTATCCAAGGAAGAATTCCCTTTTATGGAGGAGAGCTCTTAATACGCTCTTCTGGGAGCCTGGGCGGTCTCGCAGCTTTAAAAAGAAAAGAAGCACATCTTGGAGCAACACATCTCGTGGATTCGGAATCGGGAGAGTACAATACTCCTTTTCTTCTTCAACTAGGACTTCAGGACATGTACCGCCAAATTCTTTATTGGCGTACCCAAGGTATCATCGTACAGGTTGGTAACCCCCTGAAGATTGGCGGCATAGAGGACTTCCTCCGGGAGGATGTTACAATTGTCAATCGCCAGATGGGAGCCGGTACGAGATCGCTTCTTGACATGCTGTTGCAAAAAAAGAAGATGAAACCTGGTGAAATAAAAGGATACGACCATCTTTGTTCAGGCCATGTTCATGGAGCCGCCATGATTGCCGGAGGAGAAGTCCAAGCCATGATTGGCATTAAGGCTGCGGCAGATGTTTTTTCTCTCGATTTTATCCCTCTCTGTGAGGAGCCTTTTGAAATCATTATTCCCCAGAGGTACATGTCTCATCCGGGAATTCAAGCCTTTTTAAAAACTACCGAGGATCCAGAATGGAAAAAGGCCATAGAAGAACTTGGAGGTTATCGATGGAACAGTTAAAGGATAAGCGGGGGCGTCACATTACATATATAAGGATTTCCCTCACGGATAGGTGTAATTACCGTTGTCAATATTGCATGCCCGCTGAAGGGATCCCGTTTATCGAACATGAAAAAATCATTTCCTATGAAGACGTGCTTTTTTTACTTCGCTCTTTTTGGGAGATGGGAATAAAGAAGACTCGTTTTACTGGTGGAGAAGTATTCGTACGTAAAGGTTTTATGGATTTCCTTGATAAAGCTAAGAAAACGTTACCAGACATGCATTTTACCATTACCACAAATGGGCATTTTCTCGCAGAACATGTGGTAGCGCTTCGGGAAATTGGAATTTCCGGAGTGAATATAAGCCTTGATTCTCTAAATCCGGAAAAATTCAAGGAAATTACGCGATGCGGCTCCCTTTCCAATGTTTTAGATGGCATTGATGCGGCTTGCCGTGAGAAGCTTCCAATCAAAATAAATACCGTGCTTATGCGTGGTTTTAACGACGACGAGATTATGGATCTTCTAGCCTTTGCTCGGGAAAAACGGATTACCTTGCGTTTCATTGAGTTTATGCCTTTGGATAACGATGTTTGGGGAAGGGATCGTTTCCTTTCTTCCGACGAGATATTTCGGATTCTTCCGGATCCTTCTTCGTGGCAACTCGTAAATAAAAAAGACCATAGTGCTGGTCCCGCAGAGTATTATGTCCATAAAAAGACGGGACAAAAACTCGGCATTATTGCTGCAGTGTCACATCATTTTTGTGCCACCTGCAATCGCTTGCGTATTACCGCAACAGGGGAAGTAAAACCTTGCCTTTTCTCGGAAAATACTTTTTCTTTAAAAAATGCCATTGCTTCGAAAAACCCGGAGATGGTTTGGGCTATTATGCAAAAAGCTTTGATGGCAAAACCAGAGACGTGGCAAAAAATAGCACACATAGGTAATTGCCACATGTCTTCCATAGGAGGATAAGAATAATGGTTTTTACACATTTGGATCACCAAGGACACCCTCTCATGGTGGATGTGTCGGATAAGAAAAAAACTCTTCGCGAGGCTTTCGCAGAAGGGTGGATTTCTTTTCCGGAACATTTGTGGAGTGTCCTGGAAAACCAAGGAGTACGCAAAGGAGATGTCCTTTCCATTGCGGAAACAGCCGGAATAATGGGAGCCAAAAAAACACCGGAGTTGATTCCTCTATGCCATACGATTATGCTTTCCGGAGTACGGGTGTTATGTGAAATGCATCCGGAACGCAAATCGGTACGCATTGTAGCCTCAGTTAAAGCTCAGGAAACTACCGGTGTGGAAATGGAAGCTCTTACTGCGGTTTCCGTAGCGGCTCTTACGATATATGATATGTGTAAAGGAATCGATAAAGGAATGTCTATCGAATCCATTCGTTTGCTTCGAAAAACGGGAGGAAAAAGTGGCACCTATGAATATAATGAAGCCCAAGTCTGCCCGGATTCTGAAAATTTATAGCCCTGTCGAAGGGCAATCCCTTCCCACCACGCTTTATGCCGCTCCCACGGAAAAAGAGAAGGGGAAGTTGCTTTTGTCTTTCCCGGGGAAAAACAAAAAAAACCATGCCTTTTCTTCCTCGGAAAAGGCCGAAGAAATAGTAGTTTCTCCGGCTCAAGCACTTCCGCTCGGTTGGTATGTAAGTAACGGCAAAGAAGATGCATGTTGGGGAAGGATCTCTTTCTCTTCTTCTGAAAAATGCGAAATCACCTCTTTTGCAGAGACCTCTCTGGAGGTTTCTGCATCACTTCGTTTTTTTCCTCCTCTTAAAGGAGGAGTTATTACGGTAAGTGATAAAGGAAGCCGGGGAGAGAGAAAGGATACATCCGGACCTGCTTTAGTTTCTTTTTTTCAAAGAATTGGTGTCGATGTTACGCATTACACTATTGTGCCCGATGAAAAAGATAAAATTCAAGAAACTCTTCGAAATTGGATCAAAGGAAACCAATGTCATATTATAGTCCTTACGGGAGGGAGCGGTATATCCCCTCGAGACGTTACTCCCGATGCTCTTCTTGAAATGGGTGAGAAAGTTATTCCTGGATTTGGGGAGTTTATGCGCCTCAGCTCTGCTGTAAAAAACCCGAAGGCCATCCTTTCGAGGGGAGGAGGAGTGCTGTTTGAAAAATGTATTATCCTTTCCGTTCCGGGGAGCAGGAGAGGAGCTTTGGAATGTGTTCAGGCCGTCGCTCCGGCATTGCGGCATGCCGTAGAAATTGCTCAGGGCTGGGGAGGAGAATGTGGACATGAACATCACCGTTGAAGGAAGCGTAAACGCCGAAGAAAAACCCTTAAAAATACCTCGTTTCTTTATCGTTACGGGGATTTCCGGAAGTGGTAAATCCACAGCCCTTAACATGTTCGAAGACCAGGGCTTTTTTGTTATCGACAACATTCCTCCTACACTATTGCTACAGCTGATAGACATACTGCAACACCATAAAGGAGCTTTGGAAAAGGGAGTAGCTGCAGGAATTGACATCAGGGGGGACGTTTTTCTTGAAAAAATTCCTCTCATCGCTCACGAAATTCGTTCCCGCATCGAAAAAACAAGCATCCTTTTTTTTGATGCAGAAAACCAAAAAATCCTGGAGCGCTATGAAGCGACTCGAAGACAGCACCCTTTCCGGGGACTTTCTTTGTATGAGGCAATTCAGCAAGAGCGGAAACTACTTTCTCCAATTAAGGCCCTGGCAGACAGGGTAATAGATACGTCTACGCTCTCCATCCAAAAACTGCAACATATTATCACAAAAGAGATTCTCGCAAACCTCGAGCACGTTTATTCTTTAGAACTTTCTTCTTTTGGATTTAAATACGGCACTCCTGAAAACTGTAATTACCTTTTTGATGTTCGTTTTCTCCCCAATCCTTACTACTACGAAACATTACGTTACTTTACCGGAAAAGATAAAGCCGTTCTAGACTTTGTATTTCAATACCCCGAAGCGAAAATTTTCCTGGATTCTGCGTGTTCCCTCATTAATAGTGTTCTCCCGTATTATTTGACCAAGGGGAAAAACCTTATTCATATTGCGGTAGGATGTACAGGAGGACGTCATCGTTCCGTGGCGGTGGTAGAAAAAATGCATGAATACTTCCTTTCCTGCGAAATTCCTGTGCGGGTTCTGCATAGAGATATCGATAAGGAGGAATATTAGTGTCTGGAGCATGGAGTGATTTTTTCCTTGGCGCCCTAGCGGGAATTTTTGGAAGTACTGTTCTTTTGGGATTGTATGTACAAAGGGGATCCCGAAAAAAAACGTCTTCTCTTTTGCGAAGAAGGGAGGAAAAGATTCGTCATGCCCAGCATCTTCGACTTTCCATGGGACCGCATATCGTAGCTCTTGGAGGAGGAACGGGGCTTTCCACTCTCTTGCGAGGACTAAAGCGATACACTCGAAACATTACCGCTGTAGTAACGGTAAGCGATGAGGGAGGTAGCTCGGGGAGACTCAGGCAAGAATGGGGGATGCTCCCTCCGGGAGATATTCGAAACTGTATTGTGGCTCTTGCGGAGGATGACAACTATCTGAATAATATCCTGAACTTTAGATTCGATCGGGGAGAGCTCTCGGGGCATAATTTAGGAAACCTTATTCTTCTTGCGGCTACTGAAATTGCAGGTGATTTCCGCACTGCCGTAGAGGAAATGAATAATCTTCTTGCAATTCGCGGAAGAGTCCTTCCCGTTACCACCGAAGCAATTCAAATTACGGCAAAACTTCAGGATGAAAGAATTCTTCGAGGTGAGTTGGAGATAAGCAAAGAAGGCTCTTTTATTCGTGATATATGGCTTGAGCCCTCGGATGTAACTCCTTTACCTGAAATTTTAGAAGCCATTGAAAAAGCGGATATCCTTGTTCTCGGACCGGGTAGTCTTTTTACGAGTGTTTTGCCGAACCTTCTTGTGCCAGATATCGCAAAAGCCTTGCGGGAATCCGGGAAACCCATTATTTATGTGGCTAATCTCATGACACAGCCCGGAGAGACTGAATTCCTTTCCTTCGAAGACCATATCTTCTGGATCAAGAAACTGCTTCAAAAATGGCCCGATTATGTTTTTGCAAATAACGGAACTATCCCTAAAAATATCATAGAAAAATACAAAAGGGATGGAGCAGTACCTCTTACAGACTCCAAGGAATCTTCGGATTATACATGTATCGCCGAGGATTTTCTTACAATCGAGAGGGATCTTTTGCGTCATAACAGCAACAGGCTTGCTGAAGAAATAATACGCCTTTACAAATACGCAACTCCTTCACAGGAATATGAGAAATTATAATGAATCCATGTGGGACGAATGGAACCGTCGTCCCATAGAAAGCGCCCTTCATGCAAAAATAGAGATGGCAGGAATTTATAGAAGTCTCGCCTCGCAAAAAAAATCTCCTGTCTTGAGAAGCTCCCGCCTCTGGATTTTTAGAAGGCTTCGAAAACTTTGGAATCAGTCTGAATGGGAGCAGGAAACTCCTTTTTCAAAAAATCTCCAGCTACCTGAAAAAAATTATGCTAAAAAAACTGTTTTTACTTTGCCTGAAGAACGATTGCAAGAAATTCTCCGAATCAACCGGTACATTTTTGATGAGGACCGGAGCCATGTTTTTTTATGGCTGGCGGGTCTTTGGGGAGGAGGAGGGAGACAGTATTTTCCCCAAAACGGATACTATGTTCTTATTCGTTTCCCCGAGTTTTCGGAAATGGAAAAAGTACTTTCTTTCCTCCGACACCTGGAAGAACCCATAAAAGCTTCGTCACGCCTCCGTCACGGGAAAATAGAGCTTATGATACGTGATATCCAATCTATTCATTCTTTTTTCGTGATGATAAAACTCCCTCTTGTGGCACTGCGGCTTGACGAAATAGCAGTATTACGCTCCATGCGTGACAAAGCAAACAAAATAGTCAATTGCGATAACGCGAATATCAAAAAATCTCTTCAGGCTTCGGAACATCAAATTTTTTTCTGTAAAGAAGCGCAACGCCTCGGCCTGGATACCCATCTCTCTCCGGAAATGGGAGAACTATTATCTTTACGCATTGACAATCCTACATTAAGCCTTAGGGAAATAGGGAATGCTCTGAAGAAAAAAGTCAGTAAAAGCACTGTGGAATATCGGCTAAAAAAAATAGAACATCTCGTGCTGCAAAACTCTCCAAAAATTTCAAGAGAATAGAATCTCTTGAGCCTTTTTGATCTCTTTGCTATCCTATTCCCAGCCACAGGTTTTGATTCTTCACAGCATCTTTACATCCATCAGTTATCTTAAGACGCGCATATTCCAAACTGACTGAAAAGTTATTTCCGGACCTGTTCAGTATGACGAGTTAAAGGAGGAACGTAATCATGACTAATGTCCGAGTTGGCATCAATGGGTTTGGCAGAATAGGCCGCCTCGCCTTACGTGCGTTTTTTGAGAGGCACTCCAAGTACACCTTTTCCATCGCTGCAATAAACGATCTTTCTTCACCCGAAAGCTTGGCTTATCTGTTTGAGTTCGATTCAGTGCACCGCCGTTTCCCCGGCAAAGTCTCTTTGTCTGGAACAAATCTCCAGGTAGAGGGAGAAGATATTACGGTTTTAGCGGAACCGGACCCCTCCAAACTCCCCTGGAAAGATCTCGGAGTGGATATCGTTATAGAATCCACGGGGCGTTTTGTGGATGCCAACAAAGCAAATGCACACATTCAGGCAGGAGCGAAAAAAGTTCTTATTTCCGCGCCTGCAAAAAACGAAGATATAACGATCGTCCTGGGAGTGAATGAAGAAAAGTATCTTCCCGAGAGCCACCATATCATTTCCAATGCATCTTGTACGACAAACTGCCTTGCCCCGGTAGCGAAGGTTTTGCAAGAAACCTTTGGAATCCGTAAAGGGCTTATGACTACTGCTCATGCTTATACTAACGACCAGAAAACGCTGGATTTCCCGCACAGCAAGTTCAGCCGCGGCAGAGCTGCAGCCCTTTCTATCATTCCCACGACTACGGGGGCTGCAAAAGCCATCTCTTTAGTTATTCCAGAGCTCAAGGGGAAACTCAACGGCGGCGCCTTGCGGGTACCTACTCCCGATGTTTCCGTAGTGGATCTCACCACGGAGCTCGAACGATCAACCACAGTAGAAGAAGTAAACGCTTCCATGAAAAAAGCTGCCGAAGGAGCTCTAAAAGACATCCTCGCTTATGAAGATCGGGATCTCGTTTCTATGGATTTTGTGGGAGACCAACATTCTTCTATTTTTGCAGCCATGCATACTACCGTAGTAGATAATTTGGTAAAAACCCTGGCATGGTATGATAACGAATGGGGTTACAGTTGCCGGATTCTCGACCTCACGCAGTACATTCTTGAAAGGGGGCTTTAGCGTTGCAACTCAACCTTTTTGATGCATCCGCTCTCAAGGGAAAAA
This sequence comes from Synergistaceae bacterium, assembly GCA_036769705.1. Classification (GTDB taxonomy): domain Bacteria; phylum Synergistota; class Synergistia; order Synergistales; family Aminiphilaceae; genus DAIPKP01. The sequence continues at coordinate 100,112 of DAIPKP010000002.1, forward strand.
GGGTGCTTCTCCGGGTAGATTGTAACGTTCCTCTTGATAATTCCGGACATGTTTCGGATGACACGAGAATTCGGGCTCATATTCCTACCATTCAAGCTCTTCTTCAAGAGGGTGCGCAAATTGCTTTAGCTTCGCATTTAGGACGTCCCAAGGGAAAAATAGTTCCAAAATATTCTTTGAAACCTCTGATCGCTCCTCTTGAAAATCTTCTGCAGAAGAAAATTCTTTTCTGCGAAACGTGTTTGGGAGAAAAAGTAGAGGAGGCTATGCAAAAGAGATCCGGTGATGAAGTGGTACTTTTGGAAAACCTTCGCTTTCACCCGGGAGAAGAGGCGAATGATCCTTCTTTTGCGAAAGCCCTGGCTGCCCCTTTCGACGTTTTCGTTATGGATGCTTTTAGCGCCTCTCACAGAGCTCATGCTTCGACCGAAGGGATCACGGCGTTTCTTCCTTCCTATGCGGGATTTCTTCTCGCTCGGGAAGCAGATTTTTTAAGCCAGGTTCGGGATCATCCCAAAAAGCCCTTCCTTCTCATACTGGGAGGAGCCAAGGTGAGCGATAAGATCGGGGTTATCGAAAACCTTCTCGAGAAGGTCGATACCATTCTTATCGGCGGAGGAATGGCCTTCACTTTTTTTGCGGCCCAGGGTTTTCCCGTAGGAGCTTCGCTTTGCGAAAGAGATAAGATTTCTTTTGTTCAGGAAATGATGCTTAAAGCTCGGGAAAAGGGAGTCGAAATTATCCTTCCCCGGGATATCCTTGCAGGCACTACGCCAGAGGCAAAATCGAAAGAAATGCTCTCTCCGGAATCCATACCGGATCATCTTATGGGGCTCGATATCGGGCCGGAAACGGCTAAAGAATTTGCTTCCAAAATATCGCAGGCTTCTACTGTACTCTGGAACGGGCCTATGGGGGTTTTTGAAAATCCCCTTTTTGCGGAGGGAACAAAGGCTGTCGCCTTGGCCCTAGCGGAAGTTACCAGCAAAAGAGGGGCCACCACCGTGGTGGGTGGAGGAGATAGTGCTTCTGCCATCAACGCCTTTCATCTTGCCCAGGAAGTTACCCATGTTTCTACCGGAGGAGGCGCAAGCCTGGAGTTTTTCGAAGGGAAAATTCTCCCCGGAATCGCCCCTTTTATGAAAACCGAAACAATATAGGAATAAGCACATAGACATGCTATAGAAAAAAGCGGGCTAAAACAGTTGTTTTCAGCCCGCTTCCCCTGATCATCAGTATGTTGTTAAGTTATGGCACATGGAATCTCTCGGAAAACTCTTTTTTTAAAGAGATAAATGTTCATGACTGGAAGAAAGGAGTGTTACTTTTTTATGAAAAAAAGACCCTTATGCATCGCAGGAAACTGGAAAATGTTTCACACTCCAAAGAGTAGTGCAAACTATATCTTTTCTTTAAAAAAGCACCTTTCAAACTTGGATTTTACCTCTTTTCAAGAAAAACACCCCCTGGATGTTTTTCTCTTTCCTCCCTATGTCAACATTGGGATCATGCAGCAGTTATGTGCCTCATATCCAGTAAACATAGGGGCTCAAAATCTTCATGAAAAAGAGGAGGGAGCCTATACGGGAGAGATAAGCGCAGCCATGCTGCAAGAAATGGGTTGCAATTATGTCATTATAGGACATAGCGAGAGGCGAAAATATTTCCACGAAGAGAACACCCTTTTGGGAGAGAAAATTCAGATTGCTCTTGCTCATCACATGACTCCCATTTACTGCGTAGGGGAATCCCAGGAAGAACGTTCTCAAAATAAGGCGGCGGAAGTGGTGAAAAATCAGCTTATCCAGGCTTTGACTCCTTCGGAAGACCAAATGACAAAGGAGAGTGTTATCATCGCCTATGAACCCGTATGGGCTATCGGAACCGGGAAAAATGCCACTGCTGAAGATGCAGAGGAAATGGCCTCACATATTCGTTCTGTTTTAAAAAGCATAAAAGACAATTCTTTTGCGGAATCCATACAAATTCTTTACGGAGGCAGCGTTAAGCCCGGGAATATCGGTGCTTTTCTAGAAAAAGAAAATGTGGACGGAGCTTTGATTGGAGGAGCTTCTTTGGATCCTTCTTCTTATGCATCCATGATTCGTGTGGCCATGGAAAAAACTTTGGAAACCACGGAAACCACTTTCTGAAAAACGCGAGGTCGTTTTATGCAACATAAGATACATTATAGGACATAAGAAAAGACGGAAAACCCACTTCCGTCTTTTCTTTATGGAACTATCTAAAAGCAAATCTTACAGGCTGGAAGACACTTCGAAATTTGTCGAGGATTCGACGTCGCCTTTATACATTACAACTCCGCCTCCCCAAATCCTCTCCAAAGCGTAAAATTCCCGTCCCTGACGTGTAAAAAGGTGTACTACAATATCTCCGGCATCTACCAATTTCCAACGAAGGCTTTCCCGGCCTTCCTGGCGTACCGTAAGATTTTGAGCCTCAAAAAAATCTACGGTTTCTTCATAGAGAGTTTTCAGATGGACCGAGGAATTTCCTGTAGCCAGCAGAAAGAAATCCCCTAATCCCGTAGCGAGGTTCCGGACATCATAGACAAGAAGGTCCTCCGCTTTCTTTCCTTCCAGATGGTCTATCAACGCGCGGCAAAGTTTTTCTATGTCTTCCGCGTCAAGAGTTGCTGGTTTTTCTTCATTCATTAATATTTCTATCTCCTTTCACCTGTTGTAACACTCCTTCTCTCCGGGTATTTTTAAGTTCCACCTGTCTATTGAGAGAAATTTTCTTCCACTTTGTTCTGGATAGTTTTGTAATTATGCCCGAGAAGAAGCGTTACATAGGTTATTGTGCTATCTTCTCGCACCAAGCGCTCCGGAATACCGCAAAGTATTTTTAAAGCCTCCGCAGCTTCCCTGTTTTCCGGACTTGTTCCGGGAGGAGGATATAAAACAAGGGATGCGTGATAATCAAAGTGTTTTGCATTGCCCACATAGGCTACGTCCACACCGAATTCGCGAAGTTTCTTGGCAGTGGCTGCACTTATACCCTTTGTGCCGTCTCCGTTCAAAACCGCTATGGGAGTTTTTATCTTCTTCAGGAGAGAGGCCATATTGTTATGGAGGTCTCTTTCAGCCATGAGATCAAAATCTGAAGTATCTATGGTATCCATGGATTCGGCCATACTATCGGAAGAACTATTCCCTACGGTGGTTGCAAGAAAAATGGAAGCCGCTTTAAGATCCCCTACCCAATAGCTAATCCCATTGATGTAAGAGGGATATCCCGGAAGCGTGGCAAATTGCAAATCCCCGGTGACGGAAAGCTGTTGAATGTATGAGGCAAGCTGCAAAGCTTGGGAAAGGTTTAAATCCGTTTCAACCATTTTCATGCCCTCTCCTACAAGCTTGGGATATCGCGCAACCATGCTGGGAGACTTTATCTTGCTTAGAACTGCTAGAATGAAACGTTGCTGCCTTTTGACTCTTCCGATATCTCCAAGAGCATCGTTTCTGAAACGCACATATTTTAAGGCAGTATCGCCGTTCATGTGCTGTATTCCCTTGGGGATGTCAATAACGAGGCCTGCGGCACGATCTGTGTAACGTAGATGTTTTTCCACGGAAATATCCACGCCCCCGATAAGATCGATGATTTTGGGGAATGATGCATAGTCAATAACGACATAATAATTTAGGGGTATTCCCAAGTAATTAATGGTGGTTTTGCGAAGCAAATCCACTCCTCCATACGCATAGGCATGGTTAATTTTTTGCCAGCCTTTTCCTGGGATTTCTACGCGGGTATCTCGCGGCAGGGAAAGAACTTTTACCGTTTTCTCGTCTACGTTGATCCGAATTACAGCGATGGAATCTGCACGATGAGACCCTTCCGTACTATCCTCTCCTACAAGGAGGATATTAATCGCTCCGGTAGCAATATCATACTGAACATTTTTTTTGATGTCCTCGGCTTCAGGGAGAACAAAATCCGTAAGCCGATATGAAACACCTGCGATGACGGCAAGAAGAGAAGAGAGAATCACCAAAAGGATTTTCAGTTTTGCCATTGTTTTTATCACCGTCCACTACGTATGTAAAGAGCGTTTTTGTAAATGTAATGTTCCACAAGCCAGGGAACGAGATAACGAATACTCCTTCCCTCCTGCACACGTCCCCGGACTTCAGTGCTTGAGATGGAAAGAAGCGGAATGTGCAGAAAAACAAGGGAATCCGCCATGTCTGAAGACAGACGATCCAATCCGGAAGTGTCATATCCTGGCCGTCCTACCGCAACGATACGACACATTTGTATGATCTCATGAGGCTCTTTCCACGAATGAAGATCAAGCACCGCATCCATGCCGGTTATGAAATAGAACTCCACACTTTCCCGTACATACCAATGCTGCATCTCTCGAAGCGTATCTATAGTATGACTCGGTGCATCCCGTTCTATTTCAATGCGCGAGAGGCGAAAATGAGGATTGTCGAGAGTAGCCAAAAGCGTCATGGTATAACGGTGTTCTGCGTGGCTGACATACGTGTTTGATTTGTGAGGGGGAGATCCCGTAGGCACAAAGATGACTTCTGAAAGCTGTAAAGAAGAATACGCCTCCTCTGCAGCTACCAAATGACCGTAATGAATGGGATCGAAAGTCCCGCCCATGATACCTATGCGGCGTTTTTTCAAAACATGTTTATCCACTGCTGGAATCCTCACTATGTCTTTAGAACATATCGAGAGAACAAAATTTATTCCGCTATTTCCGGTTCAAAATCAAATTCCACAGATCCGATAACAATAGTATCGCCTGTTTGAGCTCCCGAAGCAAGGAGCATTTTTTCCACGTTATATTTTAGAAGAAGATTGTGGAAGCGATGCAGAGCCTCATCTTGATCAAAATCATATCGCTCCACCGCTTTTTCTAAATGAGGATGCAAAACTTGAATCCTGTTCTTTTCCCCCTTTTCAAGGAAAACAAGCTGGGGTTCCCTTGAAAAAGCACGTCCTTCTTCCAGTGAATTCTGATTAACGTAATATCGGGAAATCTTCTGAGGTTTAGGATGGGCAAGATAGTTGGAGATAAGATATTCTACAAGCTCAGGAACGCCTTCTCCCGTTTTTGCGCTTGTTAAAAAGGCGGAAATCCCCTTCTCTTCAAAAAACGCAAGGAAATTCCTTACTGCTTCCGAAGATTTTTCGATAAGATCTGTTTTATTTCCTACTACCAGCAAGGGTTTTTCCGAAAGGCTCTTATCGTAGGCAGAAAATTCTTCCCGTAGGATTTCCCATTGCTGCAATACCATTTCCACGGAAAGCGACAGGTCGAAAACATGTACAAGAAGTTCCGTTCGCTCGATATGACGAAGGAAAGAAAGCCCTAAACCCTTGTTTTCATGGGCGCCCTCAATGAGTCCGGGCACATCGGCCACAGTTATTCTATGATCCCCGGTAAAAATGACTCCGAGGTTGGGAGTTATCGTTGTAAAAGGGTATTCTCCTATCTTTGCCTTGGCGTTGGAGAAAGAACAGAGAAGACTGGATTTCCCTGCATTCGGGAATCCTACCAAGCCGATATCTGCGAGAAGGCGGAGTTCCAAACGCAACCACAGTTCTTTGCCTGGCTCTCCTTTTTCAGCAAAACGAGGGGTCTTGTTAATGGAGTTTGCGAAATGAGCATTTCCTCTTCCGCCTCTTCCTCCTGGGGCAACGATAAAACGGTCTCCGGAAATCATAAGCTCCGCAAGAATTTGCCCGGTAGTCTCATCGTATATGGAAGTACCGCAAGGAACTTCTATGATGCGATCCTCCCCCATTTTGCCATGCTTTTTCTTGCCCTTTCCCCCCACTCCGCTTTCCGCATGAAAATGCCTGGCGTTTTCAAAGTCTGCAAGAGAATGAAGGTTATTCCGGGCTTCGAAAATAATATCGCCCCCGTGTCCTCCGTTACCTCCATCAGGGCCTCCCTTGGCAACAAATTTCTCCTTGCGGAAACTCATACATCCGTTGCCACCATTTCCGCTTTTCACATAAATCTTTGCCCTATCCACAAAACGCATTGCCACAACTCCCCAAGAAAAATATAGAAAAAATGGGGGCTAAGCCCCCAAAAAACAAACTGATTTTAATGGAGTTCGAGAAGGAGAAACCCTTTATACGGCCTCTGCCGAGGTTTCAATAGCCGCTACCTTACGCCCTCTCTTAGTTCCATAACGCACGATCCCTTCCTGTAGCGCGAAAAGGGTGTCATCTCTGCCACGCCCCACATTCTCGCCGGGGTGGATTTTCGTGCCTCGTTGCCGTACAAGAATTGTTCCTGCCTGCACCACCTGGCCATCGTGTCTCTTGATACCCAAGCGCTTGCTGTTGGAATCTCTTCCGTTAGCGCTGCTTCCCTGTCCTTTTTTGTGTGCAAAAATCTGAAGATTAAAGATCTTCATCGAAATAGACCTCCTCAATACGGATGTTTTTGGGATATCCCTTTTGAATAGACCACAAGCTTCGCATAATGGTCTGAAAAACAACGGAGTCTCCGATACCACTTTCTTTAGCCCAGGATATATTCATATATCCTTCAGCATCGTTTCGCTCCGTGCGTACGGTGGAATCGGTAAATTTCATAACGTCCCGCAATCCCACCTCGAGAGCCTGCACAAGCGCGGAAACCGCAGAACAGACTATGTCTTTGCCGATAACATCATATCCTGCATGGCCTTCCACGGAGATTCCGCAAAAAAGCTCTTTTTCACGAAAAAACTTTACGCATATCATTTTTTTGCATTCCCCCCCAAAAATCGGAGGGAAGTAGCTCGCAACTCGCTATTAACGAGAAATTCCTTCCACGAGGACATCTGTATAATACTGACGGTGTCCTTGGAATTTGCGGATATTCTTTTTCCGTTTGTAATGAAAAACAGCAAGTTTCTTTTCTCTTCCGTGACTAACGACTTTTGCAGAAAGGCGTACATCCGCCACGTAGGGAGATCCTACCTGAACATCATCATTGTCCGCCACCATGAGAATCTTATCGAGAACTACCGTATCTCCCACGGGAACATCCATTTTTTCCAAGCGCAGCGTATCACCCTCAGATGCGCGATATTGCTTGCCTCCAGCTTCAACAATCACGTACATATTTTTCATTTCCCCTTTCCGCTGCATACAGGCAGAATAAATTTTCTTTTTTGAGAACCTGCATCAGGCGTTATACAGCAACTTGTAAGTATAGAGATTTACTTTGTTTTCGTCAACGAAGAATCGCTGAAAAATATCTACTCTTATTTTCTTGAATTTTTTATGCATGCACGCTTTCGGGATTGCAAAGAAAAGCAAAAATTTTCAACTTTTTTCCGGGGTCAGGAGAAAGAAGCTTCACAGGGAACCGATGTTTCCCCAAGATACGAAGCGAAACGAGCTTCTGCATCCAAAGCATCGAGAAACCCCCAGGAAGAAAGGAAGATTTCTTTGAGAGAAAGCTGGCGTTCTTCTCGAGCCTGATTCCATATTTTTCTTGGAAGATACAGAAGCATGGATGTGGGCAAAGCATCTCGAGGAATCTCCGGATAATTTTGTGGCTCGAAGACATATTGAATGAGGTACCCCGAGGAAGATGCCAAAGCAAGAGGATTTTCTTCTACATTGCGCAACACTTCCAGTTGATCTTTCTTGAAACCCAGTTCTTCGATTTGCCGTATCGAAACCGGATCAAAAGGAGACGAAAGAAATCCCCACATTCGAGGGCGAGAAAGAGATGCATCGTAAAGGGGACGAGCAATGCGAAGCCAGAGAGAAACCCTTTCAATCATGCTACTTCCGCCCCAAAGAGAAGCAAGGCGGAACCCCCAATAGCCTGCCCGAAGTTTTGGATCACGGATGATGTATTCCCAGAGAGATTCTTGATCATCCAAAGCTTCAAAAATAACAAACCCCGGCGTATGTCTTTGAGTTTCCCTGAGCATATTCAACGCTACCTGGTGGTTTCCGGGAGGCGCAATTTGCCCCAGCAAGCCTTTTCGTAAAGATGACACGGCTTTACCCTCGAGATGGATGGCTTTCCAGGGCATGGGAAGTCTTAAACGGGATTCCTCGTAAAGCTGCATTTCTTTCCACTCCGAGGAATGCAGCTTCCCCCATAACCAACGATCGTAACCAGAAAGGGTAACATGTCCCAAAAGAACCCGGTTAAAAGGGGCAAAGAGGAGTACTTTTGGTGTTATCCCTGAAGGCAGCCCATGGGGAATCGAGGTGTTATCCGGAAGCCGGGTTATAGTTCCATCGGAAAAAAGCTCATAGTACATGAGGGCACCTCCTTTTCGGTTTCTTCTGGTATAATTTCAAAAGCCCTTCTATCTTGATATAGCTTACTATGACCTTATAGAAAGGGCAATGGATTTTCCAAAATATACGCCGTATTACCGAGAATTTTTGGGAGAAAATATGAAAACATGTTTATTAAGGAGGATTCTCATGCCTATTATTCAGATTCACCTTCTTGAGGGAAGAACTCAAGAAATGAAAGAAGATCTCGTGATGAAAGTTACCCAAGCAGTTTGCGAAAGTCTTGGCACTAAGGAGGAACAGGTTCGCATCATTCTTTCGGAAATGCAGAATCATCATTATGCCATAGGAGGCACTACCATAGCGGCTAAAAAGGGCCAACAAGGGCAATCTTCATAAATGATGGAGAAATCTCTTTCGAGCTAACGGTAACGTCGATGGAGCCAAAGCCATTGCTCAGGGTGCTCCCGAATCCAATTTTCAAGCAAGCGGTTCCCCTTTTCCGTAAGGTCTTCAATACGTTTTTCTCGTGAAAATGTCTTCTCCCCCTCTTCATCTCCTGGAAATGGGAAAAGAGGGGGACATATGCGTACCAAGTGGGAAAAAGGTGTCTCTCTCCAGGAAATTACAGGAACTAAAGGAACTTTTGCCATAAGAGCAAGTGCGGCAGCACCGAAATAGCAGGAAGTCTCCCGCCCGAAAAAGCGAAGAGGAATTCCTTCAGGGCCTGCATATTGATCCCCTAGGATGCCAACAAAGGCACCCTTTCGGAGCATTCGTAAAACCTTAATCATATTTTCGCTCTTTGATATAGTCCGAAGTCCTACTCTGTTTCTAGCCTGCTCCACGAAAGCTTCGGTTTCTTCTTCTTCGTGACGGCGCACTATGGCGTGCATAGGATATCCTCTATGGGCTAACCAGGCTGCGAGCATTTCCCAATTACCCATATGAGCCGTTAAAATAACTGCTCCTTTTTTATTATCGCGCAGTTCGTCGAGAAAAAGAGGATCCTTTTCCGGACGCATATATTGCGCGATATTTTCAGGATTTTGCAAGAGTAAAAAGTATTCCCCCAAAGAAATGGCAAGGTGTTTATAATGTCTTTTCAAAACATCTTTCTTCCACGCCTTTTGTTTATCCGGGAAAGCGATGTCCATATTCTGAAAAGCGACCTTTTTTCTTATTCCCGAGCAAGAAAGCATGCCATATGCTGCAGAAACTAAAAAATCATACCGTTTCCCCGGAGCGATCCACCCCGTAAGAGCTTTCATAAATCCAGGAAGAAATTCCCGTTTTTTTATCACAGAAGATTCTCCATATGCTGTTTGTATATGGGAAGAAGGCTTTCAAGAGCATCTTCAACAGGATAAAGCCTTTCTAGTCGTGCTCTGCATCGAGCTGCGGCATTACGTCCTTCTTTGGATGTTCCCCTGTCCAGAGCTCGAAGCCAAGATTCCCGAGAAGAGAGACTTCCCTGAACGGGAATGTACCCTTGGGAACCGAAAAAATCATCCGCCAAAGGAGTTGAAGGAGCTACTACGGGAATGGCAAGCATGGAAGCAAAGCCTCCAAGCCACACGTCCGACAGAGAAAGTGAATTCGGAAAAAGCAACACTCCTCCATATTCTTTCCAATAAGAAAAAATTTCTTTTGTTAAAGGGAGCTCTTCTCCCCCGGGCCGGGGGAGAGCTCCTGGAGATATCCAGCGGACAGCAGAAATCCAGGGTTCCAGGGCTTCCATAGCAGCGGGATATAGAGGTCGCTCCGAAGATACCGCTACGGAGATAGGGATGGAGTTTGGAGAAACTCCAAGAGGGAGATTTGAAAGGCTCCACAACCATTCTTTGTCGAAGGTAGGAAAAATTCGATATCCTTTAGGATCTGGGAAATCTCCTTCAAAAAAAACGCGAACTCCACAAGAAGCTTCGCCCTGCCCTCTCCAGGTTGTATGAAGCAAGTGGGCTCGAAATGTAACAAGAGACATCCATCGGGGCATTTTCCCCCATACATGCCATAATTTGCCGTGCAGGGCCTTGCGGACCCCTCTCTCCAAACCACTAAGCCCTCCCCAGTGAACGAAAGGAAGCTCCTTCCACTCCTCAGGAGACCATCCATAAATAGAGAGAGAGTGGTTCCTTTTGATCATTTCTTTTGCTATGGGGCGTAATACCGCAATTTCCCAAGGGAGGACGTCGTTGGATATGTACCATATGCAGGAAACTCCCATATTTTTCCTCCTTACCCATATTGATACGGTTCAAACGTTCCTTCCACAAAGCTAACGGTAAATAAAAGCTCTTTCCCTTCTTCCAGGTGGCAAATCTCCTCTTTTATGTTGTCGGCTTTTTCAAAAGTTTCTTTAATGATAAAAAAACATAAGGGGCAGTTCTCGCCCCACAGGAAAAGAACGTGTCCCTTATGCTAAAAAAACCCTATCTCTGCAAATAAACCATGAAAAAGCGTTTTTTCCCCAGACGGAAGAAAAGATATTCTCCGAAAAGGAGATAATTTTCATTCAAAGCTTGAGCTTCATCGGAAACTTTTTCCCCGTTGAGAGAAACTCCTCCTCCCCGAATGAGCCTTCGAGCTTCTCCCTTGCTTTTACACGCTCCCGCAAGCGCAAGAACGTCCGCTATGGTATCGGGCAAGTGAGACATTCCGCTTCCAGGGACCTCACGTTTCAAAAGGGCCAATGTATCTCTATCCAAATCCTCCAGGGCAAAGGACGCTCCAAAAAGTATGCTGCTCGCATGTTCCACTCGTTTCATGGCCTGCTCTCCATGAACAATTTGTGTAACCTCTTCTGCCAAGATTTTTTGTCCCGATCTTTTTTCCGGGCTTCTGCGGACCTCTTCCTCGATCTCCAGAATTTTTTCCAAGGAGAGGAACGTAAAAAGCCGAAGGAGCTTGGGAAGGTCATTATCTTCGGTATTCATCCAAAATTGATAGAATTGATAAGGGCTTGTACGCTCTGCATCAAGCCATACGGCTCCATCCTCGGTTTTCCCAAATTTATTCCCTGAAGACGTAAGGAGTAGCGGATAGGTTGCCCCGTAAGCTTCTTTTCCGGTTTTTTTCCGGATAAGATCAATTCCTGCAATGATATTCCCTTGCTGATCGTTCCCACCCATCTGAAGCAAGCAGTTTTCATGGACGGAAAGATGGTAAAAATCGTAAGCCTGAAGAAGCATGTAGGTAAATTCGGTATAACTGATAGATTTCTCCGGATCCTCCAAACGACTTCGGACGTATTCCCGATTTAGCATGTAATTTACGGAAAAATATTTTCCCACGTCTCTGAGGAAATCCAAAAGACTGATTTTTCCCAACCAATCATAATTGTTGATAATCGTCGCTCCAGTTTCCTTGTTGTTGAAATTGACAAACCTTGCAAACTGTTTTTCTACCATTTCGAGATTTTTTTGAACCTGCTCGAGGGAAATTAAATTTCTTTCCTTGCTTTTTCCCGAAGGATCGCCAATAAGGCCTGTTCCCAATCCGGCGATAAAAATAGGGCGATGCCCCATACGCTGCATCCACGAAAGGCCCATAATAGGGATAAGATGCCCTACATGCAGGCTATCTGCGGTAGGGTCAAATCCAATATATCCCGTAACGGTTTCTTCTTCGAAAAGTTTGCTCAGAGCTTTGGGATCACTCACCCATTCAATAAATCCACGTTCCTCAAGAAAAGCAAGGACATTTTTACCCATAATGTAACTCCTCCTCAAAAAACGATAAGTCCCTTTTCATTTTAATTAAAGATATCGCTTGAAATAACCAGCGTCCCTTTTCCATTTTCTGAAATACCACATCCCAATACCCCAAGAAAGGAAATCTTTTTGCAATAATTTTTTAAAAAATTGATCTTAGCAAGAAGATCGAAAGGAATCTTTGCGAGCACTCTGCCTTCAAGCAAGGTTTGCTCTATAGAAACATGCAGAGCTGAAAAATCCAGAATGATCCATCCCAAAAAGAGGGATCTTCCAAAAAAGACAGTATATAGGCTCTTTCGGTTTTGAGAAAGCCGAAAAGATTCCTTCGTGATAAATCCTCCGAGCATTTCTTTTTCACCAGCGACCATAAGAGTTGTAGCTGGCAAAGATGAAAAACCTCCGCAAAGGAAATTTTCCAGTTTTTCCGGAGAGGATAAGATAAAATGAAATCTTTTCCAAAAACGCTCTACTTTGGGGCATCCAGCATAATTTTTTTGGGGAAAGCGCACCAAAATTCCCGGAAAAGAGACAGTAAAAATACGGCTCTCTCCTCCGAGGACAATGGTAAAGGGAACGGTTTCTCCGAAAAAGTAAGAAAGGGCTTTTTTAGCTAGCTGAAACCACGATTTTGGGAGAAGAGCTCTTTCTCCTTCTTTCATGCCTGAAAGGAGGTTCTTTTGCAGAAAAAGCGTAAAAAGCCCCAGATCATTACCCCCTGCTTCTGCAATCAAGGGAGCAGGGAGGAAAGAAGGAAGATACATTTCCGATTCCGCCCTTTGAAGGATTTTGGCTTTATCAAAAAAATTTCCTGCGAAGAGGTTACGGAAATCATCAATTTCCCAGGAGAAAAAGCCTTTTCCCCCTTTAAAATAAATATCCCCTTGTATCAAAAGAATTTCCGCAAAAATATGGGGCCACTTTTCCTCAAGCATGCCACCGTCGGAAAAACTCCATGTCAAGGAAAAATCTTTGGCTTTCTCCGAGCAAAGCAACATGTTTTCCCGCGCCCTTTGCGTAAAGCTTTCTGTATCCTTTCTTGAGAAGGATGTAGAGAAAAGAAGATCTTCTCGAGAAGAGAAATGTTTTGGCAAAGGAGCTCTCTCAACGTTTTTGCCTTGCCCTAAAGACATGTTTTCTTTGAAATTCCTCGTGGAAAATATGGCGGTCTTCCAACTCTGGTACTTTTTGTCCCAAATAATAATAGCTTGGAGAAAAAAGGGAGAATTTTTATCTGCCTGAGATGAGCGACAAATACGCTGGAGAGTTCCGAAGAAATATTGTAAGGGCTCTGAAGAATCTTCAGTGCAAAAATTTTCCCCAAGCAGAGCTAAGCGTGAAAGCTTTTCGCCTTTGCCATAGTACTGAATCTCCCAAAAAAGAGTTCCCTCGGATAGAGGAAAAAGCTTCTCCCTCTTCAAAAAAAGATAGCTGCAAAAGAGAAAAAGAGAGAGACCTATTAAAACTCCTGAAACAAGTTTAAAGTATACAGAGGTTCTCAAAAAGGCTTCTCTCTCTTTCTCAAAAGCTTAACCATGCCAAAGGAAGCTAATGCACGTGCTCTTTCTTGGCAAGGGTGTTTTTGCGGACAATTTCAAGAAGTGTTTTTGAAGATTCCAGGAGTGAAAGCACTTCTGCCGAAACAGGTATTTCCTCTTCCTGCAAGGCCGCAACGATATCGGCTATTTCAATTAAAATACTTTCCTGGTGAATTGTACGGGGAGTTTCAATTTCTCCGAGAAAATCTACCGCTGCAGGGGGGAGAATCTTTCCTTTTTCGAGACGGAATTCCTGGCCCGGAGCAGGAACTTCTGCTCTGTACCCAAGCTCTTTTATCCCTTCAGCCAGGGCAAGGGAAGATTTCGGTTCTCCATGAGTTACGATAAAGGTAGGAGAATTTTTGAAATTTCCAGCCCATTTTAAAAGATCTCTTCGGTCGGCGTGAGCGGAGAACCCATTAATAGTGTGTAGTTGGGCTTTTACATTAATCTCCTCGCCCGCCATTTTAAGATATTTTTCTCCCTCCACAAGACGTCTTCCAAGAGTGCCCACCGCTTGATATCCCACAAAGACAACATGACATGTGGGATCCCAGAGATTATGCTTAAGATGATGTATGATGCGTCCTCCGTTACACATGCCGCTTCCCGCAAGAACAATTGCCTGACGAACGTTGTTTATACTGCGGGATTCTTCTACTCCTGAAACGTAGTTCAGTCTGTCAGGGCTGAAAGGATCGTTACCCTGCTGGATTTGTTCCTGAATTTCCCGAGAGAGAAGCGGAAGGTATTTTTCATAAATTTTCGTGGCCTTTACTCCCATGGGCGAATCGAAATAAATGGGAATATTATCATCGAGCTCCCCTTCTTTTTGGAGAAGCATGATCTCATAGAGCACTCGTTGAGCTCTATCCACTACAAAAGTAGGAATAAGGACTTTGCTTTTCTGGCGCACCGCATCCATGAGGACTTCCCGAAATTCCTCACGGCTTTCGAGGTTTGTTTTATGAAGACGATCCCCATAAGTCGATTCTATGACTACGTAATCCGCATCTTCTATATGTGCCGGGTTACGCTCCATCACCGTATCCTGAGGTCCAAGGTCTCCGGAAAAAACAATCTTGACCTCTTCTCCGTTTTCCTGAAGCCATACTTCCAAATTAGCGCTTCCAAGGATATGCCCTGCATCTCTGCAGCGGACTTTTATTCCCGGGGCCACTTCGAAAATGTCGTCGTAGCTTACAGGCCGAAGAAACTGGAGAGTGTTCTCCACGTCATCTTCAGTGTAAAGAGGTTCTACCGCAGGGAGTCCTTTGCGAAGGTTTTTCCGGGAACGCCACTCCGCTTCCTCTTTCATGATGTGTGCGGAATCTTTCCAAAGGACTTGAGTAAGTTCTACCGTAGGAGACGTAGCAAAAATCTTACCCCGGAAACCGCTTTTTGCGAGAAGAGGCACCCTTCCCGTATGATCGAGATGTGCATGAGTGAGTAATACTGCATCGATGCTATCGGGGGCAAAAGAAAGAGGGGCCTTGTTTTTTTCGTCATCATTTCTTCCCTGATGAAGCCCAAAATCCACAAGAACACGGCTTTTGCCTACCTCAATAAGATAATTGGATCCCGTTACTTCTCCCGCAGCTCCAAGAACTCGTAGTATCATGTCTATGCCCTGAAGGCTCCCTCCTTTGATTACCTTCGCATAAAATTTGCACTATGAAATGCGAAGGCTCATTTGTTCTCTAAAAGATTCCAGTCTTTTGGGTTGAAAACACAATGTAAGGTAGTTCCTTTTCCTATGGTTGATTGAATGGAAAAATTCCCCCGAATAAGTTTTACACGCTCTGCCATATTTGCAAGACCCCGATGTCCTCGATATTGAAGCTTGGAGAAATCTTCCGGAGGAATAAAACCGGTACCGTTGTCTTCAACTTCAAAAATATAATTACCTTTTTCGGAATACCATTTCACCTGAATCTCTTTTGCTTTCCCGTGTTTTACAGCGTTGGATACGGCTTCCTGAAGAATACGGAAAAGAGCCAACACGAGCTCTTTTGGAACATCTTCTCTTTCAGGTTCGATCTCCAAGGAAATACGCGCCTCCATTTGCACGGCAAGACGCTCACTGAGCTCTGTGAGTGCCTGAGAAAGCCCGAGATCGATCCAGGGAGGAGAAAGGGCATCACACATACCTCGAAGTTCCCGTACAACATGACGAGCGCTTTCTTCCGCCATGGCAAGCCTTCGATCATGTTCGCCCTGGAGTTCCTCTCTTTGAGCGAGATGTACCTGTTGCATGAAGGCCGTGACCCCCTGCAAAGGGCCATCATGAATTTCCCGAGCAAGATGCGTTCGTTCGGCTTCCTGAATTCGAAACATGTCGGAGACGGAACGTTCCATTAAGCGGCGTTTCTCTATGGCCGTTTCGGCAAGATCAAAGAAAACCGATCTGAGCCGGCATATTTCATCCACCGGAGTGTCATTGCAAAGGGCAGGAGCATCCTCTCCCCATTGCAATGAAGACATTTCATTTTCCATGGCCCGAAGAGGAGATACAAGCCATTTCCAGAGAAGCACCGCCCCTAAAAGACTTACTCCTCCTAAAAAGATTGCCATAAAACTCCAGAGAGGTCCAAATCGGTTCATGGGACCAAGAAGATGCTCCCAGGAAACTGCCGCAAGCACATACCATCCCGTCTTTCCCGCCGGATAAACCGCAACCGTAAACACATCTCCCTTTCGCCCCCGTATTTCTTTGGCGCTTCCGATAGGAAGCGTTTCCGGGAGAAGATCTTCGAGTGCTTCCATTTCCGGACTTGCTGTAAGCACTTGTCCATCTTTGTTAATCATGGCGACCCAGCCAGGCATGCGAAAAGAGTTTAAGTTGAATCTATCAAAAGGATCCATAAGAGAAGAAAAAAATGGAGTTAATACAGAAGCCCCTCCCATAATAAAATCTTTTTCATAGCGAAGAGCCACCGTCTCTGCAAGATCCTGCACATAGGTCCTTGCCACTACGCGCATGCTTTGTTCATGCGCAAGTATTCCTGCTGCGGAAACTCCCAAAACAATCGTCAAAGGTAAAAGGCTTGTAGCAAGAAAAAGGGCTATGACGTTACGACGAATGGATTTCACGCAATCAAATCCTCCAAGGTAACAACTCCGTATTTTAAAGCTAAAAGCATGGCTTCAGTTTTATTTTTCGCTCCCAGCTTATCATAAATGGAAGCAAGGTGTGTTTGTACGGTTCGGTCGCTGATGAAGAGCTCTTGAGCCACCTGTTTGCTCGAAAGGCCTTTGGCGGCATAGAGGAGGACTTCTCTCTCCCGGGAAGAAAGCTCTTCTGGAACGTAATCATCTTCCATGGCGCGAGAAATTTCACGATCGAGATAGATGCCTCCTCCTGCTACGGTACGTACTGCCCGTGCAAGCTCTTCAGGAGTTGCGGTTTTGAGAACGTATCCCTTGGCGCCGGCACGTAAGGAAGCCATGACATATTGCTGTGCATCGTAAGAGCTGAGCATGAGAGAAAAAACGGGAAGCCCCGCATCTTTGATTTTTCGAACTACTCCGACGCCGTCTTCCTGGGGCATTCGGATATCCATAAGAGCTACCTGGGGGAGAAGTTTTTGTATTTTGTCCCAAGCTTCGCTTCCATCCGCAGCTTCTCCTACAAGAATCATCCCGGGATCTTTTGCGATATAGGCTGCAATGCCCGAACGTGTCATGGGATGATCATCAGCCAGAAACACGCGTATCATTATCCCTCTCCTCCTTTACGCATTTTATCCAAGCTTTGCCTGCTGGTTTTTCTCAAGTGTCTTCGAGAAAACTAGCAAGCCGTGATTCCCTTCAGCAGAGAGAGGACCCGGAGGTCCTCTCTCTGCTGAAGGGAATCACGAGAAAGTTCTCAGCCCCCTAAGCCTATTTCCTTCTCCACAGGGCGTAATGCACAAATCACGTCTTGAATAAGTTCTTCCATAGGAATTCCGAGAAGATCCGCACCTTTCTGGATGACATCCCTATCCACGCCCCGAGCAAAAGCCTTATCCTTCCATTTCTTTTTGACGGATTTCACTTGAAGATCCTGAAGAGATTTACTGGGGCGTACGAGAGCTACCGCTGTGACAAAACCCGTGAGTTCATCCACACCATAAAGAACTTTTTCCATGGTGCTTTCCGGAGGGACTTCCTGTTGTAAAAGCCCCCAGGAATGAGAGCGCATAGCTCGGACTATTTCAGGGGAACATCCCGCTTCTTCCAGAATCGTAACTCCAAGAGCCGTGTGTTCTTCCGGAGTGTCCTGGGTTTTTTCCCAGTCGATATCGTGAAGCAATCCGACTATCCCCCAAAGGTCTTCAGACTCGCCATATTTTTTCGCAAAGTATCGCATAGTAGCTTCTACAGCAAGAGCATGTCTCAAGTGAGTAATTTCATGATTATGTTTATGAAAAAGATCTAATGCTTCCTGACGATCCATCAGAAACTCCTTTCTAACAGGCAGCTGCTTCGAAAAGAAAATATGCCGCTATCTTATGATATGCCTTTTGAGAATTCGCTGCTTTCAAATTCTTGTAACCACAAAACAGAAAGTCCCGCCATCTCGCGAAGCTCGCGAGCAAGGGGATCCGGATAGGGATAAATATAAACTATCCTGACAATTCCTGCGTTGATAATGGCTTTTGTGCAAAAAGAACAGGGTTCCGTAGTGCAATAAAGTTCAGCTCCTTTTGTGGATACTCCTGCAAAAGCAGCCTGAGCGATAGCGTTGATTTCCGCATGACTTCCCCGGCATATCTCGTGTCGTTCTCCCGAAGGGACGTTATATTGTTGCCGTAGACACCCTGTTTCAGAACAATGAGGAACCCCTCTGGGAGCTCCGTTATATCCAGTGCTCACAATATATTTATCCTTTACGATAACGGCCCCTATTTGCCTTCTCAAACAAGTGCTACGAACAGCGACAGCCTCCGCTATAGACATAAAGTAAAAATCCCAACTAGGGCGCATGGAAGCCTCCTATCCTTGTTCCAAAGACATGAGAGCTTCCGCAAGAGACATCCTGAGATCCGGTCGTATTTGTGGAGCTGGGCCCAAAATTTCTCGAGTTTCCTGCATCTCAAAATCAAAAAGAATTTGGGAGATGCTAAGTTCCACGACATTATCCGTTTCATAAGGAATGGTGGCCCGACGGTACCCGAATTGTTCGGCAAAAAATGCCTTTGGAGCCAGTCCTTTCGTAACCTTCTGCAAAGCTTCGGCAAGAAGATCGAGGAAAGGGGTTTCATTGAAGAAAGGATCGTTGCCCATGAAAGCAATTACTTTTACCTCGTCTTTGAGAAACGATCGGTCCCAAATACCGCAAAGGGTAATCCCCGCCTGCACCTCATCAATTGTCTCGAGAAGAAGCGCTGTGAGTTCCTCCATTTTTTTGGAAAAACCAAAAAGCATAAGAAATCCTAGAGCGTGTTCCCGATAACGTTCCGGATCAATAATACTTTCGGGGAAAAGCGCTCCGGCACGCCCCATGGAGGAACTTCTCATGTACAAAAGCTCACTTCCGATTTCCATGGAAAAAGCCGCAATTTTGCCAAGTTCCTTACTATGTAAAGCGTTGATGCTAATGGGATGGAAATCCAAGGCATAGCTCGCCCAAGAAACGATATCTATATCCATATCCCTGTCCCAATATGGTAAAAGCCCCATGCGCAAGCTCCTTTTGTTCAAGGGTGTCGTGGATTTTAAAACATTTTGCGGACACAAGAAAGGTTCCGGAAAATTTCGTTCTTTTCTCGGAAAACCTCAGGAAATACGTTGTTTTTTACGCGAATAGCTTTCTTAGAAAACTAAGCGGAATGCTGTGCGGTTTCTTTTTTTGCTAAAATAAGCTCGGCTACAAAATGTACAAGCCGTTCGATTTCTGGTTTTGTTATTTGCGCATCCGCCCCAATACTCTGCGCTTTTCTTCGGATGTCTTCTGCCATGATGGAAGAAAAGACAATAACAGGGAGAGAACCGAAATTTTCGCTCTCCTTTACCTTACGGGTTAATGTAAGCCCATCCATTTTAGGCATTTCGATATCCGTGATAAGAACATCGAAAAAGGTTTCATCATCCTGAAGCCGATCCCAGGCTGCTTTACCATGCCCTACCATTTCCACATTGTGGAATCCGCCTTCTGCGAGAGCATCCTGGATGAGTTTTCGAATAAGAGGCGAATCTTCCGCCACGAGGATACGGTACTGATTAGGATCTCCTAAACGGGAAGAGATTTCTTTTATCACGCCTTTTGCGACATGGAACTGTTCTTCCAGCTGCGGGTTTACAACTTGTACGATACGTTCGTAATCAAGGAGGAGAATGTTACGTCCCTCTCTTTTAATAACGTAAAGAGCATTTTCTCCCAGGAAAGTTCCTGTCAGGGTAGAATCAAGTTCATCGGAATTGATTCGGTAAATTCGCTCCACCGCATCTACGACAAAACCAAGTTTCATTTTGTTGAATTCCGCAACAATAACCTTGCTTTCTTCAAGATCCGTTACCGGGTCAATCCCCAGGTATCTTCGAAGATCGATGAGTGGGATAACCTCTCCGCGAATTGTTGCGATACCAAGCATGGCTTGATTCGATTTGGGGACGGAACGAACCCCTGTCCACCGTAAAATTTCTCTTGTTTTATCCACATTGATAGCGAAAGATTGTTCCCCCAAGAGAAAAACTACAACCTGCCACTCGTTTGTTCCAACTTCTGTCAGAATTTTATCGTTTTTCACAGAGCTTCACCTCAATTCTTCTTGCATCAACTTGGAATCACTATAAACCAAGTTCGTCTAAGGCTCAACAACAACCTTAACATGCTTTCCGATTTTTTTCTTTTCGAGTTTGTGGCGCCGGTCTCTTGACGAAAACGGAACTGATCCGTATGGTAGGAAACCGTGGCAAAAGTTTTTTGGACATCCCTAAGGAGGCCATAGCCTTGAAAGCTCTGCGTTCATCACAAAAAAAGAACTTGGTTTTTATTATATCCTTTTTATGTTTTTTCTGCTCCTCTCTTCCAGCGGAAAGTCAGGTGTTCTCGAAACTCCCCGCTTCCTCTGGTTCTTCAGGTAAACAGGTCGCTCTCACAATCGATGATGGGCCTCATCCTGGGTATACCGAAAGGATTTTAGCACTTTTAGCAGAGAACAAGGTGAAAGCAAATTTTTTTCTCGTAGGGAAAATGGCTGCCACCTATCCGTACCTTGTGCGAAAAATTGCGGCCCAAGGACATACTATTGCTAATCATTCTCACTATCATAACAATCTCGTGACGCTTCCCGAAGAAAATATGCCTCTGGAATGGGTTATGTGCAACAGTACTCTTTACTCGATTCTGGGAACTTTTCCGCGTTTTTGCCGCCCTCCTGGAGGAAACTACAACAAGCAAGTGATTGCCGCTGCAGAAAAAGAAGGGCTCCACATGGTTCTCTGGACAGCCAATGCAGGAGATTGCACAGGCATTAGCGCTAAAGCTATAGAAAAAAAAGTGCTTGCCAGAACCCAGCCAGGAGGAATAATCCTCGTCCATGATGGCGTAGATGCCACCATAGAGGCGCTTCCAGGAATCATCAAAACCTTGAAGGCAAAGGGGTTCCGTTTTGTAACCCTGGAAGAGATGTTTCCAACTCCCCCTTCTAGCAACGGCCAGACCATGAAAGCTTCTTCGAAAACCAGGCCGCTTCACTCGGAAGAAGAAAAAGATCTTCTCGAGAAAGACGCCAGGCCCAGTTTCCTGACGCAGTAGCAGGAATATTTATTCGGGAAGAACTTCCTAATCCGAGAATATCCTGAAGAGGAACGATGGCAGTATGGGCCACGGAGTCCAAAGCCATTTCCACGAGTGCCCTATGAACGTTTCCTTCGCCTACAGGATATCCGCAAATTTCTGCTATCTCTTTTCTCTGGCATGATGAGAGATCCTCCAAAAACCATCCCTTGCTGGTATTGTTATCATGGGTAGCGGTGAAAACGACAGAAGAAGAATCGTGGTTATGAAGAGCATAGGCATTGTTCGCATAATCTTCAAAAGCGAAGTGAAGCACCTTCATTCCGGGGAATTTCCAGGTTGTACGTAAATCATGAACATCTTGAGTGATAACGCCCAGATCTTCCGCAAAAAAAGGCAGATTCCCCAAGGCTTTCTGCATATGCTCAAAGAGATCCTGCCCCGGAGACGGCTTCCATTCGCCTTTTACGGCATTCGGACACGAAGCTTCGATTTCCCAATAGGCGGAAAAACCTCTGAAGTGATCGAGTCTCAAGGCATCGCACATATCAAGAGCGTGACGTACCCGCTCAATCCACCAAGTATATTCTCGTTTTGCCATAAAATCCCAATTGTAAATGGGGTTTCCCCATCGCTGTCCCGTTTTGCTGTAGTAATCCGGCGGAACCCCTCCTACAACTTGAGGTGCTCCTTCTTGGTTTAATCGAAAAAGCTCTTGGTAGCTCCACACATCTGCACTATCATAATCTACATAAAAGGGCAAATCTCCCAGAATCATAACTCCAAGTTCCTTTGCATATTCATGAACTTGTTGCCATTGATGAAAGAGGAGATACTGCACATAGCTTTCGAAAGCCATGTCTTCTTCCAAATCGGCTGCGAGAAAATGTCCCTTTTCAGTAGGTAGGTTCCATCTATTCCACGAAAGATTTCCGTTTTTTTTCTTCAAGCAGGAAAAACGCGTATAATTTTCGAGCCAGAAGGAATGTTTTTTCTTGAAAACGCTTATCTCTTCTCGAAGAATTTTGCTCCGCCTATTCCTTTCCCATGTTTTAAGCAAAAACGCCCTTTTCCATGCAGTTATTCTGACATAATCTATTTTTTCTCGAGAAAACCTGGGGGTTTTCAAAAAATCTCCGGGTTGAGCGAGCTGTTCCTGAAGCATCGCTTCAGGGCTAATAAAAAGGGAGTTGAGAGCGAAAGCGGAAGACGAGCTATAGGGGGAATTCCCCCGCCCGGTATCCGTAGGAGTTAAGGGAAGAATATGCCAATAACGAAGCCCGAGATCCCGTATTATTTTAAGAAATTGAAAAGCTCCCGGACCAAAATCGCCTATCCCGAAAAGGGAGGGCAGAGAAAATACAGGGAGAAGAACTCCTCCAAGACGTTCTTGGAAAGGCAGGGAGGAGGTGGAAATTTTATTCTCCATAGGAACTCTCTTCGCCTTCAGCAGAAGGGGCGAGAAGAAGGATCCCAAAAGGAGGAAGATTGAGGCAAAGAGAAAAAGATTTTCCGTGAAAGCCATACTCCTCCGCCGCAACAGATCCGTAATTTCCCCAGCCGCTTCCGCCATATTCCAAAGCATCGCTATTGAGAAGCTCCTGCCAGGATCCTCCTTGAGGCACCCCTACACGATACAGACTCCGCGGCACGGGAGTCATGTTGCAGACAACAAGCACCATCTCTTTTTTCCCAGCGGAGAAACGGAGAAAGGAGATAACGCTCTGTTCCGAATCATGACAATCAATCCAGGAAAATCCCTGGGGGGAAACATCCTCCTGATAAAGAGCAGGAGAAGATGCATAGATTTTATTAAGATCCCGAACCCATCGAGCAATTTCTCTATGCTCTTTACTCTCCCGCAGTCCCCAATCCAAGCTTTTTTCATGGTCCCACTCGGTAGTTTGGCCAAATTCTCCTCCCATAAACAAGAGTTTTTTGCCGGGGTGAGCATAAAAAAACCCAAAAAGAAGGCGTAGCTGTGCGCGTTTCTGCCACGCATCTCCAGGCATTTTTCCCAGGAGAGACGCTTTCCCGTGAACGACTTCATCATGAGAAAGGGGCAAACAAAAATTTTCGGCATAAGCGTATAACAAGCTGAAAGTCAGTTCATGGTGTTTGTATTTTCTGTAGATGGGATCTGAAGAAAAATAATCAAGAGTATCATGCATCCATCCCATGTTCCATTTCAAACCAAAACCAAGGCCTCCTACATAGACTGGACGGCTTACCATGGGCCAAGCGGTAGATTCTTCCGCAATCATTTGAATATCCGGATATGCTTTATATGCAATGCTATTCAGGTTTTGAAAAAACTCTACCGCTTCGATGTTTTCTCTCCCCCCATATTCATTGGGAACCCATTCTCCATCTTTTCTCGAGTAATCCAGGTACAGCATAGATGCAACACCATCTACCCTGAGGCCGTCACCGTGGAAAGCTCCAAGCCAATACATGGCGCTGCTGATAAGAAAGCTTCGCACCTCTCCGGAAGAATAATCAAAGATAAAGCTATGCCAATCTTTATGATATCCTTTACGCATATCTTCATATTCAAAGAGATGTGTCCCATCGAAAAAGCCAAGGCCAAAACCATCCGTAGGAAAATGCGATGGAACCCAATCAAAGAAAACACCGATGCCAGCCCTGTGAAAAGCATCTACCAGAGCCATGCACTCTTCAGGCTGGCCATAGCGAGCGGTAGGAGCAAAGTAGGACGTGCACTGGTATCCCCAGGATCCATAAAAAGGGTGTTCCATAACGGGTAGAAATTCTACATGGGTGAAACCAAGTTCTGCAACATAAGGAACAAGTTCCTTTTCCAGTTCTGCATAGGAAAGATGACGCCCCTCTGAACGTTTCCAGGAACCAAGATGTACTTCATAAACGCTCATGGGAGCACGGATATTGTTTTTTTCCCATCGATGCTCCATCCAATTCTGATCTTCCCATTGGTAGGAAGTTTCCCACACGATGGAAGCCGTTTTTGGAGGAATTTCCGTTCTTCTGGCAAAGGGATCCGCTTTTTCCTGAACATATCCGCCTCTTTGCACCATATATTTATAGAGGGCTCCTTTTTTGAGAGAAGGTATAAAACCCTCCCATATACCGGAACCGTCTTCTCTCTTTTTCAACGGGTGGCTTTCTTTACTCCAATAGTTAAAATCCCCAATTACGGAAACCTTGTCAGCCTCGGGCGCCCAAAGAGAAAACAAGACCCCTTGTTTCCCTTGATAAAGTGTTTCATGACTCCCTAGCTTTTCCCAAAGGTTGCCGTGAGTTCCCTGACGGAAAAGGAATATGTCATAGTCCGTAAGAAGAGAAATACCATATTTCACTTTTTGTTCTTCACGTTCCCGTTCTTTCTGCATAAGCTCACCTCCCTGATAGGAAAAAATCTTAAAGGAAAGGGATACAACCTTTTAAACCTTTCGTGATACCATCATACCAGCAAAAGAGCTTGGGAGGAATTCCGCAAAAACCACCAATAATTCTTTACGCTTCAAAAGTGCTCTTTGTAATGGATAGCGATAATTTTTACCATAGCATTAGCTAGAGAAGAAGCACGACGTTTTTTAGAAAAACATTAGTTTTGTAAGGGTAAAATACTACACATACGGCGTTTTTCCCAAAAGAGCCATTTTCTCAAGAGTCTTCTTTCGAAAACAGGAGGAAAAATCAATATGGAGAACAAAAAACCTTTAGGTTTTCTTTTTTCAGAAAACCTTATGCTTCTTCCGCAAAAAGAAGAAGAATGCCTAGAAATGCTTGAAACAAATTATGAAAAGATAATTTTTGAAAAAGAGATGCCTCTCTGGAATTATGCGGGGAAACACCAGGGACGAGAGCTCTTTTGGGTGGAAACTCCCTCTTCCGGAAGGGAAAGTTTTGGAGATGCTGTGCATTTTATGAACTTGAGAGAAGTTGTCTCTTTTTATGGACATGAAGCTTCTGCCCTATTCAGTAAGGTGATGCATATACGATATTGGCAGAAAAGAACACGTTTTTGCGGAGTATGCGGAACGCCTACAATCCCCATGGAAGAAGGAGAAGCACATATCCGTTATTGCCCGAAATGCAAAGCTGTTTTTTATCCTCGGATTTCTCCGGCAGTGATTGTCCGTATCGAGAAGGGAGATACAATCCTTCTTGCCAGGAATGCCCACTTTCCCACGAAAATGCATAGCCTCATTGCGGGCTTTGTCGAGCCGGGAGAATCTCTTGAAGAAGCCGTAAAAAGAGAGATAGCCGAAGAGATAGCTA
>DAIPKP010000014.1:0-35308 GCA_036769705.1 Synergistaceae bacterium
TCGGGGGAATTGCTCCCCGAAATTTCTCTTGAGGAGGGAATAGACCATGGGATCTATCTGTCTTTTTCTGGGGAGCCCGAGAAGAGAGGGCAACAGCGAAACCCTGGCCCGGGCGCTGGTGGAACCCGCCTTGAAAAAGGGATGGGAACTTAAGGAGTTTCGCCTTTTTTCGTTGAATATCGGAGATTGCGTGGATTGCCGGCGCTGCTGGACCACGGGCAAACCCTGCATTATGGATGACGATATGCAGCAAATCTATCCGGCGGTAAAGGAAGCGGACTACCTGATTTTTGCGACCCCTCTTTACTGGTACGCCTGGAGTGCTCCCATGCAGGCCCTTCGGGACCGTCTGCTCCCCTACGTGGCACAGAACGCCCCCCTTCGGCTTGAAGGAAAAAAGGGAATTCTCGTAGCCTCCGGAGGGGATACAAGCAAAGACGCTTTCAACGGCCTGATATTCTCCTTCCAGAAGAGCTGTACCCTTCACAAAATGAACACGCCTCTTCTCTTCTGCCGGGGGGGATTGAGCGACGTTCAGGATGCCGCAAAAGACACCGCCCTTCTGGAAGAAGCCCGTAAAGAGGGGGAAGGTCTCTTCTTGTAGGAAGTGGCCTTCACGGATTGCCTGGATCTTTCCAAATTTTCCTGCGGTTCTGCTTCTTTGGCCTGGGATTTTTCAATAAAAGCGAAGGGGAAATTCCGCTCCCGAAAAGAGCGAGATTTCCCCTCCGCTTTCTGAAAAGTTTTTTAGGAAAGCCGACGTACCACCATGGCCACTCCTTGGCCTCCTCCAATACATGCCGTAGCAAGGCCAATCTCTTTATCTTCCCGCTGCAGGGCATAAAGAAGGGTGGTAAGAATTTTCGCCCCCGTAGCCCCGATGGGATGTCCCAAAGCGATGGCTCCCCCGTAGATATTGCATTTCTCCAGGGGAAACCCGAGCTCCCTCTGCACCGCCAGGACCTGGACTGCAAAGGCCTCGTTGAGCTCGATGAGATCCACGTCCTCCAGGGAAAGCCCCGCCTTTTCCAATGCCTTGGGCACCGCCTTCACCGGGCCCAGCCCCATGTGATCCGGCGCCAGGGCTCCCGGAGAATAGCCCAGGATCTCCGCCATGGGAGAATAGCCCTGGGCCCTGGCCCATGCCGCATCTCCCACCAGGACTGCGGCTCCCGCATCGCAAAGGGCGGAGCTGCTTGCGGCGGTGATGGTGCCTCCTTCTTTGAATATAGCGGGAAGACGCCCTAACTTTTCAAGGCTCGTATCCTCTCGGGGGATTTCGTCCGCGGAGACCGCATATTGCCCTTTTTTGCGATCCTTCAGGGTCACCGGAAGAATCTCCCTGTCAAAGGCTCCCATTTTCTGGGCCGCCACGGCTTTCCGATGGCTCCCCAGGGCAAAGGTATCCTGCTCCTCCCGGGAGATCCCGTATTCTTCCGCCAGAATTTCCCCGGTAGCTCCCATCATCATTTCCGCCAGGGGACAGAAAAGTCCGTCCGCATGAAGCACATCCTGCACGGTTTTCTCCCCCATGCGATACCCCCACCGGGCCCCGGGCGCAATGTAGGGTGCCAGAGAAGCGTTCTCCATGCCGCCCCCGATACCCACCGCCATATCCCCCAGACGGATACGATCCGACACGGCCATAATCGCCCGAAGACCGGAGCCGCAACGCTTATTCACCGTAAAGGCGGGAACCGAGACGGGAACCCCTCCCTTTACCGAGGCGATCCGGGCGGGATTTGCTCCCACTCCCGCCTGCCATCCGTTGCCCATAATCACCTCTCCGAGCTCCTCTCCGCCCAAAGGAAGGGAATTACGGCGGAGAAGCTCCGCTATCACGAGAGCTCCCAGCTGCGGAGCCGGAGTTTTGACGAAGGCTCCTCCAAACTTTCCTCCCGGAGTGCGGCAGGCATCGATAATAACGGGCTTGGAACTCATAGGGTCTCCTCCTCTTTCTCCTCCACTCCCAGCATGGTACCCAGGGGTTCCGCAGCTTCGAAACGGGCTCCGGTGTTTTCCCGAAGCTCTTCCAGGGTTACTTCCGGAGCGATCTCCGTGAGGGTAAACCCCTTTTCGAGATACCGGAAAACTCCGAACTCCGTAACCACCATGCTTACCACACGAGCTCCCGTAAGAGGAAGGCTGCAGCGTTCCACGATTTTGGATTCTCCCTTTTTGTTGCAATGCGTGGTGGCAATGATAACCCTCCGGGCCCCGGTAACGAGATCCATGGCGCCTCCCATGCCGGGAACCATTTTTCCCGGTATCATCCAATTCGCCAGATTTCCCTCCCGATCCACCTCGAGAGCTCCCAAAACCGTGGCATCCAGATGCCCTCCCCGGATGAGGCCGAAACTGATATCGCTGGCCACGAAGGAACCTCCGGGAATCAGGCTCAACGCTCTTCCTCCGGCACCGATGAAGCGAAGGTCCTCCACCTCGGGTTTGGGGCCTGCCGCCACGGCACCGTTTTCGGTCTGGAAGAGAATGCGTACCTTTTCGGGTATATAGTCCGAAACCAGGGTGGGAATGCCTATGCCCAGATTCACCACGTCCCCATCCTCGAACTCCAGGGCTATCCTTTTGGCGATACGGTTACGGACGAGGTCTTTATCAAGTTCGGGAAGCATAGTAGGAATCCCCCTTTACCACGAGCATATCCACGAGAATACCCGGTGTGACGATACTTTCCGGAGCCAGAGCTCCGGGAGTTACCACTTCATCCACCTCGGCAATGACGATTTTCGCAGCCCCCGCCATGGCGGGATTGAAATTCTGATTGGTGCCGAAATACGTAAGATTCCCCATTCGATCCGCCTGATAGGCCCGGATGAGAGCCACCTCCGCCCTGAGAGGGAGCTCCAGAAGGTACTCTCTTCCCTCCACGGAAAGAACCTGCTTCCCCTCGGCCACCACGGTCCCCACGCCGGTGGGAGTGAGAACTCCCCCCAGGCCGAAAGCCCCTGCCCGGACCCGTTCCACGAAGGTCCCCTGAGGTACCAGCTCCAGCTCCAGCTTTCCCTCGTTAAAAAGACGTCCCGTGGTCTTGTTAAGCCCCACGTGGGAAGCCACCACCTTCTTCACTCTCCCCTGAGAGACGAGCTTGCCGTGCCCCACGTCATCGTAAGCGGTATCGTTGGCGATAAGTACCAGATCCTTCACGGATGTCTCCAAAAGGGCATCCACCAGGGTGTAGGGAATGCCTCCGTAGTTGAATCCTCCTACCATGACGGTGCTTCCGTCGCCTATGCATTGTATGGCTTCGAGAGCCGAAACCACAGGCTTGATCACCGGTTTTCCCATGTCTTCACATCGCTCCTTTCTCGTTGTACTCCCGGAAATAGCTTATGCCGCAAGGTTTTTACGTTTCTGTATCCACCCCATTCCTACGAGCACCACGAGCCCCGCCATATCGGTGAAGATGTTGGGATGAATCAGCATCACCGCTATGCCAGCAAAGAAAAATCGTTCAAACATATTGAGCCGGGCCATAAAAAATCCCTGTACCGCCGCAGCCAAAGCAATGACTCCAAGGATGGCGGTCCCCGTGGAAATCAGGATGGAGAGAAGAGGCCCCTGCAGAAGAAGCGCCTGGTTGTAGGCAAACATGAAGGGTACAATAAATCCCGCCAAAGCGAGCCCGAGGGCGGTAAACCCCGTGCGCATGGCGTTGGAACCTGCGATACCCGCCCCGGCATAAGCCGCGAGAGCCACCGGAGGCGTAACATCCGCAATAACTCCGTAGTACAGGATAAAAAGGTGCGCCGCCATCATGGGAACTCCCATTTTGTGAATGGCTGGAGCCGCCAAAGTGGAAAGGATGATGTATTTCGCCGTGGTGGGAAGCCCCATACCGAGAATGATGGAAGCGATCATAGTGAGAATGAGAGCAAGCCAGAGAATACCGTGAGACATGCCGATGATGAAGGAAGTAAAAGCGAGCCCCAGCCCGGTAATGCCCACCACGCCGATGATGATGCCCGAACAGGCGCAGGCGGCGGCCACTTCCACCGCAGCGATACCTCCCTCGATAAGAGCTTGTACGAGCCTTTGGGGAGTAACCCGATGTTCCCGGGGTCCTATCCAGCTTGCCACCACCAGAAGAACGATGGACCAGAAAACAGCCTTGATGGCGGAATAGCCGAGGGCGAGAAAAACGATGAGCACGATTACCGGAAGCAGAAGATGCCATCCCTTGCGAAAGACTTCCTTTACCTTGGGCAGCTTCTCCAAAGGAATTCCTTGGATATTCTCCCGTCCCGCCCGGAAATGCACCATGGCGAAGATGGAGAAGAAGTAGAGCAGCGCCGGAACCGCCGCAGCGGTCACGATGCTCCAGTAGGAGATACCCAGGAATTGAGCCATCACGAAGGCTGCAGCTCCCATGACGGGAGGCATGATCTGCCCTCCCGTGGAGGAGGCGGCCTCTACGGCTCCTGCGAAATGCGCGGGATATCCCACGCTCTTCATGAGAGGAATGGTGAAGGATCCCGTGGTTACGGTATTCGCCACGGAGCTTCCCGAAACGCTGCCCATAAGAGCGCTGGAAACCACCGCTGCCTTTGCGGGACCTCCCCGGCTCTTTCCTGTAAGGGCCAGAGCGAGATCGATGAAAAACTGCCCCGCCCCGGAGACGTTGAGAAACGCTCCAAAGAGCACGAAGAGAAAGATGAAGGAAGCGGAGACCCCGAGGGGAACGCCAAAGATTCCATCCGTGGTAAGGTACTGATAAGGCGCGAGATCCTCCAGGGGAAAGCCTCGATGAGCCAGCATCGTCGGAAGCCAGGGTCCGAAAAAGGAATACAATAGTGCCACGATGGCCACAATGGGAAGAGGCCATCCCACGGTACGCCGGGTAGCTTCGATGACGAGCACGATCATGATGCTCCCCAGAATGATATCGGGCCTTGTGGGATTCCCCGCCCGGTCCGTTATGGCGGCCCAGTTGAGAAGAATATAGACACACCCCGTAATGAGAAGCCCCGCGAGAATCCAGTCCCAGAAATCGATACGGTTCCGGGGACGTTTTTTACTGCAGGGGTACAAAAGAAAAATGATGGTTCCCATAAAAAGCCAGTGAATCGCCCGTTGCTTCATGGCAAAGAAGAGACCGAAGGCTCCGGTATAAAGATGGAAAAGGGAAGCGCTTATGGCAAGGAGTGCCACGAGCCAATACTGCCATCCCTGAAGATGACGCTTCGTTTCGAGTTCTTCAAGGAGCTCCCCGGTCTCGATTTCCGTATTGGTATACTGCTCTCTTTCGTCGTTCATAATTTCTTCTCTCCTATGCTCTGGGATCTATGCATTTACAGCATGTATCACGTTCTCCCCTTTTTTGGAGGGGAAAAGGGGGAAGAAAACCGGAAAAATCCGGTTTTCTTCCCAAAAGGAGGGTTATTGCATAGTTACTCCCTGTTCCGTAAAGTATTTCACCGCTCCCGGGTGGAAAGGTATAATCCCCCGGCTGGCTTCTTCGGGAACGAAATGCTTGGCCTGCTCGGTAACTTCCATGAAGTTCTCCCGATTTTCGAGGAGGGTTTTCACGAGATTGTAGGCAAGATCCTCTTTCATGTTGCTATTGACCACCATGTAGTTTCCATCGGCGATGATATGGCAATCCTCGGTAAAGCTCGAGTAGGTCCCGGCTTTGATGGTATAGGGCATGAGGAAGGGATTCTTCTCCACAACCTTCGCCACGAGATCCTCGGGAAGGGAGATCAGTTTGATATCCCGAACCGCCGCAATTTCCATTACCGCAGCTCCGGGGGCGGCGAAGTTGAAGAACGCCGCATCGATATTGCCGTCCTTCAGAGCCATGACGGCTTCGGGCTGCGTAAGCTGTGCGGCATCAAGATCCGCATCGGGATCGATCCCCGCAGCATCCAGAATCATTCTCGTAAGAACCTGATCTCCGCCTCCGGCGGCACCGAGGGAGACCCGCTTGCCCTTGATGTCCTCGAAGCTATTGATGCCGCTGCCTTCCACGGTTACGAGATGCTGGGGAGCGGGATACATGTTGAAGAGAATCTGAAGGGGAAGCTTGCCGTCTTCCTCGAAAGCTCCGGTCCCCGTATAGGCCTGGTAGAGCGTGGATCCCATGGACATGCCGAGTTCCGCCTTTCCTTTAGCGAGAAGCCGGCAATTCTCCTTGGAAGCCGCAGTAGTCTGGGCAGTAGCCTTTACGCCGATATCCGCTTTGGTAAGCACTTCAGCCATGGATCCTCCCAAAGGGAAGTAGGTGCCCCCCACGCCTCCCGTGCCGATATTAACGAAGGTAAGAGCCCACGCAGCGGTGGAAAAGGCCAGAATCATGCAACATGCTCCCAGGGTCATCCATTTTTTCATAGGTTGTAACACTCCTTTCAAAATTATTCGCACATAACGAATACGAAAAAACAAAATCCTACACTCCTCAACGCAACCACACCGTATTTGAAAAAAGTCCCTCTTCTCCCCCCTCTCTTCGGCATATTTCCAAAATCCTTTGTAAAAAAACTCCGGAGAAAACCGTAAAACTAACGGCTTTCCAGATAACGCCGCAATCCCTTTTCAATGCGGGCCGCCAGCTCCCGCACCTCTTCCGAAGTAACCACCAAGGGAGGAGCCACCATAAAGGCATCTCCATCCACCCCGTTGACCATTCCCGTACCGGGATAGATCACCACTCCCTGCTCCATGCAGGATCTGGCGATCTGCTCCACCACTTTCTCTTTTCGGGAATAGGGCTCCCGGGTATTTTTATCCTTTACGATTTCCACACCCCACATGAGCCCTTTTCCCCGAACCTCTCCCACCAGAGGCAATTCCTCCAGCCGGGAAAGCTCTTTTTCGAGCAATTCTCCCTGAATCCGGGCATTTTCCACAAGATCGTGCCGCTTCATATAGGCCACCACCGCGGAAACCGCAGCGCCGCTGAGAGGATTGCCGTTATAGGTATGACCGTGAGTAAAACCTCCGCTTCCCTTCCGCAGAGTTTCCACAATTTCTTCCTTCACGAAAATACCGCCGGTGGGAACATAACCCGCCGCCATCCCCTTGGCGGAAGCGATGATATCGGGAACCACCTTCCAGTGATCCACGCAGAAATTGGCTCCGGTTCTGCCGAAACCAGTCATCACTTCATCCGCGATGAGGAGCACGTCGTAACGGTCACAGATTTCCCGAATCCGGGGCCAGTAGAGATCATCCGGCACGAGGGCGCATACGGTGGAACCCACTATGGGCTCCGCGATAAAGGCCGCCACCTTTTCCGGACCTATCCGGAGGATTTCCCTTTCCAGTGCCTCGGCACACCAGGCACCGAATTCCTCCCGGGACATACATTCCGGTCGACGATAGTAGTAATGAGCCGGAATTTTAGGAAATTCCCGAAAAAGGGAAGAGAAGATTCTTCTCCGGGGAATACTTCCCGCCACTCCCATGGTACCGATGGTGCTACCGTGATAGGAGTTCCACCGGGCGATGATTTCGTTTTTCCCCGAACCCTTGCCGTCCCGCTCCACGAAATACTGTACCGCCAGCTTGAGAGCGGATTCTATGGCCTCGCTTCCTCCGCTTACGAACCAACAATAATTCAAATTTCCCGGGGTAAGACTAGCCACTTCCCGGGCAGCCTCCTCCACCGGAGTATTGCGCCAACGCGAAGGATGAGCGAATTCCAGAGTTTCGAGCTGATGCGTTACGGCCTCCACGATCTCCGGCACTCCATGGCCGAGATTGGAGATAAGAGCTCCGCTGCAGCTATCGATGTATTCCTTTCCCTCTTCGTCGTAAAGATAAATTCCCTTCCCCCGAACCGCCAAAGGCATCTCCTTGGTAAAACTCCGAGGGAAATACTTGCCGCTGCTCATGGATAAATCCATCCTTTCCCATATAAATGCTGCGATATACACCATGAAACCCCAAAAATACCCTGTGAATTTTTCCGGCCTCCTCTTTGCAAGACGAAATTGCAAGGAACCGCAGGAGCTTCCGAAAAGATTCTAATCCTGACAATAAACTTGCTGGTTTTTCCAGATTTCCTCGAGATAGGCCAAACGCTTCTTTATGTACGGGCGGCCCAGTTTTTCCGCCACCAAAAGCAGAAGAGCGTTCAGAACGGACATGGTGGGAACGAAAGAATCGATAAACGCCATAGGCTGGCTAGGTACGGTGATAACGAGATCTGCCGCTTCTCCGATGGGGCTCAATACGCTATCCGTTATGGCGGCGGTGGTGGCTCCTGCCTGACGTGCGAGCTTAAGAGCCTCCACGGTTTCCCGGGTATATCGGGGGAGGGTTATGCCCAGCACCAGGGTCTGAGGCGCATTTTCCAGAAGCGTTTCGGGAAAGATTTCCCCTTCCAGAAGGGATATGCGAGGAAGAAACCAGTGGAGGTAATACCATAGATAATGGGCCAGGGAAAAAGCGCTCCGACGGCCCACGAGAAGAACCCGCTCCCTGGTGGCCACGTATTCCGCCAACTTTCCAAGCAATCCGTAATCCACCGTAACGAGGGCGGTGCGAAGAGATTCCGCATCTCCCAACAAAGCCTGTTCCAGAAGCGTTTTCTCCTTTTCCTCCGGCTCTTCCCGAAAGTTCTGCAGTCTCTCCAGGGTGGTGAGGTGATGCGCCAGGATTTCCTGCAATGCCTTGCGAAGTTCGGGATATCCCCTATATCCCAGGGCCGAAGCGAAACGCACCACCGTGGATTCGCTTACTCCCACCTTTTCGGCCACTTCAAGGGCAGTAAGAAAGGCAGCGGAACGTGGATTTTCCAGAAAAAACCGTGCAATCCGAAGTTGCCCCTGGGAAAACTCCGGCATTTTTTCAAGTATTCTCCTGCGAATCACGAAACTCAGCTCCTCTAAATTCCACAAAATACGCACAAAAGCATGAAAAAAAGAAAATTTCCGCGTGGCTTGCAAGATATGATGCGCAAATATTGATGCGTACACCTTACCATTTATGCATGATGGCTGTCAATTATTGGAAAAATAAGTATAAAAAGAAGGGGCTGGTGCTATTATCTTCTTGTTTCCGGAAAAAGGAACTCTCGTGAGGATAGCTCAAAAAAGGGAAAGAATTTTCCCCACCCCGAGGGAAAAAAGATTGCACCAGAGAGAGAGCAGAAAGGAGAGAGAGAGGGAAAGGGAGAAATACATCCTGAAAAAAAGAGCCTCCGTAAGAATGACCAAGACCTCTCCTACAAAGGCATAGAGGGCGTAAGAAGAAAGATACCAGGGAAGAAGAAACCAAAGGTACGGAAGGGTGGCAAAACTTGCAAAAAATCCTGCAAAGAGAATTTTCCACAGAGAAAAAGGCAAATCTTCGGGATTCTTTTTTTTACCTCCTCCCGTTATTCGGGCAAGAAAAAAGAGAGCTCCCAAAAGGGCGGCACTCTCTGAAAAAAGGGTCCAGAAAAGGGCCTGAAGAAACGCACCCTCGTAATCCATGCCGGAAAGAAGAACGAGAGGAGACATCAGGAATATTCTATGGGACGCCGGAGAAGGAGATAGGTTTCATCGCTTTCGGCAAAACCGAACTTGCCAAGAAAAGGGCCGAGATCTCCCGTAAAAGCGAGCATAAGGGGAATGTGGCGCAACGAGGGATGCTGCAGCACATACTCCATGAGAGCACTCCCTACTCCCTTGCCCTGGTGATCCGGATGCACAAGAATATCCCACAGGGTCGCCCGGAATATGAAATCTGTCAAAACCCTGCAAAAAGCCACGATCTCACGATTTTGATAATGCACGCTACAACAGAGGCTGCTCCCCTGAATCATTTGCCCCAGCTGTTCCACGGTTCGGCTTTTTCCCCAGCGGGTAAAACGATAAAGCGGATAGAGAGCCTGAGGAGAGACGGCTTTTTTACTGTCATAAAAAACGTAGTTCTCCAGAAGCGGAGATTTTTCAAGCCTTTGCGGAGACATAACCTTCTTCGGCAATCACCGAGAGGCCCCCGCAAATTTCCTTGAGACTTCCTCCCCGAGCATCGAGGCTTACGGGAACCTGCACCACCTGACCCGCCCCGCAGCAGGGGCATATCCAGCTCACCCGGGCAAACCCATCCGCATCCGGCGCTCCCGCAAGAACCTTCATTTCCCCACATAGCTGACATGCCACAATGATCACGATGGACAATCTCCTCTCCAGTTACCTGTAAATACAACCCCCGGATTCCATTTTTCCCATACATCCCACAAAAAAATCTCCGTTTTATTTGTACTCCTACTGAAGAGAATATTCAAGAAGAACTTTCACGGGCCCCTCCGTATATACTTCCTC
Organism: Synergistaceae bacterium; assembly: GCA_036769705.1. Lineage (GTDB taxonomy): Bacteria > Synergistota > Synergistia > Synergistales > Aminiphilaceae > DAIPKP01. Next base: position 10,272 of record DAIPKP010000014.1, read on the forward strand.
GGCGGCACGAACGATGATGGTTACGGGAGAAACGGCGGTCGTAATGAGATCCACCGCATCGAAGAATTCCGTACCTTCGAGGTTTCCCACGGTTCCCCGAAGAGGATCTCGGAGCACCCCATCCTTTACGGCCTTCCGGTTTACCTGCTGCAACATGCCGTAAAGCTCCTGCTCCGCCCGGGATTTATCCGGTAAAGGAGGAAAGGTATGTCGCACAAGCTCCTCGAGAGGCTCGTAAATTTTTTCACTTTCGATAACTTCCACTCTGCAGATTACGGGTTCCCCGTAAATGGCGTTTTCCTCCACCACAAGCCGGAGAACGTTGCGATCTCCCTTCTGAAGCTCCAGTTTTTGGAAAACTTCTTCCAGGGTCCCCGGAGAAAGGGATATATCCGGAGGATCCTCCCTTCCCAAAACTCTTTGGGAAAGAGCGAAGGCCCCCTTTTGGCGCAGAGCCTCCAGGGCGGGAGGCACATCTTCCGAGAGGGCATCCTTTTCCAGCCCCGTCTGGGCGAGAATTTCCTTCGCCATCACCACGATCCGTCCCTCCCGAAGTTGTTCCAGACCAAGCTTCATCTCTTCGATCTCCTGCTCCAAGAGAACTCGCTTCTCTTCCAGGGAAACCAGCTCCCCCTGGGCTTCGAAGAGACTTTTCTTCATGGCCGCATGCTCTTCGGTTTTTTTATCGAGCTCCGTGGTAAGTTCCGCCACCTGGCGCTGAATAAATTTCATTCGGAAAAGAGCGGTACGAACGGAGTCGCTCATTATCGCGAGAGCCGTGAGAGTTCCCAGGGTTATGGAAAGGGCGGTGAGAACCGTTATGAGAGAGGAGGTATGCCGGGGTCGGAGCCCGAAAAGAGAAACCCTCCGGCGCCCGATTTTGCGGCCGATGAGATCCCCCAGAAAGGCGATTCCTCCGCTCAGGAAAAGCAGCGAAATTATAAAACCCCAATTCGCTTCAAATAGAAGAGCCATGCCAACCCCCCCTCAACAGGCACTCTCCGCAGTAACAACGGAAGTGTGATTATACAGACTCCCTTATCATAACATTTCTTTACGAAAAAAGGGGCCCGAAGGCCCCTTTCAAAGGTTAAAACAGATAGAGCTTTCGCTACAAGAGAAACGATACGCTCCCTTAAAGCTCCTTTTTCATCTCCTTGAGAACTTCCCGGGAGATTTCGATGCTCTTTCTGATATCCGCCACGGGGACGTTGAGGGCCGGGCGGTAGCGCATGGTTACGTTGCCGCAGGGAAGGATGAGCATCTTCCTCTCCCAGCATCCCTTCTTGAAACGCTCCCGCAGCTTCTCGCTGGGGAAGTCGTAGGCGCACATGACACCCTTGCCCCGGACATTGGAGATAAATTCGGGGAATTCCTTCTGCAGCTCGTGAAGTCCGTCGAGAAGAGCGGGACCCGCCACGTTGCTGACGTAGTCGAGGATTTTCTCGTCCCGGTAGATTTCGAGATACCGGGTAGAACGGACCATGTCCACCACGGTACCGCCCCAGGTGGAGTTGATGCGGCTGGAGACCTGGAAGCAGTTGCCATCCACTTCATCGATCCGGGGACCCGCCACGAGACCGCAAATCTGAGATTTTTTGCCGAAGCTGAAGATGTCGGGCTTCACGCCATGATGCTCCCAGGCCCACATCTTTCCGGTAATTCCCATGCCGCACTGAACTTCATCGAAAATGAGAAGCACATCGTGCTTGTCGCAGAGATCCCGAAGAGCCTGGAAGAACTCGGTGCGGAACTGGTTGTCTCCGCCTTCACCCTGGATGGTCTCGATAATGATGGCGCAGTAGTCATCCTGATCCGCCTCGAGAAGCCGGGTAAGCTGATTGAGAGAGGTGCGCTCCATCCATTCCACGATTCCCAGGTTCTCTTCCAGGGGGAAGACAATTTTGGGATTCAGCACCCGGGGCCAGTCGAACTGGGCAAAGTACTGGTATTTGTTGGGATCGTTGGTGTTGGTCACCGTAAGGGTATATCCGCTGCGGCCGTGGAAGGCCTCGTTGAAGTGGATAACCTTGGTTCCCTTCTGTCCCTTTACGGCAGCTCCCTTGGTCATCTTGCCCTCGGAGAGGAGCTTCCGGACTTTCCAGTCCATGGCCACCTTGAAGGTGTTTTCCACCGCCAATGTGCCGTAGTCGATAAGGAAAAGGTGGTTGAAGCCTTTCGGCATGGCCACTTCCTTAAAGGTTTTCACGAACTCCGCCATCTCCTGGGTGTAGATATCGGAACTTGCCACTTTGTTGATGGCAGCCCGGAAAATCTTCTCTTTGAATTCGTCGTTAGCGAGCTTTTCGTGATTCATACCAAAGGGGGCAGAGGCAAAGAATGTATAGAAGTCAAGCCATTCATCACCATTGATCTTATTGTAGATATGGCTTCCCTTTGATTTTTCCATATCGATACAGATATCGAATCCATCTCGCAACATAACCTCGGCGATGGTGGAAAAAACATCCTGCGGCGCTACCGAATACTTTACTTCTGCCATTCCGTTATGCCTCCTCTGAACAAAATAAAACTGTCTACACAGTTTAACCCTGAAAAAAATGTACTAGTGTCCATAAACAGTTTATATTCTAACGCTGTATTCCCTCGCTGACAAGGGGGGAATGTAAAGAAAATAGCGTACAATTCGTACCATAGCACTAAATAGGCGCAAATGGAAGAACCTTTCCGCCTAAAGATCTGCGAAGGGGGATTGTTCCAGCAAAGCAAGTATTTGCTGTTCCTCATAAAGATGCCCCTGGTTCATGCCGGGACAGGAACGAGCATAAGCAGCCCAGCGTTCCGGAGAAGAAAGAATGGAGGGCCAAAAGGGAAAAAGTCTGCATTGGGCGGGGCGGACCGGATAGATACGGCATTTCTGTCGTACCGGATCGAGGAAAACGCAATCTCCGTTGCGATGCTCCCGGATGCTCCTCCGCCCGCCCACGGAAGTGACGTGGGAGACGAGAAAAACCTCGGGAGTCATTTCCAGATACGCCGCTATGGCACGGCCTTCTTCCGGAGTAAACCAGATGGCTCCGGGCTCTCCCCGACAACACCGGCCACACCCGATACATTCAAAAAATAAACCCTTCTTCCACCAATGTTGATTTACGAAACTCATAGGATGTACAAGTTCCCTAGAGATCTTCCGAAGGGATCTCTTGCGGAAGGGTCTCCGCAAGCTGAGCATAGAGCATCTTCCAAAGCCCCACACCACCGGCTTTGCTCACGGAATCCGCCGCCATCTCCACCGCCATATCCTCCATGATTCCGAAGGGACGTTCGTCTTCCTTTCCGTCGAGAGTCCGGGCATGAGCAAGCATGCTCTTCCATATCATGCCAAGAAGAATGCCTTCGAACTCCTGACAGGAATTCCGCAAACTCTCCCGGTCCCGAATCTCCCCTTTTTCGTTCTCCAGGGATTTTTCCCGAAAGAGGGAAGGAAGTTCCGCGCTTTTGGGGCCGATCCCCCGTATTTCATGGCTCATCATTGGATCACCAGCTCTCCGTATAACGCTCCGGCCTGATCGATGGCCTGGAGAATGGAAATAATATCCCTCGGCGAAGCCCCCACTCCGTTGAGAGCTTCCACAAGCTCCCGGACATTGGTATTTGTAGGAATTTCCAGGAGCTGCCCCGAATCCTCGGTAACTTCCACATCCGTCCGGGGGAGGATGGCGGTTTCTCCACCCGAGAAGGGTTCGGGTTGGGAAGCCTCGGGGTTCTCTTCAATGCGCACCGTAAGATTCCCATGGGCCACCGCTACGGTACTGATACGCACGTCCGCTCCCATAACCACCGTACCCGTACGCTCGTTTACCACCACCCGGGCCACCGCATCGGGGCGGACTTCAAGGTTTTCCAGTTCCGCGATGAACCGGGAGGGATTGCCCCCCAGGCCCTGGGGAACCCTTACCTCCACCCGGCCGGCATCCAGAGGCTGCGCCGCATTGTAGTAGAGTGTGTTGATGGTGTCCGCCACCCGTTGGGCGGTGGTATAATCCGGATTTTTAAGCTGAAAAGTAATCTGTCCTCCCCGCCCCGGAGACATGGGAACATCCCGTTCCACGATGGCTCCTCCCGGAACGATACCTGCGGTGGTGATGTTCTTGGCCACTCCTCCCGCCTGTCCCGCCACTTCGTATCCCCCCACGAGAAGGGGGCCCTGGGCTACGGCATACACCGATCCGTTCGCCGCACGGAGAGGAGTTTGAAGAAGCATGCCTCCCTGAAGACTCTTGGCATCTCCCATGGCAGCCACCGTAACATCCACGGTCTGCCCGGGCCGAACGAAGGGGGGAAGCTGAGCGGTTACGCTGACCACCGCAGCGTTTTTGCTTTTGATGGCCTTGAGGTCTATTCCCAGGCCATACTGCCGGGCCATGTTCTGCATCATCCGAAGGGGCATATCTCCCTTGTCTCCCGTTCCGGGAAGTCCCACCACGAGTCCCATTCCCACAAGCTGGTTCTCCCGAACCCCCTGCAGATCCGTGAGATCCTTGATGCGCACCAAAGGCTGAAGGGAGGCTCCAAAAGCAATCGAGGAAGAGAGCACACCGAAAAGGAGACATAGTACGCAAAACGTTTTTTTCATCATCAACCCTTACCCCCTAAAAGATGGCCTGCAGGATCTGTGTGAGGAGTCCGGGCTGCTGGACTCGGGAAAGAGAGCCTTTTCCCTGAATGCCAAGCTCCGGGTTCGCCACCACGGTGGAATCAACGGTATTGTCCGGCCCCACGTCCTGGGGACGGATCACACCTTTGAATACCACCGTAAGCGTTTCCTTGTGAGTCTGAAGATCCCGGGTTCCTTCGAGAACCAAATTGCCGTTGGGAAGCACCTCCGTCACGAGGCAGGAAAATTTGGTTTCCACCGTATGCTCCCGCTCGGTTTTTCCTTCCCCCGTCATGTTGACGTTCGACGTAAAACCAAGTTTGTTGAGGAAACTGAGAAATCCCCATCCTCCGTCGGGATTGCTTCCCGACGTGGAGTTATCCTTTTTGATCTCCGTGCTGGCCTCGTCGGTGACCTTGGTTTTTTCATCCACCACCACCGTAACGATATCCCCTATCTGGGAAGGGCGATCATCTCCGAAAAGACTGCTTCCATCCTGCCAGAGGGATGCCGCCGGAAGAAATCCCGGAAAAAGAAGAAGAACCAGGATCCCTCCAAGCCAGGAAGCCCGGCATCTCTCGCTCATACTCCGATTCCGTTTTTTTTCGTTCTTCACGGCCTATTGCACCTCCACTATTCCGGGAGCGAGAACCTTTCCGTCCACCACTCGCCGGGTACGTTCGTTTCGTACAGATATAATATCACCTATAGCTCCGCCTTCAAGGGCCTCTCCTGCAGCCCGGACCGTAAGCCCCCCCGAGGTGTAGCAGAGAGTGATTTTCTGCCCCCGGGTTACCGCGGGAAGAAGATCGATGTCCATGGTATAGATGCTGGCTCCCTGGGGGATATTTTTACTTACCCGAGCGCCCAGAGCCTGTTTGGGAAGCGCGGGGATACGCCCTCCCGAGCGCTCCGCCGAGGCGAGGCAGACATCGTTCTTTGCAATGATGGTGCCCTCGGAAAGATTGCGTTGGGCCTTGCATACGGGCTGTTCCCACCGGATTCGGACCGGCAGGATGGTACCGTCCTGAAAACGGAGTAGCGTCTGGGAGGTGCCGGGAGCAATTTTTCGGGGAGAGGTAAGAGCTGCGGAGGGGAACTTCCCCTCATACTCCACGGAAATTCTCCAGGTCCAGTTGGCAAGACGCCGCACGAGCCGGGCTGCCTCGTCTTCGGGAACCACCGGAATTTCCCGGGGCATACGCAAAGAGAGAAGCACCCCTCCGAATCCCGCTTCCACCATAAGGGCAAGCAACTCTTCCGAGGTAAAAACCTCCCCCGAGGGAGAAATAGACACAAGCGAGGCATCCCATACAAGAGGCGCTCTTCCCCGAATATCCGCGATCTCCCCAAGCCGAAGAGGTCGTCCTCTTTCAAGGGATTTCGCGGTTATCCGCAGATAGAGCTCGGGCTCTCCCGCATGAAGCAGGGCATGGGGAGGAAAAAGAAGGGCCATTCCCGTCAGGAAAAGGAGAAAAGACAAAAAAAGGCGGGTTTTCCCCCGCCGTGGTATTTTTTGAAGCATCAAAACCGCACCTATCTCAGATTGTTTGCAATTTGAAGAAGGCTATCCGCTGTCTGGATGGTTTTCGAATTTGCCTCGTAAGCGCGCTGGGCCACGATCATGTTTACCATCTCTTCCACTACCTGGACGTTGGACATTTCGAGAATGGTCTGAATGGTGGTTCCCATGCCCTCGTCCCCGGGCTCCGCCACGATGGGGGCACCGCTGGCGGGGGTTTCGAGAAAGAGGTTCTTGCCTACCGCCTTGAGGCCTCCGGGGTTCACGAAACGCGCCAGTTCCAGCTGTCCCACGTTCTGGGGATCCGCTTCTTCCGGCAAGGTGACGCTCACGTCTCCCGTGGCACTAATGACGATTTCCAAGGCATCCTCGGGAATGACGATGGCGGGCTCCAGGAGATGACCGTTGGAGGTAACGATCTGTCCCTCTCCGTCCATGCTCCAGGAACCGTCCCGGGTATAGGCGATCTCTCCGTTGGGAAGAGTGACCTGAAAGAATCCGTCTCCTTCGATGGCCACGTCAAGCTCGTTTCCCGTTACCTGAAGATTGCCCGCAGTCATGATACGGTTCGTTCCTACCACACGGGTTCCCAAACCCACCTGGATTCCCGTGGGAATCATGGAATCCGGCTCCACCGGTGCTCCGGGCTCCCGGTCTATCTGGTAGAGAAGATCCTCGAAATCCGCCCGGATTTTCTTGAACCCTGCGGTATTCGCGTTGGCGAGGTTGTTGGATACCACATCCAAATTGGTCTGCTGCGCGATCATTCCGGTGGCACCGGAATACAAAGATCGAATCATACTGTTCCACCCTCCTTTGAGGATCGGTTATGCCTTTGTATGTTGATTCCCTAACCCCGTCCGTAGGTCTGAATAAGTTTTCCCGCGCTTTCATCCTGAATCGTCACGGTTTTGGCCGCAGATTCGTAGGCCCGGTTGGCCTCGATCATACGTACCATTTCACTTACCACGTTTACATTGGACATTTCGAGAAACTCCGAAGCAAGCTGCAGGTTTTCGAGATCCTCCGGAGCTCCGGAGGTTTCGGTTTCCGAGAGAAGGGAGTTCCCCTCCTGGCGAAGATAGGTGGGAGATGCAAACTGGACTACCCGAAGCAGATCCACCACTTCTCCGTCCGCCAGCACCTGACCTCCTTCGTCGATGGAGACCCGGGAGGCATCACCGAACTCCACGCCTCCGCCCTGCCCTTGAACGGCCATGCCGTCGTGCGTTACCAGGCGCCCCTCTCCGTCCCGGAGAAAGTGCCCCGATCGGGTATAGAAAACGTTTCCCGCCCCATCCTGCACCACGAAATAACCCTCTCCGGAAATAGCCACATCCAGGGAGTTCCCCGTATGGCGCAGAGGCCCTCCCCGAAGATCGAGAGCGGTTTCCGAAAGAACGTTGGCAAAGGCCATGTCTCCGATAAGTTCCCGCCGTTTCCAGCGTTCCGGCTTGGGAGGATAGACTTCACCCGGCTGTCCGTCCACCTTTTCCATGAGAAGCTCCGGAAAGGCTTTGTTTACCGCTATTCTTCCACGGAATCCCGCGGTATCCACATTGGCCAGGTTATTCGCCGCCACATCAAGCATTTTTTCCTGCACCAGCATGGCGGATGTTCCTGCATAGAATCCGCGAAACATGTATGTTTTCCTCCTTACAGACGGCCCAGATGCCTTCCCCGGCGCAAGGCCGAGAGCACCGTACCCGCTTCTTTCATGCTGTCCAGCTCTTCCAGGGCTTTGCCCGTTCCGAGGGCCACGCACTCCAGGGGGTTCTCCGCGATATAACAGGCGATACCCGTATGTTCCGACACCAGAGTAGGAAGGTCCCGCAAAAGAGCCCCTCCTCCGGTGAGAAAAATTCCCCTGTCTATAATATCGGCAGAAAGCTCCGGCGGCGTTAGCTCCAAAACACGACGAATTCCATCGATAATCGCTTCCACGGATTCGCTGATAGCCTCGGCGATGCCGTAACCGTTAATTTCGATCTCCCGGGGAAGTCCTAAAACGAGGTCCCTCCCCCGGATTTCCATGCTTTTCATCTCACCTACGGGATAGCAGGTGCCTATATCGATTTTCAGAAGCTCTGCGGTCTGCTCTCCGATGGCGAGATTGAAATTTTTCCGGACGAAACGGATGATGGCTTCGTCGAACTTGTCTCCCCCCACCCGAAGGGATTCGGAGTGCACGATGCTCCCCAGCGAAATTACCGCGATGTCCGTGGTTCCCCCTCCGATATCCACCACCATGTTTCCCCGGGGCTCCGCCACGGTAATGCCAGCTCCAATAGCGGCGGCCATGGGCTCTTCGATAAGATAGGCCTCCTTGGCTCCCACTTCGATGGCAGCCTCCAGAACCGCCCGGCGCTCCACATCCGTGGCTCCCGAGGGGACGCAGATCATCACACGGTTACGGAAGAATTTGCTCATGCCGCTGGTAACTTTCTTGATAAAGTATCGCAGCATGGTTTCGGTCATGGTGTAATTCGCGATAACCCCATCCTGAAGAGGACGTATTGCCACCACATGCCCCGGAGTTCTTCCAAGCATGCGCTTGGCCTCTCCTCCCACGGCGAGAATTTTTTCGTTTTCCTGATCGTAGGCCACCACGGAAGGCTCCCGGAGTACCACCCCTTTTCCGGAGGCGAAAATGAGTACCGTGGCGGTTCCCAAATCAATACCGATATCCGTTCCGAACAACAGAAACCCCTCCCTTACCAGAAACGGCTTCCCCTGGAGCTATATTTTCAGGGACAGGCGTTTTTTATTTTCCCCATTACGGCGCATCAAAAAATCCTTTCCCCATGTTCTTTCGTCTTTTCATCGGGAAGGCTTTTCTGGATTTCTTATTATCATGAAGCTAGGAACTCCACAGTCTCTTTTCGTATCCCACATTCCAAAGAAAAAGCCCCTCCGGAGGAGCGGTTCTTCCGGCTGACTCCCTATCCCGGTGTTCTTCGAGAAGCTCTTTGATCCAAAGAGGATCTTTTCTTCCGAGGCCCACTTCATGCAATGATCCCACCATGATGCGCACCATGTTGGTAAGAAAAGCGTTTCCCCGTATTCGGAGCCATCCCAGGGGGCCTTTTCTCCGAAAAGAGACTCGATAGAGAGTACGTACCGGGTTTTCCGGTAAATCCATGGCCCTGCAGAAGGAGGAGAAATCATGGGTTCCTTCGAAATAGGCACAGGCCCGGCGTACCGGTTCGTCCTGCCAGGAACGATGAAGTGCCCAGGAATACCCGTGCAAATGAGGGTACGTATACCGGGGGAACCAGAGAAAGTAAACGTACTCCCGCCATTGGGCATCATATCTCGCATTGAACGAGGGATCTGCCGGGGCAACCCGGATGGTTCGTATGGAGGAGGGCAGGCAGGCATCCAGGGCGAGGCGCAATCTCTGGGGCTCCCAGATCCGGGGGAGCTCGGAGGATATGATCTGACAGCGGGCGTGCACGCCCTTGTCCGTTCTGCCTGCAGCTACCACGGAAACTTCCCGGGAGGAGATCTCTTCCAAAGCCTTTTCGATTTCTTCCTGAACTCCCCGGGAATGATGCTGCCGCTGCCATCCTGAAAAGTCGCGCCCGTCATAAGCCATTTGAAACGCATAGTTCATGGCTTTAGAAGACCACCTTTTCCAGCGAAAGGGAGAGGACAAGCGCAAGAGCACAGAATCCCAGGACTGCGGTATCGTTACAATTCCATCTCAAAGGGTGCATCCGGGTTCTTCCCTTTCCTCCAGTATAACACCGGGCATCCATGGCCACCGCAAGATCCTCCGCCCTTTGAAAAACGATGAGAAAGAGGGGAATCAGCACGGGAACAAAAGCTCGCAGCCTGCGGAAGGGACCTCCCTCTTCAAGATTGGCTCCCCGGGCAAGCTGAGCTTTCATGATACGGTCCGTTTCGTCCAGGAGAGTGGGAATAAAGCGAAGAGCGATGGTCATCATCATGGCCATCTCATGGGCGGGAAAACCGATCTTCCGAAAAGGAGAAAAGAGGGATTCGATGCCATCCGCAAGTTCCATGGGCGATGTGGTGAGGGTGAGGTACCCCGCGAAGATCACCAGAAAAAGAAGACGTAACCCCATACGGGTAGCCCCGACAATCCCCTCCCAGGTAATACGCAATATCCCCCAGGACCAGAGAGGAGTTCCTTCGGAGAAGAAGAGGTGAAGTACCACCGTGAAGAGAACCAGCAAAAGAATGGGCCGGGCTCCCCGAAAGATGAGAAGCAGCGAGAGCTTGGAAAACAAAGCCGCCACGAGAAGAATGCCACCCCAGTAAAGAAAGAGCCGGGGATCTCCCACCAAAAAGGTTCCCGTCATGAAACAGAGCACTCCCAAAATTTTGCACCGGGGATCGAGCTGGTGCACGAAAGATTGGAGAGGAACATACTGCCCCAGGGTTAGGTGATTGAGAAACCTCATGGATTCACTCCGTAAAAACGCAAAATTTCCCGGAAATCGCTGGTGAGAGGAAGAGGAACTCCCTTCCGGCGCAAAAGACACGAAAGTTCCGCTACGGGAGGAAGCACCAACCCCCGAACAGGCTGCACACTAAGATACTCCAGGATCTCCCGGGCACTTCCCCTAACCAGGGATTCTCCCTGATGGAGCACGAGGACCCGATCACACCAGGAGAGCGCCACCTCAAGATCGTGGGTGATATGTAAAATTCCTATCCCCTGAAGCCGCAAGCTGTCCAGCAACAGAAGGAGTTCTTTTTTGCCCCGGGCATCCAATCCCGTGGTAGGTTCGTCGAGTACGAGATATTCCGGATCCCCCGCCAACACGGAGGCTATGGCCACCCGGCGTTTTTGCCCTCCCGAAAGAGCGAAGGGGCTGCGTGAACAGAGTTCTTGCGGAAAACCCACCTTCTCAAGCACCGCTCTTACTTTCTGCGGAATTTCCTGTAAGGGCACTCCCCAGTTTTTTGGAGCGAAGGAAAGTTCTTCTTCTACGGTTTCCGCGAAAAACTGCTGTTCCGGATACTGAAAAACAAGCCCCACCTCCTTGCGGATACGGCGGAGTTGCTTTTTATCCATGGAACCGTAACGGTGACCATCCTTTCGGATTTCTCCGGTGTCAGGAAGAAGAAGCGCGTTGCAAAGCTGAGCGAGGGTAGATTTGCCGCTTCCCGTATGGCCCACCACAGCTTTCCACTCTCCCGGATCCAGGGAAAGTGAAATGTCCAGAAGGGCCTTTTTCTCGAGAGGCGTTCCCTTGTGATAGCTGAAGGATACCTTGTCGAACTCTATGGACACAACGCTTCCGCCACCTTTCCCGGAAGAGGGAGAATGTTTTCCCCGAGAATTTCCGAAGACTGCAGCCCCGAAAGGAGCTCCATCATGGGAGTATCCTGGAGATCCCAGGCTTTTCGGGATGCCCGGAGGAATTCCAGGGGAGTTCCCTCCCAGAGAATTTTTCCCTTCTCCAATACTACGATTCTTTCGGAATCCCAGATTTCTTCCAGCCGATGCGTGATATTTACCACCGCCATATTTTCTTCTTCGTGGAGTCTCCGGAAAATTTCCATAAGATCTTTCCGTCCCTGGGGATCTACCATGGAAGTAGCCTCGTCCAGAACCAGACAGAGAGGCCCCAGAGCCAAAGCTCCTGCTACGGCAAGACGCTGCTTCTGTCCCCCCGAAAGCCCGTAGGTGGGATGTCTCTCCAAACCTTCCAGGCCTGCGGATTGGATAGCCCAGGCCACTCTTTCACGAAGTTTTTCTTCGGGAAGTCCCAAATTTTCCGGGCCAAAGGCCACGTCTTCTTCCACGGTAACCGCCACGATCTGATTTTCAGGATTTTGAAAAACCATGGCAACTTTTTCCCGAATAGGCCGGTGATTCTCCGAAAGCCTGCTGTCATAACCGCATACATAAGAATGGCCCTGCGTAGGAATCAGCAGGGCGTTCATCATCTTTGCCAGAGTGGATTTCCCCGAACCGTTCGCGCCTACCAGGGAGATCCACTCTCCCCGGCGAACGGTCAGGCTCACATCGGACAATGCGGGTGTGTCACTTCCGGGGTATTCAAAAGAAAGCCCCGAGAAGGAACACACCACATCGTTCTTCATATGACGGACTACTCCACCAGTTCAATGACCGCCATGGGAGAGGCATCTCCCTTGCGGAATCCCGTTTTTACGATACGGGTATATCCTCCGGGGCGTCCCACGTATTTGGGAGCGATTTCGTCGAAAAGCTTATTCACCGCTTCTTTATGGTTCATGCGCGAGATAATGATGCGACGATCCTGAAGGGATCCGCCCCGAGCCCGGGTAATAATCTTTTCCGCGGTTCTGCGAAGTTCCTTTGCTCGAGTAAGAGTGGTGTGCACGGAACCATTCACGAAAAGGCTTGCTGTTAAATTGGCAAGCATAGCCTTTCGATGCGCACCGCTCCTGCCAAGCTTGCTGTGATCCATCCGATGCCTCATTGTAGGCAACTCCTCCTCCTGCGTTAAATATCCTGGCCTTTGTTTTTCTCTTTTTCGCTGGACATGGAATATCCATGTTTTTCAATTTTTTCTTCTATTTCTTTCAGCGAAATCTTACCGAGATTCCGGATTTTCAAAAGCTCTTCCCGGGTACGCTGTAACAGATCTCCTACGGTCTGGATACCTCCTCGAAGCAAGCAGTTCTCGCTCCGGATGGAGAGCTCCAGATCACGAATGGGACGGGAAAGAAACGCATCTTCCCATTCTTCCGACGGTTCCGCTTCCTCCGTCGTTCCTCCGTTGGCAAGGCTCTGAAGGGCTTCGAGCCCGTCATCGGTATTGCCCGTAAGAGATACGTAAATCAGAGAAAAACGCTCCCGCAAAATTTTTGCAGCCTCTCCCGTAGCATCTCCGGGAGAAATTACACCGTTTGTCCAGATTTCAAGAACAAGGCGGTCATAGTCCGTTCTCTGTCCCACCCGGGCGTTCTGCACCTCATAGTTCACCCTTTTGACAGGGGAATAAATAGCATCTACGAGAAGCGCATCCACCGGAAGATAACCAGGCCTCGAACGATCTATGGGGGCATACCCGGTACCCTTCTCAATGTAGAAATCCATCCGGAGAGTATGACCTGCCTCAAGGTTACAGATGAATGCTTCGGGATCCACAAACTCGATATCGCTATCCGGAGTGATGTCTCCGGCAACTACCTTTTTGGGTCCCTCCACTTCGAGATGCAGCACCTTCACTTCATCGTTGTAGGAACGCAGGGGGACATGCTTGATGTTGAGCATCATCTCGATGACGTCTTCCTTTACCCCCGGAATGGTGCTGAATTCGTGAAGCACGCCTTCAATTCGTATAGCAGAGACGGCCGCTCCCTCTATGGAAGAGAGCAGTACCCTACGAAGCGCATTCCCCAAAGTATCTCCGTAACCCCTTTCAAGGGGTTCCACGATAACCTTGGCGTACTCCTTTGCCTGGGCTTCGTCGGCCTCCACATGGATCCCAATCTGAAGATTTTCCATGGTTTTCCCGCCTTTTCTCAAGGTTTAGCGAGCGTAGAACTCAACCACGAGCTGTTCGTTAACCGGCGAATCAATCTGTTCCCGTACAGGCAATGAAACGACGGATCCTTCCATCTTTTCGGAGTTGAGTGAAAGCCACTCGGGAATCGCCCGAGATGCGGCAACTTCCACATTTTCCTTGATGAGGGGAGAGTTTTTGCTCTTTTCTGCCACTGCCACGATATCCCCGACTTTTACCAGGAAGCTCGCGATATCCACCTTCCGGCCATTTACCAAAATATGTCCATGGCATACGATCTGCCGGGCCTGGCGACGGCTCACGCCGATACCCAGGCGGTACACCACGTTATCGAGCCGCCTTTCGAGAGTCTGGAGGAAGTTGTGTCCCGTAACGCCCTTCATCTTCGCAGCCTTTGCAAAAAGCGTACGGAACTGGGATTCCGTCATGCCGTAAAAACGGCGAAGCTTCTGCTTTTCCCGCAGACGAAGTCCGTATTCGCTGACTTTAATTCTCTTTGCCCCATGCTGTCCAGGGCGCACATTCCTCCGGGAGAGAGCGCACTTTTCCGTGTAGCAACGGTCTCCCTTCAGAAAAAGTTTGGTTCCTTCCGCACGGCACTGACGGCATGCCGATCCTGTATATCTGCTCATTCTTTATGTTTCCTCCTTAACAATACCGGGAAATCCGCTTTCACTTACACCCGGCGACGCTTCGGGGGCCGGCATCCGTTATGGGGAATGGGTGTTTCATCCCGAATGACGTTCACCTGGAGTCCCGTCGCCTGAAGCGCCCGAATGGCGGATTCGCGACCCGGGCCGGGGCCCTTGACAACCACGTCAATCTCCACGACACCATGGTCCTGGGCAACCTTACCCGCCGCCTGAGCCGCAAGCTGCGCCGCAAAAGGAGTGGATTTTCTCGTTCCCTTAAAACCAGCATTACCTCCCGAGGACCAGGAAAGGAGGTTCCCCTGCCGATCACTCAAGCTGATGATAGTATTGTTAAAGGTAGAGTAGATATGGGCCACCCCATAAGACACATGTTTTTTTTCTTTGCGCTTTCCTCTACGTACAGTCCGCTTGGCCACTCGATGTTACCTCCTTAGGCCGGCTTACTTGCCGACTTTCTTCTTGCCTGCCACGGTCCGCTTGGGACCTTTCCGGGTTCTCGCGTTGGTTTTCGTACGCTGACCCCGCACGGGCAAGCCCATTTTATGCCGTAATCCACGGTAGCAGCCAATTTCTACAAGCCGCTTGATATTCATGGTCACCTGTCGGCGAAGGTCCCCCTCCACCATATAGCTGGCCTGAATTTCCGCGCGGAGCTTAGCCGCCTCTTCCTCGGTAAGATCCTTTACCCGAGTGCTAGGATCGACTCCGGTGGTTTTGAGAATTTTCTGAGACGTGCGGAGCCCGATGCCATATATGTACGTCAAACCGATTTCCACCCGTTTATCCCGGGGAAGGTCCACACCTGCAATACGTGCCATAAACCGACTACCTCCTTGCGCCCTGGCGCTGCTTGTGCCGGGGGTTCTTACTGCAAATCACCCGCACCACGCCGTTTCTGCGAATAATACTGCAATGCTCACAGATTGGTTTTACCGAAGGCCTTACCTTCATGATAATTCACACTCCCTTATACAATCCCTCGCCGGCAACCGCCCTTGGGGTTGCTTTCTTCGAGATTATCTAAAGCGATATACGATCCTACCCCGCGTAAGATCGTAGGGGGATAATTGTACCAAAACCTTGTCTCCAGGCAAGATCCGAATAAAATGCATCCGCATTTTTCCCGATACATGCGCGAGAATTTTATACCCGTTGTCAAGCTCTACCCGAAACATGGCGTTCGGAAGAGGCTCCACTACTTTACCACGAACTTCAATAACGTCGTCTTTTGCCACAGAGTTCTCACCTGCCCTCAAGTTTAGGTTGCCGCACGGAAATGTCTTTGCATTTCGGGATGTTCTCTATTCTTCCCAGGGTGTCAGGACTTCGACTCCTTCTTCGCAAATGAGCACGGAATGCTCGAAGTGCGCAGCATCGGAACCATCAGCGGTAACGACCGTCCACCTGTCGTCCTTCGCAAGAACTTCTTCGCCCCCGGTCATGACCATGGGCTCTATAGCTATGGTCATGCCGGATTTTAACGTCACCCCTGTGTGCGGTTTCCCATAATTCGGAACTTGAGGGAACTCGTGAAGCTTTTTCCCTATGCCGTGCCCGGCGTAGTTACGGACAAGACCGAAATTTTCGGAAAGCACCACCGTTTCCACAGCATGCCCGATATCTCCAAGGGTCTTTCCCGACCGTGCCACGGATAACGCTGCATGGAGCGAATCCAGGGTTACACGCATGAGCTTCTTTCGCAAAGGAGAAACCTCTCCAGCTCCGTAGGTACAAGCCGCATCGCCGAAGTATCCCTCGAGCTCAACCCCTACGTCAATGCTGACGATATCCCCTTCCTGCACTACTCTCTCTTTTGTCGGAATGCCGTGAACGATCTCTTCGTTAATGGAAACGCAAAGAGTTCCGGGAAAGGGAGAGGGTATACCGGGAACCCGGTATCCCTTGAAAGCGGGAACCCCTCCCTCATTTCGTATCATACGTTCCGCCGTTTCGTCGAGTTCAAGGGTTGTAACTCCGGGGCGAACGAGTTCACGCATTTTCCTGAGAACGTCCCCTACGACCTTTCCGGCACGCCGCATATGAAGAATTTCGTGTTCTTTCTTTACCAGGCCCATGGTATAACGCTACCGCCGACCGAGCAATGCAAGCACTGCATCTTTAGGGCCTGTTCCGTCCAATCGGGAAAGCAGATTTTTGGACGCGTAATACTCGATGAGCGGCGCTGTCTGCTCATGATATACCTCAAGCCGACGGCGAATAACCTCTTCGGAATCATCTTTTCTCTGAATGATGGTAGCGTTGCCGCATACCCGGCACTTCCCGTCCTCCGGAGGAGGATCGAAATGGATGTTGTAAATAGCACCGCAGGTGCTGCACACTCTCCTGCTGGTGAGCCGGGAAACCACCGTTTCATCATCCACCTCGAAAAGAATAACCCGATCCAGAGGAGTTCCCATCTCTTCCAGGAGAACATCCAACGCCTCCGCCTGAGGAACCGTCCGGGGGAATCCGTCAAGGATAAATCCCTCGGAGCAGGCATCTCCGGAAATAGCGCTTCGAATCATATTTATGATCACTTCATCCGGCACAAGCTTCCCCTCGTCCATAAAGGCTTTGGCTTCTTTTCCGAGAGCGGTCTGCCGTTTCACGTGATCCCGAAGCATATCCCCCGTAGAAATGTGCTCCAGGGAATATTTTTCCTTTACCACCGCAGCCTGGGTTCCCTTCCCTGCTCCGGGAGGTCCCAGAAAAACCAGTTTCATAGGAACGCTCCTTTCTGCCTCAAATTAAAGGCGCAAAAGCCCTCCGGACTTGTCACTACGCTTGAGAATTCCTTCATAGTGACGCATAAGGAGCTGGGCCTCAATCTGATGGACCGTATCAAGAGCAACTCCTACCACGATAAGTACTGCGGTTCCACCGAAATAGAAAGTGGAAATGTTGACCACCGAAGTCATGATGGTGGGAATGATGGCGATGATAGCCAGGAAAACCGCTCCCCCCAGGGTAATACGAGCCATGACCTTTTCGATGTATTCCGCCGTGGGACGTCCGGGACGAATGCCGAGGATAAATCCTCCATGTTTTTTCATGTTGTTCGATACGTCCACGGGATTGAAAACCACGGCAGTATAGAAGTAAGCGAAGAACACAATCAGGAGAACGTAAAGAATCAGATAGAGCAGGCTTCCCGGAGCAAAAAGCTGCTGTGCCCGGACAGCCCAATCTCCCGAAAAGAACTTGAGGATCGTGTAGGGGAAAAGGAGCACCGAGGAAGCGAAGATAATGGGGATAACCCCTGCCTGGTTTACCCGGAGAGGAATAAAAGTGCTTTGGCCTCCGTAAACCTTATTGCCCACCACACGTTTAGCATACTGCACGGGAAGACGCCGCTGCCCCTCCTGAAGGAGTACGCATCCCGCAACAACCACTATCATGAGCATGAGAGCTACCAGAAGCGCCAGGATGCTCATCTCTCCCACCGTGAGAAGTGACCAGGTGCGGATGATGGCTTCAGGAATACGAGCTACGATTCCCCCGAAAATCAGAAGGGAAATACCGTTTCCGATACCGTGATCCGAAATTTCCTCTCCCAGCCACATGACCGCGATAGATCCCGTTACCACGGTAACTACCACTACGATACCGCTGAGCAGGCCTCCGGAAAAAATACCGAGATTGCGAAGCCAGAAGGTCATCCCTACCGCCTGAACAGCGGCAAAGAAAACCGTTCCCCACCGGGTATAGGCCACAATCTTTTTCCGTCCCTCGTCGCCTTCTTTCTGAAGTTTTTCAAGGGCCGGAATGACTACTACCAGAAGCTGCATCACGATGCTTGCGTTGATGTAGGGCGCTACGCCGAGAGCAAAGAGGCTGAACC
This sequence comes from Synergistaceae bacterium, assembly GCA_036769705.1. Lineage (GTDB taxonomy): Bacteria > Synergistota > Synergistia > Synergistales > Aminiphilaceae > DAIPKP01. Next base: position 28,399 of record DAIPKP010000014.1, read on the forward strand.
GGCGAAGAGCTCCCCCCGCAAACATGTCCAGGAACCCAAGCACTCCCCCCTGCTGGAAAAGCTGCGACATGGCGTCCGCATCGATTCCTGGCGTGGGAATATGGGCTCCAAGACGAAAGATAAAAAGCATTCCCAGGGTGAAAAGAATTCTTCTCTTGAGATCCGGCAGTCGGAAAGCATCGCGGAAAGAATTTATCACCCTAGATCACCTCGGCCTTTCCACCTGCGGCCTCAATCCTGGCAGCCGCAGAGGCGCTGAATTTTGCAGCTTTTACGGTAAGAGCCTTGCCCAATTCTCCGGTGCCGAGGATTTTGACGGGTTCACCCGCCTTCCGCACGAGCCCCGCCTCTACCAGGGCTTTGAAATCCACTGTCGCACCGTCCGTAAACCGTGCCTCCAGGTCTCTGAGATTCACTACCTGGTAGTTTTTGGCAAAACGATAATTGCTGAATCCCCGCTTGGGAATTCTTCTCGCCAAAGGCATCTGGCCTCCCTCGAATCCGGGACGCACGCCTCCTCCGGCCCGAGATTTCTGTCCTTTGTGTCCCTTGCCGGCGGTTTTGCCGTTACCGCTTCCGATACCCTGCCCCAACCGTTTACGAGTTTTTTTCGCTCCGGGAGCGGGTCGAAGTTCATGAAGATTCATCGTGTTTTCTTCCCTCCTTACGCTACTCCGAAAGCTCTTCCCACTGAACCAAGTGGGAAATGGAATGGAGCATGCCCAGGATTTGCGGCGTATCCTCGTGGATCACCGCATGATTGAGCCGTCGCAATCCAAGGGCCCGAAGAGTTCTTCTCTGCCGCTCAGGTTTGCCAATGGCGCTTTTTTTCCAGGTAACTCTAAGCTTTGCCATGAGAATACCTCCTAGGCTCCTTCAGCAGCCAGGGACTGCTCCTTTTTTTCTTTCTTCTCGAGACCCCGGAACCGACGAATTTCTTCGGGGGTACGCATGGTCTCTATCGCCTGCATGGTAGCATGAGCTACGTTCACCGCATTCGAGGTCCGGCCGATCACCTTGGTAAGCACGTCCTTGACGCCTCCAAGTTCCATGATGGCCCGGACAGCCCCTCCAGCGATAACTCCCGTACCGGGAGCGGCGGGCTTCAGAAGAACCCGGGCGGCGCCGAAACGGCCGATGATGGGGTGAGGGATGGTGCTTCCCACCTGTTTGAGATCCACCATGTTCCGCTTGGCCTTATCGATACCCTTCCGGACGGCTTCGGAAATTTCCTTGGCCTTCCCCATACCGACGCCTACGCGGCTTTCCCCGTCTCCAACGACTACGAGAACGCTGAATTTGAAGCGTTTTCCGCCCTTTACAACTTTACTGACACGGTTGATGGAAACGACACGTTCCATCATATCCGAGCGATTGGCACCTTCGTTCCTTGCGGCCATAAATGTACCTCCTCCTAGAACTCCAGTCCGGCTTCACGAGCGGCATCCGCCAGTGCTTTTACCCGACCGTGGAACTTATGACCACCCCGGTCAAAAACCACCGTCTTGATTCCCTTCGAAAGAACCCGTTCAGCAACGGTTTTGCCGATCAAAACAGCCGCATCCAGATTACCGGTTTTTTCCAGCTGCTCCCTGATGCTTTTTTCCACCGTCGAAGCCGAAGCCACGGTGCATCCCCGATCATCGTCGATCACCTGCACAGAAATATGTTTCAGGCTCCGAAAAACGCTGAGACGAGGCTTTTGGGCCGTTCCCCGAAGGTTGCGGCGTACACGCTCGTGCCGAAGCACTCTCATTTCATTTCGACTGCGCTTTTTAATCAATGCAGTTCACCTCGTAATCCTATGCTCCGGCCTTTCCGGCCTTACGAATGATGTACTCTCCAGCATAGCGGACGCCCTTGCCTTTGTAAGGCTCGGGAGGACGGAAACCGCGAATGTTCGCCGCAGTCTGTCCCACCACCTGTTTGTCAATGCCCCGCACAAAGATCTTGGTGGGACCATCCGTGGCAAACTCGATGCCCTGAGGAGGTTCCACTTCGATGGGGTGAGAGTAGCCCAGATTCAGGACAAGCTTGTTCCCCTGCATCTGTGCTCGGTATCCTACGCCCACGATTTCCAGAATCCGCTCGAATCCTTTGCTGACTCCTTCCACCATGTTGTTCAAAAGAGCCCGGGTCATTCCATGGAAAGCCCTGCAAGGTTTGGAGTCATCGCGCCGAAGCACCTTTACTTGGCCTTCGGAAACTTCCAGACTCACCTCGGGACGCAGCTCCAGAAAAAGTTCTCCCTTGGGCCCCTTGACGGTCACCTGGTTTTCCTTAAGTTGAAAATCCACACCCTTGGGAAGGGTAATGAGCTTGTTTCCTATACGAGACATAATCCGCTCCCCCTACCACACATAACAGAGGACTTCGCCGCCCAGCCCCTCTTTACGGGCATGGGAATCGGTCATTAGGCCTCTCGGCGTCGAAACCACCGCAATACCCAATCCTCCCATTACCTTGGGGAGATCCTTGGAGCCCACATAAATCCTGCGCCCGGGTTTGCTTACCCGGCGAAGCCCCTGAATAACCCGCTCTCTTTCCGCGCCGTAGTGAAGAAAGAGCCGCAAAATCTGATAGGGTTTCTTGGGATCCGAAATCACCTTGAAATTGCGTATATATCCTTCTTCTTTGAGTATTTTGGCAATGCCCGCCTTGATGTTGCTCAGCGGCATGTCCACCATATCATGGTAGACCATATTGCCATTCCGAATCCGGGTAAGCATATCCGCTATAGGATCATTTACATACATGCCTTCTGCCTCCTTCGTCGTCCGTCTTCAATTTACCAGCTCGACTTGACGACGCCAGGGATCTGCCCTTTTCTCGCAAGGTCTCGGAAGCAACACCGGCACATGTTGAATTTTCGCATGAACCCCCGAGGACGCCCGCAAAGAGGGCAACGATTATATTTTCTTACCTTGAATTTAGGCTCTGCTTTCGCTTTGTTCTCCAACGCTAGTCGGGACATATTCTCTACCCCCAGAAATACTACTTGGCAAAGGGAAAGCCAAGTTCCGTCAACAGGGCAAGGCCTTCTTCGTCGCTCTTTGCGGTAGTGGTGATGCTGATATTCATTCCGCGAACCCGAAGAACCTTATCGTAATCAATTTCAGGGAAAATAAGCTGTTCCCTGAGCCCTAAATTATAATTTCCTCGACCGTCAAAACTCTTTTTCGAAATTCCCTGGAAGTCCTTGATTCGAGGAAGAGCGAGAGAAACTAGGCGATCCAGGAACTCCCACATTTTTGCTCCCCGAAGCGTGACGAAACAGCCTACGGGCATGCCCTCACGGAGTTTAAATCCCGCCACGGACTTCTTCGCCCGCCGCATCATGGGGAACTGCCCCGTAATAGTGGCAAGCTCATCCATAGAAGCGTTCATGAGCTTCATATCCTGCTTCGCATCTCCCACACCGATATTGACAACCACCTTGTCAATCCGCGGAATTTCCATGGTGTTTTTATACTGAAAATCCTTGCGAAGACGGTCCACAATCTCTTCTTTGTATTTTTTCTTCAGTCTCGGCATCATGGCTCGGGATCCTCCTAAATCTTATCGATTACCTCGCCACACTTCTTGCAGAGGCGGACCTTGCGGCCATCATCGAGATAGGCACGTCCCACTCTGGTGGCCTTTCCGCAAGAAGGGCAGAGAAGCATGACCTTCGAGGCATAAATGGGGGCTTCCTGTTTGATGATTCCCCCCTGGGGATTCTTCTGGGTGGGACGCACATGCTTGGTAACCATGTTAACCCCTTCCACCACAATGAGATCCCGTACAGGATTGCGGCGCTGGATTTTTCCTTCCATTCCCGCATTTTTTCCCGAAATAACCCGAACCTTGTCGCCTTTTTTAAGTCTCATTTTTCCCATGTCTGCAATCCCCCTACACGACCTCGGGAGCCAGGGAGACGATGCGCATATAGCGCTTTTCCCTGAGCTCGCGGGCTACGGGACCAAAGATACGCGTACCCCGGGGTTCGCCATTGCTCTCGATGATCACCGCCGCGTTATCGTCAAATCGGACATAACTTCCGTCCTTGCGGCGAATTTCCTTCTTCGTGCGCACCACAACACACCGGACGACCTTGCCCTTCTCGGTGTTGCTGTTAGGAATAGCCTCTTTCACGGAAGCCACGATAATGTCCCCCACGGAAGCCACCTTACGGCGAGTTCCTCCGAGAACCTGAATACACATGACCTTTTTAGCTCCGGAGTTGTCTGCCACATTCAATACGGTGCGAAGCTGAATCATGGCTACTCTCCTTTGCTCTCGTCGAGAATGGGAGCCCGTTCGATAATATTCTTAAGGGTCCATCTCTTGTTGCGACTCAGGGGACGGCATTCTTCGATGCGCACGGTATCCCCGGTACGACACTCGGAATTTTCGTCGTGAGCCATGTACTTTTTCGCCTTGATAACAGGCTTTCCGTAAAGAGGGTGCTTCGCTTTCCGATCGACCTTGACCACGATGGTCTTGTCCATTTTCGTACTCACCACAACCCCGTAACGTACTTTCCTTCGGGCAGTTGCGTTTTCCATTGCCCTCTACCTCCTTAAACCGCGCTCAACGGCGAGCTCTTTTTCCCGCATCACCGTAAGAACTCTCGCGATGGTTCGCTTTACTTCCTTGATTCTTCCGGAATTTCCAAGCTGCCCGATGGCATGCTGAAAACGGAGATTGAAAAGCTCTTCCTTATACTGGCGATGCTTGTCATGAAGCTCCTGTATCGTAAGGTCACGCATTTCGCGACTTTTCATCGTTATTCACCACCCAGACCCTCTCGGGCTACAAGGCGTACCTTGATAGGCAGCTTGTGAGCTGCAGTAACGAAGGCAGCCTCCACAACGCTCCTAGGCACTCCCGACACTTCAAACATAATTCTGCCTCGTTTCACCGGGGCCACCCAATACTCGGGGTTTCCCTTTCCTTTTCCCATACGGGTTTCCAGAGGCTTTCTCGTAAAGGCCACATCCGGGAAAATACGAATCCAGATTTTGCCGCCCTTACGCATTTTTCGAGAAATGGCCACACGAGCCGCTTCTATCTGACGAGCGGTAATCCAGGCGCCTTCGAGAGCCTGCAAACCGTAATCACCGAAGGCCACATAGCCTCCCCCCTTGGTAACACCCTTAAGAGGGCGGCGATGGGGTTTACGGTATTTGACGCGCTTCGGACTCAGCATGCGTCACTCTACCTCCTCTTTTTCCTGCCGGAAGGCTCCGCCTCCTGGGCAGATTCCTTTCCTTTCCTGGAACTTTCCTCTTTGCAGATCCACACTTTTACTCCGATAACACCGTAAATCGTGCGGGCTTCCGCAAAACCGTAGTCAATATTGGCACGAAGCGTCGAAAGAGGAAGCCGTCCCTCAAGATACCACTCTCTACGAGCAATTTCCGCTCCTCCAAGCCTTCCGGAGCACTGGACCTTGATTCCCTTGGCCCCCGCCTTCATGGCCCGGAAAATGGACTGCTTCATGGCTCTCCGGAAGCTGACACGCCGCTCCAGAGCCTGAGCGATACCCTCCGCTACAACCTGGGCTTCCATATCGGGGTGCTTGATCTCCTGCACGTTGATCATCACCCGGGAGCCGGACATCTTCTGGAGTTCCTCGCGAACATCCTGAATTTCCTGCCCTCCCTTTCCGATTGCGACACCAGGCCGGGCGGCCAAAACGGTGAAACAAATAACATTACCTACACGCTCTATGGATATGCTCGAGATTCCAGCATGGCCCCAGCGATCCTTGATCCACTTGCGGAGCTTGATGTCCTCATGAAGGTTCTTGGCATACTTATCGCCTTCTGCATACCAGCGGGATTCCCAGTCTCGAATGACTCCGATACGATACCCTATCGGGTGAACTTTCTGACCCAAATTCCACCCCTCCTTAACGCTCGGCCACGACGACAGTAACGTGGCTTGTCTGGTGACGATAGGGATGCGCCCTTCCCATGGAGACGGGGCGGAATCTCTTCATCACCGGTCCTTTGTCGGCATAGGCCTTGGCAACCACAAGGTTTTCCACATCCATGCCGTAATTATGATCCGCATTTGCCACGGCACTCTGCAGAACTTTCTCCACGATCCGGGCAGCCTTCTTCGGTGAATATTTCAGGGCCAGCATTGCATCTCCCACATGCTTTCCGGTGATAAGCCTCATCACCTGCCGCACTTTGGTGGGAGAGATCCGAACCTGACGTGCTATAGCACGAGCTTCACGTACTTCCATGTCTCCAGTCCTCCTCCACTACTTGATGCGGCTCTTGCGTTCCTGGCCCGCATGGCCTCCGAAACGCCGAGTGGGAGCGAATTCGCCCAACTTATGCCCCACCATGTTTTCGCTAACATAAATGGGAATGTGCGTTTTTCCGTTATGGATGGCGATGGTATGCCCTACCATCTCGGGAAAAACGGTGGAACGCCGGGACCACGTTTTAATGACCCGCTTCTTCCCGCTTTCGTTCATTTCCTGGACCCTCTTCAGAAGTTTTTCCTCTACAAAAGGGCCTTTTTTCAACGATCTAGGCATGTGCGATTCCTCCTCACGCCTTACTTCGCACTGCGACGCCGGACAATAAACTTGTCAGACTGCTTTTTCTTTCTCGTGCGGAATCCCTTGGCAGGAGTACCCCAGGGAGAGACGGGATGCTTGTTTCCCTTGGATTTTCCTTCACCGCCTCCAAGCGGGTGGTCCACAGGATTCATAACCATGCCGCGTACGTGAGGTCTCCGACCGAGCCAGCGAGTTTTTCCAGCTTTCCCCGTCGTGATGTTCTCGTGATCCTCGTTCCCCACCTGACCGATGGTGGCCATGCACTCCAGAAGAACCAGACGCAATTCGGTGCTGGGCATACGCACGAAAGCATATTTGCCCTCCTTGGCCATAAGCTGGGCAGAAACG
>DAIPKP010000015.1:0-35294 GCA_036769705.1 Synergistaceae bacterium
CTACCCCGGAGCCCACGCCGACTCCGGAACCTACGGCCACGCCTACCCCGGAGCCTACGCCGACCCCGGAGCCCGCGGATACCTCCGAAGCTCTCCAAACAGGCTCTCCTTCGATCACTCCAGGCCCCGAAATCCTTCCGGGTTTTTCTCCCGAAGGAGAGAAGCCCGTCTCCCTCCGGCTTACGCCGGAGGAGCACTTTCTTTTGGGAGAACAGCTTTTTCGGGAGAGAGATTATGAAGAAGCCCGAAAAGAGTTCCGGCTCGCCGCAGAACAGGGACATCGGGAAGCCCGGTATGCTTTGGGAATGCTTCTCCTGAACGATTCTTCCCGGGAGAGCGCTGTCTCGGGAATGGAATTCATCCGTCTTGCGGCAATCCAGGGACATGTGGAGGCCAAGTACGAACTTGCCCGGGGATACGCTTCGGGAAAAGGAGTGGAACAAGATCAGGAACTTGCGGAACGATGGTATAAAAGGGCTGCCGAGAGCGGAAGCCCTCGGGGACAATATTATTTTGCGGAGAAGTACTACCGGGGATTGGGTACTCCGGTAAACTACAGTGTGGCCGCATCCTGGATGAAACAGGCTGCGGAAAGGGGATATGCTCCGGCCCAGAAGGAATACGGAGATATGTGTGCTCGCGGGCATGGCGTTCCCTGGAGTGAAAAGGAAGCCGCCGCATGGTATGCCCGGGGAGCGGATCGGGGATATGCTCCGGCGCTTCATATGCTTGGCCGATGCTATCTCGATGGCAAGGGGGTGGACAAGGATCCCTCCCGGGGAGCATCGCTTTTGAAGAAAAGCGCCGCCGAGGGATATGCCCCGGCCCAGGTCGATCTGGGCGTGCTCTACTGGGATGGTCAGGGGGTGTCCCGGGACGACGAAAAAGGGGTGGAGTATTTCCGGGCTGCCGCCGCGAAGAATTCCCCCTCCGCCCAGTATTATCTGGGCCGGGCTTATGAAGAAGGCCGAGGCGTTCCGAAAAAGGATGGGGAGTCATCTCTCGAATGGTACCGACGGAGTGCCGAAGGGGGGAGCCCCGAGGCTCAGTACAGCCTGGGACTTTTTTATTTTTACGGGAGAAACGTAACGGAAAATCGCCTGGAAGCGGAAAAATGGCTGCGCAAAGCTGCGGATCAGGGACATGGAGAGGCCAAGAAGTTTTTGCAGAGCTATTATTGAGGCATTTCGCTTTTTTCAGGAAGATTTTATGCGTAACTATCTGCGGTACTTCTATGTGGGGCTCTTTGAAAAGCTGAAATCGAGGAGGGAAGAGGGTTGCAGAAAAAAAGATTTGAGCGAACAGAAAAGGAAGGCCATGACGTCGGCGTCCCCGAAGAAAAGGAGAGGGTTTTGTCTCGGGAAGAATCTTTTTACGCTCCGGTGGAGGTAAACGAACCCTACGAAGGACCTCCTCCCCGGAAAGAGGACGGTTCTTCAAGGGGGAACGAGAAGCCTTGGAGCGGCTATGAGCCGGAGTGCACTCTGGAATCTTCCCGGGCATGTTTCCCGGTGCAGCGGGAAAACATCAGGCCTCCCGAAATATACCGGGGCATTCTGGGGGGAACCAACCGGTGGCTGGATATGGCTTGCAAGGAGGCGCTTCGTTCCGCCCAAACCGGAGGAGGTCCTTTCGGGGCGGTGCTCCTGCAGATCGACGATGAAACGGGAAAGGTGTTGCGTTACTGGAAGAATCATAACCACGTGACGGAGTGGAAAGACCCCACGGCGCATGCGGAAATTTCCGTTATCCGCCGGGCCTGCAGCGATTTGGGGGTATTTCACCTTGCCCGCATATCCCGGAAGGAAGCGTCGCTTTCCCAGGAAGGTGCCTTTTCACACTGCGAGCTCTATTCCAGTGCGGAGCCTTGTCCCATGTGCTACGCTGCCATCTGCTGGGCCCGGATTCCGGTTCTGGTTTTCGGAGCCACCCGGTTCGATGCCGCTGCGGAGGGCGTGGAGTTCAGCGACGCTGCCATATACGAGGAGATGGCCCTTGCCTACGGAGAGCGCGGAGCTTTTCGGAAAATCCTCCAGGGAGAGAGCTCTTATTCTCTGGATGCCTTCAATTACTGGAAACGCTCGGAGAAAATAGAATACTGATCTTCCGTCCAAGAGAACAAGGCTATATCCGAGAGCCCCGGCATTCTCACCGGGGCTCTCGGATGGATGAAGGATGGGGATCGTGAAAATTTTTACGGGAAAGTGACCATATTGCGGTAGCGCGGATAGGGCCAGAAATCTCCTGCCATAAGAGCTTCCGCCCGCTCCGAAAGCTGGCGGGTTTTTTCCATGAGAGGCAGGGCCTCATGGGTAAGACGGTTTGCCTGTTCTTCCAGAGAGAGATTTTCCAGGCTCTGCTGCAGAGATTCCAAAAGGAGAATGGTTTCCAGGAGCTTGTTCTTCAACTTCCCGAACTCCAGAAGCATCTCTCCCCAGGGGCCTTCCCGAAAGCTTTCCGGGAGATGGGAAAGGCTCTCCCCCTCCAGGGAAATCTGTCGGGAGAGAGCCGGAAGAACTCCTTCCCGTATCATGTTTACCAGAACTCCTATTTCTATGTCCGTGGTGTTCACGTACTGTTCGAGACGAATATCGTGGTACGCGAAAACTTCCCGTTCGGTCATAACGTTCAAATCTCGCAGAAGAGCCCGGTTTTCCGGGTCCAGATAGAGTTTCAGCCCTTCCGGAGTGGACTCGGCTATGGGGAGCCCCCGCCGGATGGCCTCTTCCATCCATTCTTTACTGTAGCAATTTCCTTCGAAACGGACCTTTTTGCTCTCCAGAGTGGCATGCCGGATGGCCTTGAGCGCCGCTTCCTGGAGATCCGCGGTTTGCATCTCTTCCTCCATGATACGGGTCATCTCGTCGATTCCCCAGGACCAGGCCGCGAAAATCGCCGTGAGAGGGCCTGCGATGGACTGGGAGGCTCCGGGAGCCCGGAATTCGAACTTGTCCCCCGTGAAGGCGATGGGAGCGGTGCGGTTGCGGTCCGTGTTTTCCGCCAAAATACAGGGAAGCCGGTTCAATCCCAGGTCCACCTCGCATTTGGTGGAAAACTGTTCCGGCAGCCCCTCCTCGATATCCTCGAGGATCCTGGTGAGAAGCTCTCCGAGATAGACGCTCATCACCGCCGGAGGCGCTTCATTGCCTCCCAGGCGGTGCATGTTGCCGGGATTGGCGATGCTTGCCCGGAGCAGTCCTCCGAATTTGGATATTCCCAGAAGCATCCCTCCGAGAAAAACGAGAAACTGCAAGCTTTTTTTAGGGTTGTTTCCCAAAGGTTTCAGGAGATTCCGCCCCTCGCTGTCCTGGAGGGAAAAATTGACGTGCTTGCCGTTGCCGTTCAGTCCCGCAAAGGGTTTTTCGTGCAGCAGAAGTCGGAAACCGTGTTTTCGGGCTATCTTACGCATCACTTCCATGAGAAGCTGGTTCTGGTCCGTGGCGAGATTGGCTTCGGAGAATTGGGGAGCGAACTCGAACTGTCCCGGAGCCACTTCGTTATGCCGGGTCCGGAGGGGAAGTCCGAGCCGGGACATCGCCTCCTCCACCTCCTCCATGAAAGAAAGCACCGAGGGATTGATGGCTCCGAAATAATGATCTTCCATTTGCTGAGCCTTGGGAGGCAGGGTTCCCAAGAGGGTACGGCCGCAGAGCAGAATGTCCGGCCGTTGCTGGGCGAGATCTTCCCGAACGAGGAAAAATTCTTGTTCCGGTCCCACGGTGGGGCATATCCATTTGATTCCCCGGTTTCCGAAGAGACGTACAAGCCGGAGAGCCCGGTTTTCCAGGCCGCTGATGGCCTTGAGAAGAGGGGTTTTCATGTCCAGGGGAGTGCCGTCGTAGGAGAAAAAGACCGAAGGAATGCAGAGAGTGCCTCCCCGTTCCGTCTCTATGAGAAAAGCGGGGCTTGTGGGATCCCATGCGGTATATCCCCGGGCTTCGAAGGTGGAGCGCATTCCTCCCGAGGGAAGGGAGGAGGCATCGGGTTCGCTGAGAATAAGCTCCTTTCCTGAAAAGGATTCCAGGGGGATTCCTTCCCTGTCCAGGTTGAGAAAGGACATGTGTTTTTCCGCGGTGAGTTCCGTGCGGGGGTGGAACCAGTGGGTGTAATGCGTGGCTCCTCGGGAGATGGCCCATTCCTTCATGGCCATGGCGATGATGCTTGCCTCCTGGTGATCCAGCTTTTCCTTTCCCTCGGTGGCGGCGAGAAGCTTGGCATACACATCCTTGGGAAGCCTCTCCCCCATGGCCTTGCGGTGGAACACGTTCTGATTGAAAAGTTCCGATGGGCGTTTCCGAAGCATGATCTCCATCTCCTTTGAAAAACATGATGCGAATATATACCACAGAAAATATTTTTTTGCAAGAACTTTCTCTTTTTTAGTGCATATGAGCCGTTGTTTTGGCGCAATAACAAGTATACAATCGCTTGTAAGCATAATTTTGAAGGGATTCTTTTTTCGGGTTTCTTTCTTTTTTTCATGGGGTATACTTGTAGAGAGTCCGATTTTTCTCGTTCCCGGAAGAATTTTCAAGGAGCGGGAAATGAAAGAGGAAAGGAGTGTATAAACATGAAGAAGAAAAGCATATCTGAAAACGAGGTGGGAAACGGCTCTCCCGTGATGCTGCGTTTCGCGGGGGGCCTGCTCGCTCTTTGCCTCCTGCTGGGAGCGGAGATTCCTCTTTTCGCAGCCGTCTCGGAGGATGTTCTCCCCCTGGAGACCCAGGTTCTTTCTGCGGAGCCGGAAGCTCCGGTTTCTCAGGATCGTCTTGCTCAGATCGAACAGGAACTGACGGTGACCACGCGGGAGATGGAGAGTGCCCTGAACGAACAGGAGAGAGAGCTTCTCAATCAGAAGGCCCAGAGCCTTCGTTCTCTCCGTTCCATGATTCAGCGTCATGGCACTCTCAAAGAGAAGTACGAAACGCTTCAGGAGCAGCTTGGGAATGCCCGGAGCACCGCTTCCTCCCTTTACGTGCTGGAAGGGGAACCTCCCTACTCTCTTTCCGTATACGACAAATTCCTGGACGATCTGGAAGTTCTCAACGAACAGCTTCTCTCTCTCAAAGCCTCTCGCCTGGCGGGGCAGAAGGAGCTTGTCATGGTGCGGGAACGCCTCAAGGGAGTACAGGAAAGAGCGCGGAGCCTTAAAGAAGAGGTGAGTGAGTACGATTCGAAGGAAGAAACGGTTCCCCGGGAGCTTCGCCTGGAGTATGAACGGGTGCTCCTCTGGGAGGAACAGCTTCTGCTGAGCGAGCAATACGAGCTCCTGCAGGAAGAGACCTACAAGGCTGAAGAGGAGTTCCTGCAGCTGAAAAAAACCGTAGTAACGGATCTTTTGGCGAAGATAAAGGAAAATCTCGGATATACTGAAGAGAACGTTCAGGCCCGCATGAAGGGCCTTGACGATCAAATAGCTCAGTTGGAACAGCAACTTCAGAAAATTGCGGCGGAAAGGGAAAAGGTCTCTCTTGCTCTTTCCAGGGCCGAAGGCAGATTGAACGCTGCGGAGGAAGAAGAAAAACGCGTGGTGGCGGCTTCGGAAGTGGCGGAGCTTCAAGCCTGGAAGGATTACTACCAGAACCAGATGGAGCAGAAAGAGCTGCTTCAGCAATACCTGGAACTCAGTAAGGAGATGTGGCAGTATCGCTACAGTCTTATCGGAGATTCTCCGGGAACCCTGGAAAATATGAAGGAAATCAAGAAACGGGCGGAGATTTATGTGGAGGATCTTGCCCGGCTTTCCAAGCGGAGCCAGAGTCGGCAGCTGGCCATCCAGTCCCGCATCGGGGCGGTACAGAAAAAACTCGATGATACCTCCCGGCCCTATGCGGAGCTTGAAGACGGCCAACTCCAGGGAGAGCTTGAGGCCTTGCAGGAGCTTGCCCGGGAGACCCTCCTTTTCGCATCTTCCGTAAGCCAAATCTCCCTTCTTGCCCAGCGCCTCAACCGGGAGCTGGGGGAGGCCATTGGTTCCTTTGAAATTACGGAACATGTTACGGCGATTGGCAAAAAGACCTTTCAGGATATCTGGAACATGGAAGTCTGGGTGATCGAGGATAACCAAATCGTGGTGGGAGAGCTCATTATCGCCCTGGGGCTCCTGGTGGGGGGATTTATACTTATTCGCCTTCTCAGCGCATGGATCAGCCGGCGTTTTCAGAAGCGCTTCAACATGACCGCCGAAGCGGCAAGCCTGATTCAGAGGGTCTTTTTCTACATCTTCTTTTTCCTCACAATTTTGTGGGTGCTGAAGATCGTCAATATTCCCCTCACGGCCTTTGCCTTTCTCGGTGGTGCTCTCGCTATTGCGGTCGGTTTCGGAGCCCAACATCTCTTCAGCAACTTCATCAGCGGTTTCTTCCTGATTATCCAGAAACCCATCAAGGTGGGAGATATCGTGGAGCTCGATGACGGTACCGTGGCGTTGGTGAAGGAGATCGGTACTCGGCATACCCGGATTCAGAACTTCGACGGTATAGATATCCTTCTTCCCAACAGCTATCTCCTGGAGAACAAAATCACCAACTGGACCTATGCGGATAGAAAACTGCGAAACAAGCTTTCCGTAGGAGTTTCCTACAGCTCGGATCCGAAAAAGGTGGAAAACCTTCTTTTACAGGCTGCCCGGGAGCATGGAAGTGTACTTACCAACCCCTTCCCTTTCGTCATTTTCAAGGAATTTGCGGATAGCTCCCTGAACTTCGATATGTACTTCTGGGTGGATATGCGTTTCGCCTCGGGGCTTACCGTGGGAAGCGAGCTGCGCTATAAAGTGGTGGAACTTTTCCGGGAACATAATGTGGAGATTCCCTTCCCCCAGATGGACGTGCATTTCAAACGGGAGGTTTCCGAGAAGGATAAAACTCCGGAAATTCTCCGGGCTCCGGAAGAAACGGAAGATGCTTCCGAGGGAGTCTTCCTTGAAGATGACATAGATCCTACGGAAGGAATCGTCCGAGGATAATCTCGAGAATCATTCCTGAAGAGAGCCTATCAAGATCATGGGGGATCCCGATTCAATCGGGATCCCCCATTTTTTCAAAGAAGAACGATTTTTCGGGCTCAGTTTTTTCCCAGAAGGATCACCGCATAGGGGCTCGTAAGAGCCTGGCTTACCATGCCTCCCGGTTTGGGAGTATGGAGATGATAGCGCAGGTCGAGTTCCTTGTTTTCGTAGCGCGCCGAAAGAATTTCAAGCCGGTAGCCTCCGGAAGAATGGCTTCCCGCAAAAAGGGCCACCACCACGTAGCGATTGAAATCCACCATGACCGGAGGCCGTTTTGAGGGAGAGATGTCTTCCTCGTAAAGTCTCTGGAAGGCATCCGCTCCTTCCGCCACCACCATGCCCGCCTCTTTCCGCACCGCGTAAAATCCCTCCTCGAGAAGCTGAAAATCCGAGGCGGGGAGCGTCTCTCCATGGGCAAAGACCGAACCTCCAAAGAGAAAAACCGCAGTGAGCAAAAGAATTTCCGTATATCGAAGCATACTTTACAACCTCCCTTTTCGTGAAGCGTCCTCTCCTGAAATTATACGACAATTCCCGAGTCTACCGGAACGTTTTTCCCAGGAGAATCAGGGGAAGCAGGAGTAAAAATCCTCCCAGAGTCTGGAAGCCCAGGGAACAGCCGCCGCCACCGCCTCCGGAAGAGGGACCCGGAGTGGCCGTGGGAGTAGGGACGGGAGTCGTCGTGGGAGTAGGTTGTGCCGTGGCGGCATGTACCGCATCCGCGGCGTTTACCACGCTACCGGTTACGCAGAGTCCTGCCAGGGCTGCGGAAGGCGTGCCGTTGTTCAGCAAAATGTTTCGTGCCTGGGCTCCCGAAAGCCCGGGATTGGCGCTCCAGGCGAGAAGAGTCGCTCCGAGAGCTACCGGGGTGGCCATGGAGGTGCCGTTCCAGGAATCGTATCCCCTGGGATCTACGAAGGTAGGAACCGTGGAGAGGATGGAGGTTCCCGGAGCGAAGATGTCCACCGTGGTGGCTCCGTAGTTGGAGCCGCTGGGATAGCCGCAATTGCTGGTGCCTCCCCAATCTGCCCGGGAGGTGCCGTCGGTGTCCGTGGCTCCCACGGTTATCTTCAGGGGAATGTTGTAATTGGCGGGATAGACCCGATTCACGTCGTTGTTGTTGCTATCGTTTCCTGCGGCGAAGAAGATAAGAATTCCCGCATTGGATATGGTGCGGTAAGCCTGCTGCATGGTTTCGGAGGGCATAGCTCCGGGGCAGGTCCCCAGGGAGAGGTTCAGCGCCCGGATATCCACTCCCCGGTTTTTCATGGAGAGAATGTAGTCGATTCCCCGGGCGATATCCGTATCCCAGGCGCTGGAAGATCCGCCTGCGGGATCCCGGGTGAAAACCCGAAGCCCCATAATCTTGATGTTCGGGGCCACTCCGAGAATGCCCACGTTGTTGATGGGGGCGGCGATGCTTCCCGCCACGTGGGTACCGTGTCCTCCGTCGGGAAGGACCTCCGCGGGATCCCCCGTAAGATTGGCTCCGTTGGCGAAGGCGGCGATGCCGAAATAGTCGTCCACGATGCCGTTGCCGTCATCGTCGATGCCGTTGTTCCGGATCTCTCCGGGGTTGTTCCACATGCTGGCGGCCAGATCTCTATGGGTGTAGTCCACTCCCGTATCGAGCACAGCCGCCACCATGGAGGAGTTTCCTTTTGTGGTGTCCCAGGCGGTGGGGCAGCCGATGGAGGGAAGATACCACTGTTCGTTGTAGCGGGGTTCCGTGGGAATGTAGCCTCTGGGTCGGGGAGTGGCGAAAAGCCGGTTTTTACCGGGAAGGTCCGCATGGGTGACTCCCGGAGTTCCGCGAAGGGCCTCCAGGGCTTCTTCGGGGGAAGCGGAGGTGCGCAAAATGGCAAGTCCCACATAGGGAAGAGGAATGACCTCCTCCAGGGGGATTTCCGCAGCCGAAAGCACGCCTTTGGCTTGTCGGGCGAAGGCTTGTTCCGCCTTTGCCGGAACGAAGCAGCCAAGCTCGGCCTTCGGAATTTCCAAGGCCGTCAGAAGGGTGGTCTGTTCCGCTGCAAATCCGGAAGAGGCGAAAGAGAGAAAAAGAGCGCATACACATAAAAGAAAAGTGCGTTTCATCATATCCCATCCTTTCGTGGAACCTTTGTGGATTGTCTATGAGTATAGCCTAGCGTGAAAAAATGAAGAACCCCGAAAAGGAAGGGAAAAAGACGAAAAAAGGAGAAAGAAAGAAAAATAGATTCATAAGAGGGTTTTGCCGGGCTTTTTCGACCTTTATTGATATTGATCTATACTGACCTATTGACCTATACTGACATCACAACGAAGCAATACCGATAATCTTTAAAAATACATGGTGTAGAAGGAGGGAGCAGTTATGAGAGGATTGGTACGGTATCGCAGACCTTCGTCCCTGATGTTTCCCGAGGTGGAAGATTTCTTCAAAGGCATGTCCGACGTGTTTTCTTCGGTGAACCGGGAATTTCCTCTGGATATGTACGAGGAGGAGGGGAAGCTGGTGATTTCCATGGATGCCCCCGGGGTGGATCCCGACAAAGTGGATATCCGGGTTTTCCCGGATCGGGTGACCCTGGTTTCCAAGGAGGAGCAGGATGAATCCTGCGACGAAGGAAAGACGTGGCATTGCAAGAAGCAGCGCCGGGTGCTGAACTACAGCGTGTCCCTGCCCCGGGAGGTGGATCCCGAGGGAGCGGAAGCGGAGATCAAGCACGGAGTTATCACGGTGAAGATGCCTCGGAAGGGAACCGAAGAGGGGAAAACGCTGCAGCTCAAAAAAGGAGACGCCTGATCTCCGAAAGAATATGACCACAAGAAGGAGGGGGGAGTTCACTCCCCCCTCCTTCTTTTTTGCGCAGCTATTCGAAAGACGCTATTTTCGGAAAAATACGAGAGGGAGCAGAAGTATCAGAGCTCCCGGAAGAAATCCCAGAGAACATCCTCCGCCTCCGCTGGAGGGGTATCCGGGGGTTCCCGCAAAATCGATTTCCCGGAGGTTTCCCGAGGGGCCCCAATTTTCCGAAATCCCCGTTCTTTCGGTCCGGAAGGAGGGAGAGAAGATGTATCCCTCCGCGGAGGCCCGGAGAGTGTAGGTGCTTCCCGAGGGAATTGCGGCAAAAGCGTACATTCCCCGGGAGTTGGTTTGGGTGGTACGGGGTTCCGGAAGGGAGGGGCCCGAGAGGGTTACCGTTACGTTTTCGAGAGGATTGCCCTCCTGGTCGAGAATCCGGCCGCTCAGAATTTCTCCGGTTCCCTCGGCAAAGATGTTGTATACCACTTTGTAGACCGACGTGAACATGGGCTCTTCCGTTTCCAGATTCCCCCGTTCCACGTCGATGTCGGGAAGGTTGTACCAGGCGTTGGAGTTCCCTGCCCATCCCAAGTTCAGGTGATGATAGAGGGTTTCTCCCTGATAGCCGTAGCCGTCCCCCACGATGGCGTGGCCTCCTTCGGAGCCCGTAATGCCGAAAAGAACGGGATATCCCGCATCCAGATTGGGGAGTACCGCGGCATTCCGGAAGTCTTCGGAAAGATTTTCGCCGCCGTTGTAGCTCTTGATGGCGTTGGAATAACCGAAAACCTCCGTAAGAGCATCCCCCGCCATGAGGGTGTCCGTTCCGGAGCCTTCGTCGGTGTAGTGCATAAATACTGAGAGCCCTGCATCGTAGGTAAGGGCTCCTATGGCCTGTCGCTGTGCCTCGGTGATGGATGCGTCCGGTTGAAGAACCATGGCGTTCCAATCGTAGGGGCCTCCGAGGCCGTTTCCTCCCCGGAGGGTGCGGTCTTCGGAAATTTCATCGATGAAAATCGTGAAGCTCTTTCTTCCTACGCCCTCCGAAGGATGTTCGTGAAAACGAATGATCTGCGCCATGGCGGTGGCCACGCAGCCGCAGGGGTATCCATGGGGAGTGTAGTAGTTGTAGCAAGGCTCTTCGTTTACGTTCCCCTGGCTCCAGGTGGATTGGAGAAGGGGAGCTACCCGGAGGTCCGCAAGGGAGGGAAGGCGGTTTTTCGAGGGAAGATCTTCCTCGAGAAGCGTCTTCCATTTGGAGATGTTGGAAAGATGCCTTTGCTCCAGGATTCGGGAGACCTTGGGAGCGGTACGCGCTTCATGAGCCCGGAGCGTGAGATCCCGGGTGACGAGAGCTCCCAGGGGGTTCTTCTCCGAGGGATCGTAGGCGGTGCCTTCGGGAACCAGGGCGATCACGGGTTCCAGCAGGTCGTCTCCTCCCAAAATCAGGAATCCCCGGGGAGCGAGAAAAGCCACGTAGTAAAGTGGGTTCCCCCGGGCATCGCTGTAGGAAATGAGGTCTTTCACGTTTTGCCCCAGGTTTTCTTCCAGGGGAGCGGGATGGCGTTCGAGCCAGGAGATTGCGGCTTGAAGGGCCTGCGTTTCCGTGACGGGAGCCGCAGATGCCCCTTCGAATCCGGGGAGCATTCCCCCGAGGAAAATATAAAAAATCGTGATAAAAGCGATAACCGGGCCTCGGAAAATTCTCTGTTTTTTTCGATGCTTCATGCTCTCATTCCCTTCCTGTTATAGTTTTCCCGGGCACCTCCGGCAGGGTTTTACGCAAACATCTCTTTCTCCTCTACCGGAAAGTGCCGGGATCTGCTTTTACGTATACCATAATCTTGGAGGAGGGCAAAGATTTTTCTGAAAAATTTCTGCTACTCTCCAAAACGTTTCCGGGCGAGGGCGATGTGATTTTGGACGATGGATCTGGCTTTTTCGGAGTCCTTTTCTTCCACTGCCCGTACCAGCTCCTCGTGCTGGCCTAGGATCTTGGAAGGCCATTTCCCCTGGGAAAAGGCCAGAGCCCGGCTCTGGCCGATATATTTGGTCATGACTGCGGAAAAGTCCTCGTACACCCGGGAGAGAAGCCGATTATCCGCAGCCTCCACGATAACCATGTGGAGCAGGGAATCCCAGGAGGCTCCTTCTCCGGGTTCCCGTTCCCCCTCCTTCTCGATGCGTTCGAGATTTTCCAGGCATCGGTACATTTTCTGAAGATCCTCGGAGGTTCTCCGTTCCGCCGCCAGTCCCGCCGCGGGAACTTCCAGGAAGCTGCGCATCTCCAGAAGATCCCGAAGCATGTGTTCCGGCCAGAGGCGAACCGTGTCGAGGTGGGATTCGAACTCCGGAATTTCCTCCTCCTGAAGGTAAATGCCCTCCCGTCCCCGGGTTTCGAGAACTCCCATATATTCCAGAGCCACCAGGGCTTCCCGCAAAAGGTTGCGGCTTGTGCCGAGCTGTAGCGCCAGTTCCCGTTCCGAGGGGAGTTTGCCTTCCTCTCCCAGGGAGCCCTGCCGGATTTTTTCCGTAATATCCTGAATAAGTTGATCCCGTTTTTTTGCCATGCGGATCTCTTTATCCCCTTTCCGCGTTTTTTCTCTGCCGCGATGAAGATTTTTTTGAAAATCGCCTTGTCTTTCTCTACCAAGCATACTATAATACCTCTCAAAATGGTAGTACCACGGTAGGTCCATAATTTTTTCAGAGGAGCGAGGAGGAAAAATCATGCAGAAGAGGATGCGGGTGGTTTTTGCGGCGTTGCTGGTGGTTCTTGTGGGAGTTTCCGGAGCTTTTGCGGGAATGAATATCAAGGTGGCTCACGTGGTGAACGAGCAGGATGCCTTTCACGTCTGCGCGTTGAAATTCAAGGAAGTGGTGGAAAAGGAAACCGGCGGAGAAATTACGGTGACCATCTTCCCCAACGCCAAACTTGGGGACGAGCGGGCCCTTTTGGAAAACATGAAGATGGGCGCGGTGGATGCGGGAATCATTACCAGCGGCCCCATCATCAACTTTTTGCCGGAGTTCGGTATCTTCGATCTTCCCTTCCTCTTCCGGAGTCCCGAACAGGCCTATACGGTGCTGGACGGTCCCATCGGAAAGGAAATGCTCCGGAATATGGAGGCTCAGGGGTGGATCGGCCTGGCTTACGGAGAGCGGGGATTCCGGAACCTTACCAACAGCAAGCATGCGGTGTCCGGTCCCGAGGATATGAAGGGGCTCAAGATCCGGCTCATGCAGAACCCGGTTTACGTGGAGACCTTCAAGACCCTCGGAGCCAACGCGGTGCCCATGGCATGGACCGAGGCTCTCACGGCTCTTCAGCAGGGAACCATCGACGGACAGGAAAATCCCCTGAACGTCATCGTCTCCTTCAAACTCTTCGAGAGCCAGAAATATCTTACCCTTACCCGGCACGCTTATGCTCCCAACGTCATCATGATGAGCAAGATCACCTGGAACCGCCTCTCTCCGGAGCAGCAGGAAATCGTGAAGAAGGCAGCTCTCGAGGCGGCCTGGGCAAACCGGAACTACGATAACGAAAAAGCTGCGGAATGGCTCCAGTTCCTCAAGGATCAGGGCATGGAAGTGGTGGAGACGCCGGATGTCGCAGCCTTCCAGAAGGCGGTGCAGCCCATTTACGACAAGTACGGAGAAAAGTTCGGCAAAGAGCGTATCCAGGCCATTATGGATACCGAATAGCTTTCGGGGAAGCGGGGCAATCCTTGACTATGCAGAAAAACGAAACTCCGCGTAAACTCCAGGGCGATCCTTCGGGATCGCCCCTTTCCCGTCTCTCCGACCGGGTGAATTCCTTTTGCGAAATGCTGCTCTTCGTGCTTATGCTCGCCATGGTGGGAATCACCACTCTCCAGATCATCTGTCGCTTTTTCTTTACCGCCCTCATCTGGTCCGAGGAAGTTACCCGATTCCTCCTGGTGTTTGCCTCTCTCGTGGGGGCTTCGGTAGGGTTCAAGCGGGGAAGTCACATCGCTATCACCGCCCTTCGGGAACGGCTTCCTTCGGGGGCGGCCTTTCTGGTGGGGCTGGGAACTCATCTTCTGGGAATCCTTTTTTTCGCTGTTCTCGCCTGGTACGGCGGCGTGCTCATGATTACCGAAGCCAGCCAGACTACGCCGGGTATGGGAATTTCCATGATGTGGATCTATGCCATGTATCCCCTTATGGGATGCATTATTCTCCTGCATTTGCTGGCGGGGTTCCCGCGCCCCGGGAAAGGAGCCTGACATGGGCTGGATTTTAGGCGGCACCTTCGGACTTCTTATGCTGGCGGGCATGCCCATCGGCCTTGCCATCGGCGTGGCGGCCCTGGTCATTCTTGTCCTGAACGGGCTTCCTCTGGCCATGCTGCCCCAGATGATGTTCATGGGGAACAACTCCTTCGCCCTGGTGGCGGTGCCCTTTTTCATCCTTGCCGGGGATATTCTCGCCAAGGGAGGCATTTCCGAACGGATCGTCTCCTTTGCCGAGGCTACCCTGGGGCGTATCCGGGGAGGCCTTTCCATCGTTTCCATCGTGGCTTCCATGTTTATCGCCGCCATTTCCGGATCCGGAGCGGCCACCACTGCCGCAGTAGGATCCGCCCTGTTGCCGGATCTCAAGGAGCGGGGATACGATATGGATTTTTCCGCCGCCCTCATCGCCTCCTCCGGAACCATCGGAGTGGTGATTCCTCCCAGCGTTCCCATGGTGCTCTATGCGGTGATCGCGGGAGAATCCGTGGCGAAGCTCTTTCTGGGAGGTTTTATCCCCGGAGCTCTCATGGGGTTGGGGCTCATTCTTCTGGCTCTCCACGTGGCCCGAAAGCGCAACTATCCCGCGGCGGCTCTCGTCCCCTCCCGGGAAAAGTGGGGGCGTTTCAAAAACGCTCTTTGGGGGCTTATGACGCCGGTACTCATTCTGGGGGGGATTTTTTCCGGCTGGTTCACCCCCTCCGAGGCGGCGGCCATCGCGGTGGATTACTCCTTCTTGGTGGCTTTTCTCGTCTATCGCAGCATGACCTGGAAGAAGTTCTACCAGCTCGTGGTGGGAGCGGGAATCACCTCCTCCATCATCATGTTCATCATCGCCACCTCCAAGATCTTCGGCTGGGGACTGGCCTTCTATCAGGTCCCCGAGGCGGTGGCCCAGGCTCTTATCGGCCTTGCCGGAGGGAACAATGCCCTTATCTACTTCATGATTCTGGTAATCATCCTTCTGGCGGGAATGGTGATGGAGACCGCTTCGGCTTTGATCATCCTCACCCCCATCTTTCTTCCCACGGTGCTGCAGCTCGGAGGAGATCCGATTCACTTCGGAGTGCTCATGGCGGTGGGATTGGCCATCGGTATGGCTACGCCTCCCGTGGCCATCGACATCTACGTGGCCAGCGCCATTACGGGGCTTTCGGTAGAGGAGATCAGCAGGCCCATTGTTCCCATGGTGCTCGTTCTTATCGGCGTGCTTCTTCTTGCGGCATATGTTCCTTCTCTGGTGATGTTTTTGCCGGGAATTTTCTAATATTTTGCCTCTACACGGCATGAGGCCTTTTCCTCCGGGAAAGGGCCGTGAAAGGATGCGATAGGTATGATCAGCGATCGAGCGAAAAAAGGAGTTTCCCGGGCGCCTCACCGCTCCCTTCTTAAGGCTTGCGGTTATACGGACTGGGAAATCGAACGCCCCTGGATCGGAGTGGTGAACGCCTTCAACTCCATCATTCCGGGACACGTGCATCTCAAGCGGATTACCGAGGCCGCCAAGGCGGGAATTTACGCCGCCGGAGGGCTTCCTTTGGAATTTCCCGTCATCGGGGTTTGCGACGGTATCGCCATGAACCACGAGGGCATGAAATTTTCCCTTCCCAGCCGGGAGCTCATCAAGGATTCCGTGGAAGTTATGGCCCGGGCGCACGCTTTGGACGGGCTTCTCTATGTGACCAACTGCGACAAGATCATTCCCGGCATGGCCATGTCCGCGGCGGAGCTCAATCTTCCCTCTCTCGTTCTGAGCGGAGGAGCCATGCTTGCGGGTCTTGGAGGCCCCGGGGAAAACGACACGGATCTCAGCAGCGTTTTCGAGGGCGTGGGACGTCAGGGAGCGGGAACCATGACCGAGGAAGAGCTCTGGGAACTCGAAGAGAGAGCCTGCCCCACCTGCGGTTCCTGTTCGGGCATGTTCACCGCCAATACCATGAACTGCATGATGGAAGCTTTGGGCATGGCGCTTCCCGGAAACGGTACCATCCCCGCGGTATACGCCGCCCGGGATCGCCTCGCCAAGGATGCGGGACGGGCGGTGATGGTGCTGGTGGAAAAGAATATCCGTCCCCGGGATATCCTTACGTTCCAGGCTTTTGAAAATGCCGTGGCGGTGGATATGGCCCTGGGAGGCTCCACCAATACCGCATTGCATCTCCCGGCCATCGCCTCCGCGGCGGGGCTGGAGCTTTCTCTCGATCTGATGGATGAGATCAGCCGGAAGACGCCGCATCTTTGCAGCATGAGTCCCTCGGGAATCTATCATATCCAGGATCTTCACGAGGCGGGAGGAATCCAGGGAGTCATGCAGCGCCTGGCTTCCAAGGGATTGATTTCCGGAGATCTTCCCACGGTGAACGGCAAAACGGTGAAGGAAAACTACGAAAGCGCGAAAATCCGGAACCCCGAGGTTATCCGCCCTCTGGATAACCCCTATCATGCCGAGGGAGGGATGGCGATTCTCAAGGGAAATCTGGCGCCTCTCGGCTCCGTGGTGAAACAGAGCGCGGTGCTTCCCGAAATGATGCGGCACTCCGGCCCCGCCCGGGTTTTCGAGTGCGAGGAAGAAGCCAGCGCCGCCATCGCGGAGGGAAAGATCAAGTCCGGAGACGTGGTGGTAATCCGCAACGAAGGCCCCCGGGGAGGCCCGGGTATGCGGGAGATGCTGGGGCCCACTTCGAGCATTGCCGGCATGGGGCTGGATCGTTCGGTGGCCCTTCTCACGGATGGCCGTTTCTCCGGGGCTACCCGGGGAGCTTCCATCGGGCACGTCTCTCCCGAAGCGGCTCTGGGGGGTCCCATCGGCCTGGTGGAAGAGGGAGATACCATCTCCATCGATATCCCCGCCCGAAGCCTCGTTCTGGAGGTCTCCGAGGAGGAGCTGGAAAAACGGCGCAAGGCCTACAAGCCTCGGCCTCAACCCATGGAGAGCCCCTTCCTCAGCCGCTACCGGCACTTCGTTACCTCCGGTACCGAAGGAGCGGTGCTCCGAAACGGAGATATGCCCGAAGAGCAATAAAAATACCGAAACAATTCCGTTACAACACCACCCCATACAAGCCGCAAGCCTCTCCCTTTTCGAGGAGAGGCTTGCGGCGTTTTGGAAGACGGAGAAAGGCTCTTCTGCGGAACTTTTTTCCGAAAGTTTCCGCCTTTCTTTTGTCACCCCTTTTTTCATGGTGTATCATTTCTCTCGTGTCTATTCCGTTGCCCTTTTTGAGCGAGAATCTCCGGAGGCCTGGAATTATGGAAAATTTCGTACAATCTTTCTCCCGCCGAAAAAGCCTTTGCCCGCTTTTCCTCATGTTTTTGTGGGGAGCTTCTCTTGTTTTCGGGACAATTTTTTTCTTCGCTCTCTCCTCGGAGGGAAAAGAGCTTCCGGAAACGCCTCTCCTCGAAGAAAAATTTTCGGGAAGGCTCTGGACCATAGGGATTCCCACCAACTATCCTCCCCTTTTCTTTACGGATCCTCATCGAAGTCCCGAAGGAGCTGCCATAGAGATTTACGAGGCTATCTTCGCTTTGCTCAAGGAGCCCGTCATGTTCGTTCTGGTGGATGATTGGGAGGATGCACTGGCAGTGCTTACGGAGGCCGGAGTGGATGCCATCTCGAACCTCGGAGTGCTTGAGCGGAACGCTCAATCCAAGGGGCTCCTTCTTTCGGATCCCATCGAAGAGTTCGATGTGCGTCTTTTTTTCCGCCGGGGGGAGAAGCCCTTCTCTTCCCGGAAGGATCTCGTGCAGCGCGTGCTGGGAGTGGTGCGGCACACCTCGGTGGAGGAGTATTTGCGGCAGGCCCGAGCACAGACGATTGTGACGTACCGTACCATTCCGGATCTCGTTTTTGCCCTTCTTTCCGGGGAAATCGAGGCTGCGGTCTGTGAAGAGGGGCTCTTCGAGGGGGTGGCGCGGCAGGCGGGAATTGACGACAGGATTTTTTCCTACGGATTCAGTCTCATGAAAAGCCGTTTTCGCTTCGTCCTTCCTCCGGGGGAGGGGGAAAAGCTCGCTCTCCTCAATCGGGGAATCCGGAGTTTCCGTTCGAGCCAGGAATACGACAGGCTGAAACGAAACTGGTATATCGAAAAGGAATATTGGGATGGCGAAGCCATTCTTTCTTCAGCAGCGATCCTAGTAGGAGGAGCTTTTCTTCTCCTTTTCTACTTGAGATACCAGGAAAAGAAGAGAATGAACGAGGTCCTGGAACAAAGCAGAAAGCGTCTGGATGCCCAGTATAACTGTACTCCCTCTCCCACCTTCACGTGGTTTGCGGAGGGAGAGGGGTTCCGGCTCTTTAAGTATAACGATGCCGCGGCGGTTTTCGAGAGAGGTCAATCCAGGCTTTACAAGGGAAAACCTCTGGAGGAAGTCTTTCCCGGCTCTCCCCGGGTGGTGCGTCTGGTGGAACGCTGCTTTTCCGAAAAGACCCTGGTGGAGGGGGAACATTTTTATCGGGATGGACAGGGAGGACATCTCATTTTGAGTTTGCGCTGCGTTTTCGTCCCTCCGGATCTGGTGCTTATGCATGCCAATGACATAACGCTTCAAAAGGAGATTCGCCAGAAAGAGATGGAGTACCAATACCAGCTTCAGGCGCTTGCCTCCTCTCTTTCCCGGGCGGAGGAACGGGAGCGCCGGAGAATTTCCACGGTGATTCACGATTCCATCGGTCAGAACCTGGCCCTGGCGAAAATCCGGGCGGTGCTTCTGGGAAAGGATTATCCGGATTCTGCGGTTTCCCGGGAAATGCAGAACATGGTGGATCTCCTGGACGATACGATAAAAACCGTGCGGAGCCTTACCTTCGATCTGGGGAGCCCGGTACTCTACAAGCTCGGTTTCGTTCCCGCCGCGGAATGGTTGGGAGAGAAGCTTCTGGAAGATTACGGCCTGGAAGTGCATTTGGAAAATAGAGGTTTCCCGGAGACCGTGAATGACGATCTGAAGGCCTTTCTCTTTCGCTCCCTCAGTGAATTGCTCATGAACATCATCAAGCATGCGGAAACGAACCGGGCCTGGGTTATCTGCGAGGAGCCCGAAAAAGGGGTTCTCTCCCTCTCTGTCATTGATGAGGGGAAGGGCTTTTCGCCGGAGCAACTCGATTTTTTGAAAGGCGCTGTGCCCTCCTTCGGTATTTTCAGCCTTCAGGAGCGATTGAAGCATCTTCGGGGGGCTTTGGAAGTGTTTTCCGAACCCTCCCGGGGAACCCGGGTAGTCCTTACCGTTTCTTCCCGGGCTTTTGAGGAGGATTGATTTCATGCGAGTGCTTTTGGCAGACGATCACACCATTGTTCGTGAAGGTATCCGGCTGCTTTTGAGCCGGAATCCGGAAATTACCATCGTGGCGGAGGTGGCGGACGGACGGAGTGCGGTGGAGCAGGCTCTAGCACTGCGTCCGGACGTGGTGGTGATGGATATTATGATGCCCGATATGGACGGCATCCTTGCGACGAAAAAGATTAAGGAAAAAGTACCCCATGTAAAGATTATCGCCCTTTCCATGTATGCGGATAAGAAGTTCATCACGGAAATGCTCCAGGCGGGAGCCTCGGGATTTCTTCTCAAGGATTGCGCTTCCACGGAGCTTCTGGAGGCCATCCGGAGTGCCGTGGCGGGAGAAATCTATCTCGGCCCCAGTATCTCCGGCATCGTGGCGAAGCTGTATATCGATGCGGTAAGCGATCCCGCAGAAGAAAGCGGGGCTACCCCACTTTCGCGGCGGGAGACGGAAATCCTTCGTAAAATAGCCGAAGGATATTCGAATCGTGAAATTGGAGAACTGCTCCATTTAAGTGCCAAAACCGTGGGAACTCACCGGCGGAATATCATGAGCAAACTTCAAATCTACAGCGTGGCGGAACTGGCGCGGTATGCCGTGAAAACGGGGATCATTCAGGAAAGCTGATCTTCTTCGGTATTTTTATTTTCCAAGCCTCTTTTTTCATTTTTTCCGAAAAGGCTTAGAGCCCTTCCCTTTTTGCTTAGAATTCCGGGTCTTTTTCCCGGGATTTTTTCGTTTTTCGGGCGTTCTCCTCATGGAGGGGAGAAGGTCTTTTTTATTATTATGGAGCCAGTTTCGAGAATTGTACGTGTGTGTGGTGCTGTACAGATCGAGGAGAGGAGTTCGTGATCATGGTGTGGAGAGTGGGTTTGTTTATGGCTCCCCTGTTTTTTTCCCTTCTTCTGGCGTGGTTGTTTTTTCGGGGAGATAGCGGAAGAGGCTGCGGAGAAAGAGAGGAATGACCATGTGGGGAAATTACGTGATTTTTGGAGGATACCTTCTGCTTCTCGTGGCCATAGGCTACGTTACCTACAGAAAGACCACGTCCTACGACGACTATAGCCTGGCGGGGCGGAGCAACAATAAGTGGATTACCGCCATCTCCGCGGAATCCTCCGATATGAGCGGCTGGCTTCTCCTGGGTTTGCCGGGAATGGCTTTTTCCATGGGCTTCGGATCCTTATGGGTGGTTACGGGAATTCTCTTCGGTACCCTTTTCAACTGGACCGTTATCGCCAATCGGCTCCGCAGGGCTTCGGAATTCTACGGAGCGGTAACCCTTACGGAGTTCTTCGAAAAGAGGCTCGGCGATAGCCGGGGCATTATCGGCTGTATCGCCGCCATCGTGATCATCCTCTTCATGATTATCAACGCTTCCGCTGAAATTATCGGCAGCGGCAAGCTTTTGAATATCGCCTTCGGCCTGGAATATAAAACCGGCATCGTGCTGGGGCTCTTTATCGTCATGATCTACACCTATCTCGGGGGCTATCTGGCGGTGAGCTGGAGCAACCTCATTCAGGGCTCCATCATTTTCCTGGCCCTTATTCTGGTTCCTCTGGTGGCTCTGGGGCATATCGAAAGCTCCGCCTGGCTCGGAGAGCATCTTCTCAAGGAAAATCCGGAATTCTTCTCCTTCTTTTCCGGCAGTTCGGGCTTCTGGTCCCGCTGCGCTCTCGTGCTGGGAGGCATCGGCATAGGCGTGGGATATCCGGGGCAGCCCCATATCCTGACAAGCTTCATGTCCATCAAAGACCCCCGGGAGATTCGGGATTCCACTCTTATCGCCATGCTCTGGGTAGGGCTTACCACCTACGGTGCGGTGATGGTGGGCATTATCGGACGAGCTATCTTTCAGGATATCGGCGATCCGGAACAGATTTTCCTGGCTCTTACGGGAGAGGTTTTTCCTTCCTACACCATAGGCCTTTTCGCGGCGGCGGTGATGGCGGCCATTCTCTCCTCCGTGAGCGCCTATTTCCTGGTAGCGGCGGCCTCCTACGCGTCGAACATATACAAACGCTTCAAGAAAGTGGAAAGCCTGGAACAGCTCGTTCCGGTGGAACGCCTTGCGGTGGTGGTCATCTCCGTGGCGGCGTTTCTCATGTCCCTTTCGGGAGGCTTGGTCTTCGACATCGCCCTTTACGCCTGGGGAGGGCTGGCGGCATGTTTCGGTCCCCTGGTTCTTCTCTCCCTGTACTCGGAAAAGATCAATCTTCCCGGAGCCGTGGTAGGCATGCTCGTAGGGATGGTTACCATCCTGGGATGGTACAACCTGGGATACTCCGATTTCCTCTACGAGCTTATTCCGGGATTCGCCTTCAGCCTGATGGCCATGTACGGCGTCAGTCTCGGTACCGGAGGAGCTTCCGTAGCATCTTTGCAGCGTTTCCGGGAGTTTCGGACGCTCCTGAAGAGCTAGGATCATGGGAAAAGAGACCGGAAGTCTTCTCGTTCCCTGGGATCGGTTGGGAGTGGAGCATATCCAGAGCGATTTTCTCGAAACCTCCCGGAGAATAAACGTGATTTTGCAGGAGGGAGAGCCTTTTCGGCGAATGCATGGCAGCGTTCATTGCAGCACTCCGAAATTTCCCGAAGGACATTCCTATGCGCCGGGAGCCTTTCTTTTTCCTCTGCATTACCGGGATTTCCTGGAGGAGGGAGGGGTTTTCTTCGAGGAAGCCTCTCTTCCCCTCGAAGAAAGATCTTCCGGAGTTTCTCGGGATCTCGTGCTGTACGTAGGACGTGGAGCCGCGGATTTTTGCGTGGATCCTCTGAAGGAAGTCCTGGATTGGAGCGGTTTCCCCTACCGTGAAATGGATCATGAGGATCTGCGCCGGGGATTGCTCCCGGAAAATGCGGTGCTTCTGGTTCCCGGAGGACCCGATGCGGGGGAGTCCTATTATGCGGGGCTTGGAGATAAGGGTTACGCCATTCTTCGCAATCACATACTCGGAAAGGGGAGTTATTTCGGAGTTTGTGCCGGGGCCTATCTCCCTCTCACCTCCTTCGATCGAAGAAATTCCTTCTGGCTCAATCTGGTGGACGTTACGGATGCGCAGGATCTCGATTACTGGCGCACCGGAACCGGTTTCGTCCGGGTCTCTCTCCGGGAGAAACATCCCTGTTTCTACGGTTTGCAGGCGGGGCCGCGCAATACTCTGGATCTTATCTACTGGGAAGGCCCTGCCATGGAAGTTTTCGGCAACAACGCCCATTCCCTCGGAGAATATGAATCTTTCGTAGCCAGCGGACATCCCGAACACGTTCCCTCCTGGGATTTGGGGGACAACTACCCCGCCAAGGAGGCTCTGCGTGGATGGTATAACCTTCTCTCTCCGGAACGTTTCGAAAAACATCTTCGGGGGCGCTCCGCCTTTGTGGAATGTCGTATCGGAGAGGGAAAAACCTTGTTGTACTCTCCTCACGGAGAATTTGGCAATATCGGCATGGGAGAGCGTAAAAAAAGCCCTTCCTTTCTTCTTATCCTGGATGCGCTTTTCTACCTTCTCTACTCCTAGGAAAAGCGAAGAGTTTTTCAGCGAGGCTATTTCCCCTGCGGGGGTAGCGATTATTCAAATTTGAAGGAGGCAGGAAAAATGGTTACTCGTAAGAGAGCGTTCGTCTTTTTGGTGTTGGCGGCATTTTGCAGCATGCTGCTCTGTTCCTCCGGAGCCTTTGCGGAGCCTTCAGGAGAGCCCGTGGTGGTGGGCTCCATTTGGAGCCAGGTAGGTGTGGCGGCTCCGCTCGGGCAGGCAGGGCTTCGAGGAAGCCAGTTGGCGGTGAAGGTTATCAATCAGGAAGGCGGTATTTTCGGGCATCCCCTGGTGCTGAAGAATATCGACGGTCAGAGCGATACCACGGTGATCTCCAATGCGGCTCTCCGGCTTGTGGAGGAGGAAGAAGTTCTTGCGGGATGCGGCCTTACGGACGATTCCCTCGTCTCCGCGGCGGGCCCCATTTTCCAGGCCAACGATACGGTCTTTCTCGTGGGAACCGCTACCACTCCCACCATTCCCCGGATAGGGGACTATATTTTCATGGTTCCCTTCGGCGATAACGACCAGGGCCGGGCGGTGGCCAAGTACTGCGCGGACGTGCTGGGATGGAAGAAAGTGGCGGTCTTCTGGGATAACGCCAGCGCCTACAGCCTGGATCTCACCAGGTTTTTCATGGAAGCCTTCCAGGAGTACACGGGGGATGAAAACGCGGTGGTGCACCAGGAGATGTATCAGACCGGGGACGTCAACTTTACCGCTCAGATTACCCGGATGAAGATGAAGATGGGGAAGGAGAAGATCGACGGCCTGGTGATCACGCCTCCCTTTCCTCAGGATGGTCCCATTATCGCCAAGCAGGCAGCCAAGCTGGGAGTACGGCTTCCCATGGTCTTCACGGATGGAGCGGATGATGATGTAGTGGTGGAAGTGGGAGGAGATATCATGGAAGGAACCATCATTTCCACGCACTTCGCCTCGGAAAATCCCATCACCGGCAACGGCAAGGACTTTGTGGAGGCCTACAAGGCGGAACACGACGGAGCCGAGCCGGGATCCTTCGAATGCTTGGGATATGACGCCATCCGGATGATGGCGGAGGCCATGAGAAGTTTGGGCGAGGAGAAGTGGAATTCCATGGATCTCCCAGAGCGTCGGACCGCTCTCCGGGATGTTATCAAGGACATGAAATTCAGCTCTACCACCACGCCCATTTCGTATCCCGATCCGGAAACCGTGGAATTTCCCCGGGTTCCCAACAAACCCGTGGTCTTCCGGGTCGTTCGGGATGGCAAGCGGGTCTTCACGGATCTGCTCATGCCGGAAGATATGTAGATCGTATCTGGAAAAACCTTTTCTCGTCACACACCTCCGGAAAGGGTCGGAAGTTTCCGGCCCTTTCTCCCTTTCCATGGACCATAAATCTAGCCCTTTTCGGGAGTGATGCGCATTGTTGCAGGTAGAAGAACTCACCAAAGCTTTCGGTGGTCTCAGAGCGGTGGATTCCCTTTCCTTTACTCTCTCCGAAGGAGAGCTTCTGGGGCTTATCGGCCCGAATGGAGCGGGTAAAACCACGGTTTTCAATCTTCTTACGGGAGTTCTTCGGGGAACCTCCGGAAAGATTCTCTTCGATAACCGGGATATTTTCCGCAAAGCTCCTCACGATATTACCGCTCTCGGAATTACCCGAACCTTTCAGAACATCCGGCTTATGAAGGGGATGACTCTGGAGGAAAATTTGAAACCTCCCTTTCATCTCGCTCGAAACTATACGTACCTGGACTCTCTTTTTCTTACTCCCCGCTATCGCCGGGAGGAAGATCGGATTCTCGAAAAAATTCACCGGGTTCTCGCCAGGCTCCGCATCGATGCATACGCTTCCGTAGCGGTAGAGGATCTTGCCTATGGAGTGCAGAAGAAGGCGGAGCTGGCCCGAGCCTTGCTTTTCGAGCCCCGTATTCTGCTGCTGGACGAGCCCGCCGCGGGATTGAACCCTGCGGAAACCGACGACATGATCGAGATCGTCCGGGATCTCCATAGAAATTCCTCCATGGGGATCATCGTGGTGGAACACAACATGAAAGTTATCATGGGAATAAGCGACCGTATTCTTGTGATGAATCAGGGAAAACCCATCGCCGAGGGATCTCCTCTGGAAATCCAGAAAAACCCCCAGGTCATCAAGGCCTATCTCGGCGAGCGGGCCTGGAAAAAACAGGCCCTCCAGGGGCAGTAGGAGGGATGGACATGCTGCGAATGGAACAGGTTGTGGCGGGATACGGAAAAGCCCAGGTGCTTCACGGCATCGATCTCTTCATCGCTCCGGGAGAAGTAGTGGCCCTGGTGGGCCCCAACGGTGCGGGGAAAACCACCACCATCCGGTGCATTACGGGGGAGGTAGCTCCCCGAAGCGGCGGGGTCTTCTATCGGGATGAGAATCTGGAAGGAAAAACGTCTCATGCCGTGGTTGCCCGGGGCATAAGCTGTTCTCCCGAGGGACGTCACATTTTCGGCAATCTCACGGTACAGGAAAATCTTCAGGTGGGGGGGTATCTTCTCGCTTCCCGAAAAAAGATAGTAGAGCGCATTCGATGGGTTTGCGATCTTTTTCCCAAGCTATGGGAACGCCGGGGGCAGTTGGCGGAATCTCTCAGCGGAGGAGAGCAGCAGATGCTCGCCATCGGAAGAGCCATCATGAACGAACCCCGGCTGCTTCTTCTGGACGAACCTTCTCTGGGATTGGCTCCCATCATCGTGGATCAAATCTACGAACGCATCGGGGAGATAAGCCGGGAGGGAGTGGCGATTCTTCTGGTGGAACAAAACGTGGGGCTTGCTTTGGAAATTTCTTCCCGAACCTACGTTATGGAAAGCGGCGAGATCCGGCTGGAGGGAAAAAGCGCGGATTTGGAGCACAACTCCTACGTTGTGAATACCTATCTCGGAGTGAAATAACGCCATGTATGGACTCTATATCGCGCAACAGCTCATAAACGCTCTCTCCTACGGCAGCATTCTCGCTCTTCTCGCCATAGGATACACCATGATTTACGGAATTCTGGGGCTTATCAACTTCGCCCACGGAGAGATTTTCATGATCGGCGCCTTTTGCGCCTATCTTCTTCTCGCCTTCGGAGGATCTCCCTTTCTGATAGGGTTTCTCGCCGCCCTGGGAGGAGCGGTGATCATCGGCATGCTCGTTCAGCGTACCGTATATGCTCCCTGCTTGAAGCGCAATCCCGAGGTGCTCACGGTTTTCATCGCCTCCTTCGGTGCTTCTCTGGGGCTCCGAAGTCTCTTTACCATGATTTTCGGAGACAGCCGCCGGGCTTTTCCCACTCCGGATTTCCTGGAAGGTATTCTCATCACGGATTCCGGACTTTTTTTGAACGTCAAGGACATCTGGATTTTCGGTATAGCTCTGGCCCTGGTGGTTGGAACTACCCTCTTTATACGGTTTTCCCGCACGGGCATGGCCATGAGGGCCGTGGCGTACGATGCCAACGCCGCGGGGCTTGCGGGAATAAACAGCCGGCGCATCGTGCTTTATGCTTTCGTTCTCGGCTCCGCCCTGGCGGGAGTGGCTGCAGTGGCTTACGGCACGAGTTTCGGAGTGGTGACTCCCAGCATGGGGTATCTTATCGGACTCAACGCTTTTATCGCTGCGGTTCTGGGAGGCATAGGCAACGTTCCCGGCGCCGCCGTGGGAGGGTATATCATCGGCCTGGGAGAAATCATGTTCGTGGCTCTGCTACCCCCCCAGTTTTCCGCGGTACGCCCCATTTTCGTCTGGATGCTGCTCTTTCTCATCCTTTTCGTAAAGCCTTCGGGGCTCTTCCGGCCCAACATCAAAATAGAGTAGGAGGAGAGAGGTCATGAAAAACTTCGGAAAAATTCTGGTGGGGCTTCTTCTTCTCGGAGGATTGCTCTGGCTTGCGGACACCTCTCTGCGAGGATATTATCTGCGCCTGGTGATTCTCGTGGGGGTTACCTCCATCATCGCCCTGGGAGTGAACGTCACCAACGGCTATACCAACATTTTTTCCCTGGGTTTTGGAGGAACCATGATGGTGGCGGCGTATACCACGGCTCTCCTCACGCTGCCCGTATCCTACAAAAAAGCGGTGCTTCATCTTCCCTCCTGGCTGGAGGGGCTTCAGGTGGCCTTTCCCGTGGCGATTATCCTAGCGGGGCTCCTGGCGGTAGTGGCGAGCGTGGTTCTTCTTCTTCCTGCCTTCCGGCTGGAGGGGCAGTATTTCATTCTCGCCTCCATGGGAATCAACATCGTTATGGGAAATCTCGCGGAAAATCTCCGGGGGGTTACTCACGGAGATATGGGGCTCCGGAACATTCCGGCCTATACCAACATCTGGTGGGCCTATGGTATCCTCGTGCTGGTGATCTTTTTCATTTATCGGCTCATGCAGTCCCGGTATGGCCGGGCGCTTCGCACCATTGCCAAGGACCAGACCCTTGCGGCGGTGATGGGCATTCACGTGGTGCGTTACAAAATTCTCTCCTTTGCGGTGGGCAGCTTTATCACGGGCATCGGAGCGGCCCTCTGGGTGCATCTCGTGCTTACCATGAATCCCAAAGCCTTCGGCCTGGTCTACGTCTTTCACGTGGTGGCCATGCTCGCCATCGGGGGAATCGGTACCATATCGGGAACTTTGCTGGGAGTTACCATCCTTACGGTGGGGGCGGAACTTATCGCTCCTCTTCAGGAGGGGATCACTCTTCTGGGAGTGCACATTCCTCCCGTCTTCGGCCTGGTAAACGTGCTGATGGCGTTGCTTCTCATCGTCATCATGATCTACCGTCCCCGGGGACTCATGGGAGGACGGGAAATATGGGATGTCTCAGGCATCCGCAAAAAGTAGAAAGGAGGTTTCCCCATGGTTTCTGAACTGCGTCGGGATCAGGTGGTATACGCCATGTCGAACGAGAACGAGGCGGTGCTGCGGGTCTCTCCGGGGGAACGGGTTATCTTTCATACCGAAGATTGTTTCAGCCACGCCCTTACGGAACCTCATCACGTGCTGGGGCCGGATTTCGACTATTCCAAGGTGAATCCCGCCACGGGGCCCATCTGGATCGAGGGAGCCGAGCCCGGAGATGTGCTGCGGGTACATATCGAAGAGGTGCTTCTCGACACCCAGGGGGTGGTGGAAGTGTACCCCGGTTTCGGCCCTTTGGGGGACGAAGTTGGCGAAGGGTACACGGAAATCATTCCCCTTTCTGGAAAAGAGGCCCGTTTCTGCGGACGTTCCTTTTCGTTGCGTCCCATGATAGGGGTTATCGGAGTGGCTCCTGCGGAGGGATCGGTTCTCAACGGAAGCCCCGGAAGGCACGGAGGCAATCTTGATACCCTGGAAAATACCGCGGGCTCCGTTTTGCGGCTTCCGGTTTTCGTCCCCGGAGCCAAGCTGGCTTTGGGAGATTTGCACGGAGTCATGGGCAACGGAGAAGTTTGCGGTACCGGCGCGGAAGCCCGGGGGAGAGTAACCCTTCGGGCGGAGCTGGAAAAAAATACTCCCTTGAGAAATCCCTTCGTGGAAACCGAGGAAGCCTATTTCCTTCTTGCCAGTGCGGAATCCATGGAGGATGCCACCCGGGAGGTGGTGGAAGATACGGTGGCTTTCGTGCAGAAGCACGCCGGCCTCTCCTGGGAACGGAGCTACATGTTCGCCAGCCTCTTCTGCGATCTTGCCTTCAGCCAGGTGGTGAACCCTCTCAAAACCGCCAAGATGCGAATTCCCAAGAAGGCTCTCTTTGCGAAGGAGAGCTGAATAAAGAAAAACGTACCATTCTTCCCCTCGAAAGAAGCTCCGGAGATTTTTCTCCGGAGCTTCTTTCCTGGATCCCTCCAAAAAATACTTGTGCATCTCCTCCGGGGGCGCTACAATCTTGCGTAATGTATACTTGTATCGTACTTTGCATACTTAAAGGGGGAGAGACACGAATGACAGTGTACCGTATACGCAACAAGAAACGCTCCTGGGACGGAGAATCCATCGGCATTCTCATCCTTGACGCCGCCTATCCCTGCGTTCCCGGCAACGTGGGCAACGCCAGCACCTTCGATTTTCCCGTACGCTATAAAGAGGTTCGGGGAGCTTCCATCGAAAGGCTGTTGAACCAGCGGGATCCCGCTCTGCTGGAGCCCTTTCTCGAAGGGGCCCGGCAGCTCCAGGACGAGGGGGTCAAGGCCATCACGGGAGCCTGCGGCTTTATGGCACTCTTTCAGCCCCAGGTGGCGGAGGCGGTGGACATTCCGGTATTTCTCTCCAGCCTTCTCCAGATACCCTTTATCCATAGAACCCTCAAGAAAAACGAGAAAATCGGGGTGATCACCGCCAACAAATCCGTCCTCACTCCGGAGCACTTCGCCAACGTGGGGGTGGGGCCCGAAATTCCTTTGGCCCTCTACGGCATGGAGGAGAAGGAGGAGTTCTACTCCTCGGTGCTTCTGGAAAAGGGCACTCTGGATTCCGACAAAGTGGAGGAGGAAGTGGTGGACGTAGCCCGACGGATGGTGGAAGAACATCCCGAAGTAGGGGCCATCGTGCTGGAGTGCAGCGATCTGCCCCCCTACGGTTTTGCGGTGCAGCAGGCCACGGGAAGGCCGGTCTTCGATTTCATCACCATGATCAACTACGTACACACCGCGGTGGTGAAGCATCCTTATCAGGGTTTTATGTAGGCATTTTCGGATCTTTTTCAGGGAATTCCTTTATGGAGGAACCGGGAGAAAAGGATGTGTTCTTTCCTCCGGTTCCTCGTATGTTTACATAAACCACATGAGGTTGTCGTCTTCCTCGGTAAAAACGTGAAGATTCGTGAAAGTATGGCTTTGGTCGGGTTTCGCGTAAAATTGCATAGCCTCCGCCATATCCGCGAGTTTTTTCTTGACCCCCCTGTCCAGATCCCGGTCGTAGAGAATGACGAAAATCCGGGTTTTCCCTTGTTCATCTTCTCCGTACATGAGGCCGATCCAGTAGCTGTCGTTTTTGGGAAGTTTATCCGCATAGGCGTCGGGGAGCGTTCCGTTTCCCTGGGGCGAGAGATTGCGATAGGTTCCCATGCCTTCGTTGTAGGCCCAGATGGGCCAGCTTCCGTAATCGGAGAAGTAGAGGTACCCTGCGGATTTCATGATTTTCATTTCCGAAACGATTCTCGTGGCTTTGGCCTTGTCCGTGGCGGAGCCTCCCAAAAGCATCATGGCGGCTGCCAGAATCCCCACGATGACCATGACGATCAGAAGCTCCACCAGGGTGAATCCCCGCAATGCACGTACTTTTGCGGCTCCTTTCGCTTTGGCCGGCATCTTTTTTGTCATGTTTTTAGAGGCTTTGCCGTCCCGTAACGCTTTCGATGGGAACTCGAAAGAGGGAAACCCGCTGCAGCATGGGTTCCGGAAAAACGTGTTCCGAGGATTTCCCCGTGTAATGCCGGACGATGATATTGAGTCCCCGCTGTTTTTCTTCGGGAGAGTCGAGAAATTCTGCCTTCCCGAATCCCACCAGGCTGCGATATCGCATACCCCATTCGCAGGGATCTTCGTTTTCCACGAGGGTTACTTTCTCTTCGATTTCAAAACAGACCCGGGGATTTTCCCGAAGCAGGGCGTGTTTTTCTCCTCCCTTGGAACCGTGGAAATAGAGGGCGTGTTCCTCCTCGAAATATCCCGGGCAGAGGGGAACCACGTAGGGTTCTCCCTTAAGGGAGCACATGGCGAGCCTGCACACCTTGGCGGCTCCGAGTATCTCCCTGATAACCTCAAAATCCGTGATCTCCTTGTCTTTGCGTCGCATTTTCTTTCCCCCTTGTGGAAGATTTTGTAGCCAGCGGAAATTGCTGTTTCCGGCTTCGCTTTACTGCGCTATATCCCTTTTGCATCATATCATTTCCGAAATCCGAAGCGAAACGATTTTTGACGTGCCTCGGAGCATCTCGGAAAAAGGCTCCGAAAGCAGGGTTTTTCCGTTTTTTCGAGGCCTTTTTTCCCGACGGAGAAGGTATGTTATGATAAAAGTGTATTTTCCCTGATTTTTTTCTCAGAAAAGAACCCTTAGTTTCTCTTCTCCGGAATTGTTTGTGCCGAGGTTTGCAACCTTCCTCATTTTTTCGGGAAATCCTGAAATCATACTTTTCGTCGCCGGCTCCCGGGAGCCGAGTCTTCTTTTGGGATTTTCCGGGGAAGGTGCTGTTGTTTTTTTGTCTGGCGGAAAGGGCAGAGGTGCCCTTGGAATATCATAGATCGTTTTTTGCGATACCACATTGTGGAAGGAGTTTTGCATGAAGAAAA
The DNA here is from genome assembly GCA_036769705.1 of Synergistaceae bacterium. Classification (GTDB taxonomy): domain Bacteria; phylum Synergistota; class Synergistia; order Synergistales; family Aminiphilaceae; genus DAIPKP01. The sequence goes on from DAIPKP010000015.1 coordinate 31,143, forward strand.
GTTTGAAAAGAGCGGGACTGGGCTTTGCGGTACTTGTTGTGACGGCTTTGCTGGCGTTGGGAGGAGAAAGGGTTTTCGTGGAGGCCCGGGAAAAACCCATACGCTTCGGAGATTTCAGCTGGGAGAGTGTGCAGCTTCATAACCGTATCGCCGGATATATTCTGGAAAAAGGTTTCGAAAGACCCACGGAATATACTTTGGTTGAGGAGATGCCGGGGTTGATGGGGCTGGAACGAGGAGGCCTCCAGATAACCATGGAGGCCTGGATAGATAATTCCCCGGGTTATTGGGAAGCCGCTCGGGATCGGAATACCGTCGCTTTTCTGGGTAAAAATTTTCCCGATGCTCCCCAGGGATGGTATGTTCCCACCTTCGTGATCGAAGGCGATCCGGAACGGGGTATAGAGCCCATGGCTCCGGATCTGCATTCGGTAAAGGATCTCGCCAAATATGCCCATCTTTTCGCGGATCCCGAAGACCCGAAAAAGGGGCGGTTCCTCAACGGCCCTACGGGTTGGGTCATCTGCACCACCAACGTGAAAAAACTCGAAGCCTACGGCCTGGAGAAAAGTTTCAACAACTTTTATGCCGGTTCCGCCAGTGCTCTCGCCATAGGAATTACGGAGGCCTACAAAAAGGGCAAACCCGTGGTGGCTTACTATTGGGAGCCCACTCCGATTCTCGGCATGTACGACATGACCAAACTCGAAGAGCCTCCTTACGACAAGGAGATCTGGGATACTACCGGAGGCTGCGATTTTCCGAGCTGCCGGGTGTATAAGGTGGCCAACCGGGAGTTCCTCGAAGCCAATCCTTCCATCCGGGCTTTCCTGGAACGTTATGCCACGAGTTTGGAGCTCACCAACAAGGCTTTGGCCTACAAGGAGCTGAACGGTGCCTCCCTGGAAGAGACCGCCCTGTGGTTTCTGCGGGAGAATCCGGATCTCTGGAAAGGCTGGATCGAGGATCCCCAGGTGGCGGCGAAAGTGGAAGCTTCGCTTTAGGAGCACCTATAGCGAGAAAGATAGAAACGGATATTCTTATCTCAACGGAACCGAGGTGATTGTGTGTCTTCTTCCTTTTTCACAGACGATTTTTTGCCCCGTCTCGAAATGGAGCCTCTCGAGGAGAGCGTTTCCCGTTTTATGAATTGGATAGAGCCCCTTCTGGATTCCCGGCAGTACGAGGTTACCGCAAAAAGTGCCGAAGCCCTGCTGGATCCCTCCGGAAAGGCCCGAAAGCTTCATGAAGAGCTTCGGCGAAGCCTTCCGGAGGATTCTTCCCTGGAAATTCTTCGTCCCTTTTGTGAAGGATGGTATCTTCGTCATCCCACGAGCCTGCCCATTCATCTCAACCCCTTTTACTTTTTCGATCTGGAACTTTCTTCCGGGGCGGCTCTGGCGGCGCGTATCACGAGCCGGGCTCTGGAGTTTTATCGCTGCATTCGCGAGGGAACTCTCTCCCGGGACGAGATGCGGGGAAATCCTCAAGCCATGGGGCAATATTCAAAAATTTTCGGTTACACCAGGCTTCCCGGAATCGGAAGAGATCGCACTCTTGCGGCCTCCGACCCGAATCATATCGTTATCATGCGGCGGGGAAAAATATACTCCCTCAAGGTGTTGGATGAAAAAGGAAGGATGCCTCGGACAAAAGATCTGGAGGTTCTCTTCGGGAATCTCTGGAAAAAAGACGAGCCTCTCTCCTTTTCTCCCGGAGTTTTCACCGCCGCAGATCGTCCGGAATGGGCGGCATGGCGGGAAAAACTCCGGGAACATTCCGGAAACCGTCGCAATATCGACCTGGTGGAAAGCGCTCTCTTCGTACTGGTGCTGGAGGATTCCCTGGAAGGAGAAACCGCCATCTGCCGGAACCTTATCGGGGGCATGCCCGATAACCGCTGGTACGATAAATCCCTGCAGTTCATCGTCTATCCCGAAGGAGCGGGAGGATGGAACTATGAGCATTCCTGCAGGGACGGAGATGTGGTAAGGCGCTTTGCCACCTTTCTTGAAGAAACCTCCTCCGAGGAGAGGGCCGTGGAAAATTTTCCGCTTCTCCCGGAGCTTTTGGAGTTCGTTTTTACTCCGGAAGCGGAAGAAAAGGCTCGGGAAATTCGGAGAAACAATGCCCGGCTTCGCCAGAAACTGGGGCTGGAAATTTTGAGCTTCTCTTCCTTCGGTTCCTCCGTAATCAAGAAGGCGCGTATGAGTCCGGACGCCTTTGTGCAGATCGTGTTGCTGGGAGTACAGCAGAAGCTGTGGGGTGTCCTGCGTTCGGGGTTGGAATCCGTGAGCCTGCGGCATTTCCAGCATGGTCGTACCGAGGGGATCCGGCCTCTTACCATGGAAGGAGCCGCCTGCATCCGGGCCTATGAAGAGGGGCTCTCCAAGGAAGCTCTGGCTCCTCTTCTGCGGCGTGCGGGAAAGGCGCACCGGGAACGAATCCGGCTTTGCCAGCAAGGCAAGGGAGTGGAGGGGCCCCTGGGCTTCCTCGAAAGCTTCGCTCTTTTCCGGGGGGAAAATCCCCAGGAAATCCCCTTTTTCGCAAGTCCCGGATGGAAGAGTTTCGGAGAATCCTGGATGAGCACCAGCTCCACCACCAACGAGGGGCTCCGGACCGCGGGATATGGCCCGGCATTGCCCGAAGGTTTCGGAGTGCGCTACATGAAAAATCCCGAAGCTCTGGAGCTTTCCATCACCACGTTCGAGGGCGATGTCCGGGCTTTTGAAAGTGCCTTTAACCAGGTGGGAGATGCCTTTCTCCGGGCCCTGGAATCTTCCGGAGAGGAATAGAAAACCGGGCGGCGGTGTCGGGAACTTGAAGAGTTCCCATAAAGGTGCGGGTGTTTGGAATAAGGGTTGATTGAAAGGAGTGTCTCATGAAAAAGACGGTATGGCGTAACGTGATTGTATCGGGTATGGCGGCGTTGCTTCTGGTTATGGCCGGAGGATCCTGCCTTTTCGCGGAGGAGACCGTGAAGTTTGCGGATTTCTCCTGGGAAAGCGTACAGCTTCATAACAGGATCGTAGGGCACATTCTGGAAAAGGGTTTCGATAAAAAGGTGGAATACCTCTTCGTGGAATCCCTGCCGGGGCTTATGGGAATCGAACGGGGAGACATTCAGCTTTCCATGGAAGGCTGGGTGGATAACGTGCTGGAATTCTGGACCAAGGCCCAGGAAAAGGGCGACATGGTTTCTCTGGGCAAGAACTTTCCCGATGCTCCTCAGGGCTGGTACGTTCCCACCTACGTCATCAAAGGGGATCCCGAGCGGGGTATCGAACCCCTGGCACCGGATCTCCGCTCCGTGGAGGATCTTCCCAAATATGCACACCTCTTTCCGGATCCCGAGGATCCCAAAAAAGGACGTTTCCTCAACGGTCCCACGGGCTGGAACTGCTCCAGCATCAATACCAAAAAACTGAAGGCCTACGGGCTGGACACGTATTTCAACAACATGTTCACCGGCTCCTCCAGCGCTCTCGCCACGGGAATAGCTGCGGCCTACAAAAAGGGGAAACCCGTGCTGGCCTACTATTGGGAGCCCACTCCCATTCTGGGGATGTTCGATATGACCCTTCTCGAAGAGCCTCCCTACAACGAGGAAATCTGGGAAACCACCAAGGCTTGCGCCTATCCGAGCTGCCGGGTACTCAAGCTGGCCAATGCGGAATTTCTCGAGGAAAATCCCACGGTGGAGGCCTTTCTGCGACGGTACAATACCACTCTGGACCTTACCAACAAGGTTCTGGCCTACATGGAGAAAAACGACGCGACCCTGGAAGAGACTGCCCGGTGGTTCCTGAAGGAGTATCCGGATCTCTGGAAAGACTGGTTGCAGGGGCAGGATCCGAAGATTGTCAAAAAGGTGGAAGCCTCTCTGTAGCGATAACGGGAGACTCTCTGTTTTTCCGAAGCTCCCAAGTAAAGAAGGCGCTGCATCCCTCCAGGGATGCAGCGCCTTCTTTCTTGTAGAAATTGCCCGGTCTTTTGGGATTCCGATAAAGAGGGTTCTTTACGGTGCGGTTGTCCTTCAGGAGCGGGATTTTGCGCCGAGGGCCTTCTGGGAGCTCTTGGAGCTTCCGGAAACATCCTCCAGCACGAAGGCGCCGATGCGCTTCTGGAGATCCTCGCTGATCTTGGCGAGCT
>DAIPKP010000261.1:0-1359 GCA_036769705.1 Synergistaceae bacterium
CAGGGAGGAAGGAATCTGGGAGGAATCTCCGAAGGGCTCCGAGTAGTATTGCGGAAGCCGAGGCACCACTTCCAGGGCCTCCCGGGGGCTGACGTAATGGGTGGCGTGGTTCGTGCCGAGGTGTTTGGCCACCCTGGCGGCTTCCGAGGCCTCGTCGAAGGAGGCCTCTTCGAAACCTATGGTAAAGGTGTTCACCGGGGAGGAGGAAATTTCCTGCATCACCGCCACCACCAGGGAGGAGTCGATGCCTCCCGAGAGAAAGGCTCCCAGAGGGACATCGGAAATCATCTGGCCCCGGAGAACGTGGCGCAGAAGGCCCCGGAGCTCCTCCACCGCTTCCCGGGGGGTTCCGGAAAAAGGGTTCTCCCGGGCGGTGCGCACCGTTTCTTCCAGAGTCCAATAGAACGTGGGGGCGGGCATGTCTCCGGGTTTGTCCGGAGAGAAACGACAGAAGGTTCCGGGAAGCATCTTGCGTATGCCCCGGAAGATCGAGGCGGGAGCGGGAATGTAGTTGCGCAGAAAGTATTCTCCCAAAGCTCCGAGATCCAGCTCCTTGCGGAAGTCCGGATGCTCCAGGAGCGCCCGGAGATCCGAGCCGAAGAGAAAGGTGCTGCCCATCCAGCCGTAATAGAGGGGCTTCTCCCCTCCCCGGTCCAGGGCGAGAGTGAGGCTACGCTCCCGAGCGTTCCAGAGAGCCAGGGCGAACATGCCCACCATACGCTCCAGGATTTTTTCCAATCCCCAGAGGGCCATGCCTTCCAGCACCACTTCGGTATCCGAGGTGCCTCGAAAGATCGCTCCCTCTTTCTCCAGATCTTTTCGGATGTCCCGGTAGTTGTAGATTTCTCCGTTGAGAGCCAGGGTGTAGTTGCCGCACCGGGAAGTCATGGGCTGTCTTCCCGTGGGGGTGAGGTCGATTACCGCAAGCCGCCGATGCCCCAGGGCCACCCCGTTTTCGGCATCTTCCCAGGCGTTGCCCTCATCGGGCCCCCGGTGGGCCATGGCACCCGCCATCCGCAGGGCCATCTCCCGAAGGGGGCGGGAGCGGCGATTCCGGGAAACGTCGAGGAAACCGCAGATGCCGCACATGGCTACACCAGATTCGCCGCATACCAGGAAGCGGCTTCCTCCAGCCCCTGCCGAAGGGAGTATTGGGGTTCGTATCCCAGAAGCTCCCGGGCCCGGGAGATGTCCGCCAGGGAATGCCGGATATCCCCGGGGCGGAATGCTTCGTATTGCGGCTCCGCCGAAACCGCTTCGGGACGGTAGCGGGAGACCTGATCCCGGATCAGCCCGAAAAGCTGGTTCAGGGTGGTTCGCTCCCCCACCGCCACGTTGTAGGCCCGGTTGAGGGCTTCG
>DAIPKP010000262.1:0-1351 GCA_036769705.1 Synergistaceae bacterium
GAGCAACTCGTGCATTGGGGGAAAAGGGGTGCGCCTCTTTTCCCCCAATGTGCATGGAACGCCATGTCGTTTTTCCCTCTTGTTTTCCGGAATCTTTTCTTTTACTCTGAAAGGAAGAATATCGGAAAGGGGAGAAGAGAAATTGGAGCATAAAATTTCGAGGTGGATTGCGTATTGTTCGGGAGGGCTTTTCCTCTTGCTTGGCATGCTGGGGCTTTTCCTTCTTCAGCCTTCCTTCGCATGCAGCCGGGCTGTATACCTGGGGGAGGAAAACCAAGTCGTCACGGGGCGTACCATGGACTGGGCCGAGGATATGGGTACCAATCTCTGGATCTTTCCCCGGGGAATGAAGCGGAATGGAGCTCTGGGAAAGGATTCCCTGGAATGGACCAGCAAATACGGCAGCCTGGTGGCCTCCATTTACGAAGGGGCCACCGCGGACGGCATGAACGAAAAGGGGCTGGTGGCAAATCTGCTTTATCTGGCGGAATCGGAATTTCCTCCTTCCGGGGATCCCCGGCCCGCCCTGGTCATCAGTACCTGGGCGCAGTACGTGCTGGATAATTTTGCCACCGTGAAAGAGGCGGTGGAGGCCCTGGAAAGGGAAGCCTTCCGGGTGGTTCCCGTGGAAACTCCGAACGGCATAGCGGGAAACGGACACCTGGCTCTTTCGGATGCCTCGGGAGATTCCGCCATATTCGAGTACATCCGGGGGAAGTTGCGGATTCATCATGGAAGAGAATACCAGGTGATGACCAATTCCCCCGTATACGATCAGCAGCTTGCCCTGAACGCTTACTGGAAGGAACTCGGAGGTACCGTGATGCTTCCCGGAACCAACAGGGCGGCGGATCGCTTCGTGCGGGCCTCCTTTTACATCAATGCCTGCCGACAGAGTTCGGATTCCCGGGAGGCGGTGGCGGACGTCTTTAGCGTCATCCGTAACGTAAGCGTGCCTCGGGGAATCAGCACTCCTGAAAAACCGAACATTTCTTCCACCATCTGGCGTGTGGTGGGGGATCAGAAAAACCGGATCTACTATTTCGAAGACACCGCCAATCCCAGCGTTCTCTGGATAAAACTGGAGAAAATCGATTTTTCCGAGAACTCCGGAGCGCGAAAACTTCTCTTGGTAGATCGATGGGATCTCGGGGGCGACCAAACTGGAGGATTCCAAAAGGCGGAACCCTTTACTTTTCTATCCCCTCTAAAACAGTAGTCTTCGTGAAAAGGTGCTCACTGCAAAGCGCCGCGGCGGGAACAAATTCCCGCCGCGGCGCTTTGCGTTAAAAGGCACCTTTTTCCAGAAGCGGCTCCACGATGGGCATATCCTTATCGCCCCGGCCTGAGA
>DAIPKP010000263.1:0-1346 GCA_036769705.1 Synergistaceae bacterium
AGCCCGGGAGGTAACGGTACTCTATCGCAAGGACAAGCAGTACATCCCCGCCCGAGATGTGGAAGTGGAATACGCTCTCATCGACGGGGTGCAGTTTCTCTACCGGGCTCGGCCTTTGGAAATAACCCCCCAGGGAGTGCAATACGTGAAAACCCTGGAGGAAGAAAATGCTCCGGGACGGTATCACAATACGGAGGAAACCGCCCTGCTCTCTTGCGATACCGTGATTATCGCCATCAGCCAAGACCCCCGCGCCACCATTCCGGATAATTCGAACGGCCTGGAAACGGGAATCAAAGGACTTCTTGTCACGGATTCCCGAGGGCATACCACCCGGAAGGGCATTTTCGCCTCGGGGGACGTGGTAACCGGAGCAAAAACCGTGGTGGAGGCGGTGGCACAATCCAAAATCGTGGTTCAAGCCATGGAAGAGTATCTGGAAGGCAAGATCGTGTAAAATACATAGTGACAAATCTCGTCTTCAAGATCAAGGAGGTTCTTTCTGTGACTCTTTTCTATCTGCATAACGGACGCATCTTCGACGGGGAAAAATTTCTTCCTCCGGGAGAAGCGCTGCTGGTCCAAAAAAACACTATTCTTCGAAGGGGAAGGGAGGAGGAGCTCCGGACTCTTCCGGAGTTCGCCGCCGCCATTCCTCTGAATGCCCAAGGGGGCACCATTCTTCCCGCCTTTACGGATAGCCACGTACACCTGGCTTCGGCGGCTCGACACCGTTTCGGCCTGAACTGCTCCGGCACCGCCTCCCGGGAGGAAGTGCTGGAGATGATACGAGAAGAAGCCCGGAAGCGCGAGCCGGACCAGTGGATTTACGGCACCCTTCTCAACGAACAGAACTGGAAAAACCCGGTGCTTCCGGAGCGCGAGGATCTGGACGCCCTGGATATTCCCAACCCGGTCCTGCTGGTGCGGATATGCACGCACATTCACGTGGCCAACTCCCGGGGCCTCGCCCTAGGAGAAGCCCTCGATGAAAAGGGAGCCCTTTCGCAAGAGGCCCGCTCCCGGGGAATCCTGCAGGAAAACGAAGCTCGCCCCGTAACGGATGCCCTGGCCCGGGCCCTCCGGAAGGATCCCCGAATGGATCAGGCCTTTCAGCAGCTCTTTCGGGAGTTCCTGGAGGCGGGCATAGGAGAGGTGCACGTTATCGGAGGAAGAAGCATCGGCCTGGGAGACGAGCTGGGATACTACGAAATTCTTCACCGCCAGGGAAAACTTCCCCTCCGCATCGTAGGCTACTACGACGACATGCCCAACATCCCCGTCACCAGCGGCTTCGGCAACTTCTGGGTACGTTACGGAGGATGCAAACTCTATCTCGACGGCTC
>DAIPKP010000264.1:0-1341 GCA_036769705.1 Synergistaceae bacterium
GATCTACAAGGCGTAAGGCTGTGGTCTGAAAGAGATTCGAAAGTATGGGAGCCCCCTGGGGATAGGTCTCTTTGGCTTTCTGAAGCGAGGGTATCTGTTTTTCGAGATCCCCAAGCTTTTTGGCCGAGGAGATCTGACGTTCAAGCTCCTGAAGCTTCTGGCTTATATAGCTCCGGATGCGGGTTTCTACCCGTTCCCTCTCTTCGGAGGGCATGCCAGGATATTCCACAAGAAGCTTTCCCAGCCCATCCGCATCGGCATTCTGTTTCGGCGCATTATCCACGAGTTTTTTATAGTGCCTGCCCAGAGCCTGATCAATGCCGGGGAGAAGCTCCCGGGGAAGCCCCCACTGGGTTTGATATTCCTGAAGATTCCGTATGGCCTTTTCAGGGTCTTGACGGTTGGTCTCCTGAATCCATCCTTGTACACGCTCTTGCCAGCGCAACATTTTCTGCCGGTTCAACTCCTCCTTTTCTTTGGCAAGATACTGGCGAAGCTCCAGGGGCATAAAGGGGTGCTGTGAGAGAAGATCCACCTTGGAGATAAAACCATCCACCTCTTCAGGGGAGGCTTTCGAGAGAGGAAGTTGACGCACCCACACCCGAAAAAGGGCATCCGTTTTCTGAGTAAGCTCATCTTGCCATGCCGCAGGAACCTTCGTCACCAGTACGAACTGTTTCTGGAGACGCTGGAAGAGTTCGTCCTCACCCTCTTCACCGGAGAGGAGATCACTCTCCACAAGAACAACTTCCCCCACTTCGTAGTAGGTCTCCACACCACGCACCTGTTCATAATGCTGGGGGCTGATCTGGTAAAACTCTGGAATTGCCAGATATTCCCGCACAAGCTCTGCAGCCGTGAGGAAAAGTTCAGGGTTCCCCCGGGGCATGGCGGTAACATCCACGTTGATATAGGGCTGAAGACGGCGGTACAATTGGGCTTCGTATTGCTGATGAAGCTCCCGCTTCAGAGCCGCCGCATCCGGGCCGGGACTCAAGAAGGAAGGTAAAATGATTCCGGGTATCCTGAAACGATCGTAAAATTTCTGCATGGCCCTCTGAGCATCATCGAACCGCTCAAGCTGCATGCTCTTTTCAATCTCGCTTTTTGCGGCATTCCACCGATTCCAATCGAGAAACCAGGCTCCCCCCATAAGGGCTCCCCAGCCGAGGAAAGCCAGAAGTGCAACCACAAGGGTTACCTTTCGACTCCAGTTTCCCACGCTTTTTTTAATTTCCGAGAACATGCTCTCCATGGGCTCCAAAACGTTTGTGGGCTGATACTCATCAGGAGGGGTGCTGGGGGAGAGCCATTCCCCCATGGAAGTAACCTTCCAGGAGA
>DAIPKP010000265.1:0-1337 GCA_036769705.1 Synergistaceae bacterium
TCTGTTTTTTATTTTCCTGGGGATCTATGCTGGGTATACAAGAAGAAATTGTCTGCATATCTTTCAAAGGAGGCGTTGCGTATGCGAGCATGGGGTTCTCAATCCGAGGTGGAAAAAATCGAAAAAATTCTCGTCAAGCATCCCCGAGAGGCTTACGGAAGCCAGAAAGTGCTGGATGCAAACTGGAAAGATCTGGGATATACCGCACCGGTAAACTATGCCAAGGCCCTGGAGGAGTACGAGCAGTTCCTCTCCATTATCGAGAAGCATGTCCCGGAGGTGCATTTTCTCCCCGCAAGCGATGACACGGGGCCGGATTCCATGTATGCCCGGGATTCCTGCATGATTACCGACGAAGGGGCCATTCTTTTCAATATGGGCAAGCTTCAGCGCCGTAAAGAGGCCGCTGCGGCGGGAAAATTTTTCGAAGAGCTGGGGCTTCCCCACCGGGGGAGCATAACCGGCGAAGGTACCATGGAGGCGGGAGATATGGCCTGGCTCGATCCGGAAACCCTGGCGGTGGGATTGAGCTACCGGACCAATCCCGAAGGAGTCCGGCAGCTTCGGGAATACGCGAAGGGAGAGTTCGCCGTGCTGGATTATCCCATTCCGCATTGGAACGGCCCCGAGGAGTGTTTGCATCTCATGTCCTTCATCAGCCCCGTGGATCGCAAGGCCGCAGTGGTCTATTCCAAACAGATGCCCGTGACCTTCCGGCAGGAGCTGGTGCGCCGGGGATATACGCTTATCGAGGTTCCCGACCAGGAGTACGATACCATGGCCTGTAACGTCCTGGCTCTGGAGCCAGGGCTCCTGCTGATGATCGCGGGAAATCCCGTAACCAAAAAACGCCTGCAGCAGGCGGGCATGGAGGTTCTGGAATTTCCGGGAACGGAAATTTGCTGGAAGGGCGGCGGTGGGCCCACCTGCCTTACCCGGCCTTTGCTTCGGCGGTATTAGAGTGAAGGCAATTTTTTGAGAGGAGGCGGAGAGCGTGGAATACGGTTGTCAATCCATGATCGCTCCTGCGAAAACCATGCTGCTCAAGCATGCCCGGGAGGCCTTTCGTTCCCGGGAATATCTCGAAAAATCCTGGGAAGAGTTCGGGTATCTGGCCTGTCCGGATTACGAAAAAGCCCTGGAAGAGTATGACGCTTTCGCTTCTCTGGTGCATAAACACGTGCCCCGGGCATTCTATCTTCCCGGAAACGAGGAGGCCGGGCTGGACTCCATCTATGTGCACGATCCGGTGAAAATATGCCGGGGCGGCGCGGTGATGATGCGCATGGGCAAAGAGCTCCGGCATCAGGTGGTCGGCGAAACACTCCATCGCGCCC
>DAIPKP010000266.1:0-1337 GCA_036769705.1 Synergistaceae bacterium
ACCTGCCAAAGACCAGCGGGGAAGAACCCGCCCCGAGGGAGATGCCGTGGATATGGGAGCGGTGGAAATGGGGACTTTCCTCATCCGAGCCTCCGCGGGAACCGGAGGAAGCATCTCGCCTTCGGGAGAGATTATCGTCTCCTCGGGGGCGAGCCGGAAATTTACCCTCACCCCGGAGGCGGGGTACGAAATCGCAGATCTCAAGGTGGACGGCACATCCCGGGGAGCCCTTTCGAGCTACACCTTTACGAACATAACAAAGGATCACACCATTGCGGGGGAGTTCGGCAAGAAACCCGCTCCTGGCCCTGAGCCTTCGGTTAGCCCCAGTCCCTCGGTTAGCCCTAGCCCGGAACCTACGGTCTCTCCCGTTCCCAGCGGCTCCCCCATTCCCACAGCAACCCCCGCTCCTCAGGGTCCGGTAATCTACGAGCCCTGGATCGGACCGGGGCAGAGCCTCTTCTCCCTCGTGCCGGGAACTTCCGAGAAAGAGCTTGCAAAACAACTTGAAGATTCCCAAAGTCCGGAATATAAGGAACTCCTTGAAAAGCTCCGCAAACTCCTGGCATCGAAGGGGCTGACCCTGGATCCGGCAAATTTCCACCTCGCCACGGAAAGACTCTACTCCCTGGAGGGAACCGACAACCCCCTCAAGGTAATACTGCAAATAAGCTCCCCGGATCCCGAAGAGGGAGAGGAATATCTCCTTTTCGTGCTGATACGTACCTACGATACGGAAAGCTCCCCCCGGGAATTCCTGGGATACGAACCGGTGCTGCTCTCTCCCCTCTCGGATGCAACCTCCCCAGCAACCGCTTCGGAAGAAGCCCGCCTCTACGGCTATAATGTCTACGACGGTACTTCTTTGGACGAACTTCCCCAAGAGGGGCACATCCGGGCCACCTATCTCGAAGCCTGGGGGAAAGGAACCATTTCCCAAATCGCCCCGTCCACGGATGCTTCGGGAGGCGGCGGGGGGTGTTCTCTGGGGCTACCCTCCTTCGGAGGAATTTTGTTAATGCTTCCGCCTCTGCTACTTTTCCAAGGAAGGCGAAAATAACCCTTCTGGAAAATCCGGTCCCCGAGTAACCCTTCTTTAAGGGAAGGGCAAAGGACATATAAAGAACATATCCAACTCCGGGGTTCCTTCTTGCGGGAATCCCGGAGTTTTTGATTTTCTTCTCTCTCTCTTTCCTCATGTGGTATTCTTTCTCCATGGGCGTTTCTTCCGATGTAAGAAACGCCTGGAGGATACGACCCGATCCTCTTCGCAACCTCACCACCTTCAAGGAGGAGCTTGTTCATGATGCCGCGCATGCTTTCTTTTCTCGGAGTTC
>DAIPKP010000267.1:0-1336 GCA_036769705.1 Synergistaceae bacterium
TATTCCTGCCCGGGGAGGAAGTAAGCGAATTCCCGGAAAAAACATCAAGCTTTTCCATGGTAAACCTATTCTGTGTTATTCTATTGAGGTGGCTCAAAAAGCCGGAGTCTTTGATCGTATCGTGGTCTCCACGGATTGTCCGGAAATCGCACACATTGCTCTGGAAGCGGGTGCGGAGGTTCCCTTTATGCGCCCCCCGGAAATAGCCAATGATTATGCTTCCCTTGCGGATGTGGTGTTGCACGCCCTCGATTGGTTCGAGAAAAAAGAGGCTATCCTGGTGGATCTTTGCTGCTGTATCTTGGCTACGGCTCCTTTTATTCGGGTTTCGGACATACAAAAAGGCCTTGCCTTGATGGAAGAAAAAAAGGTGGCCTCCGTTTTTTCCGTCACCACCTTTGATTTTCCCATCTTTCGGGCTTTGGAAATGAAAGAAGACGGGACCCTTGCCATGATATGGCCCGAATACATGAAAACGCGGTCTAACGATCTCCCTGAGGCGTATCACGATGCGGGGCAGTTTTATTGGCTGGAAGCAGTACGGTTTCGGAAAAGCGAGCTCATCTACTCCCCCGATGCCCTTCCGGTATGCCTTCCGAGGAAAATCGTCCAGGATATCGATACCCCCGAAGATTGGGAGTGTGCGGAACTTATGTTCGAAGCACTTCGGAGTTCTTCGGAAAGGGAGTAAAATAAGGATACTCTTTTAGGCGGAGGAGATAGCACTATGTTCAACGGAAAAAGCATTTTAATTACCGGAGGCACCGGTTCCTTTGGAAGGCGTGCGGTAAGCAAAATTCTGCAGGCCTGGAAGCCCGGGCGCATGGTTATTTATTCCAGGGATGAATTTAAACAGTATACCATGCAGGAGGAACTTTCGCCCCGAGAATATCCCACACTTCGCTATTTTCTGGGAGATGTCCGGGATAGAGAACGCCTTTCCATGGCCATGCGGGATATCGACTATGTCATTCATGCGGCGGCACTCAAACAAGTTCCTGCAGCGGAATATAACCCCATGGAGTGCATAAAGACCAACGTTTTGGGAGCCTCCAACGTTATTCACGCCGCCATAGAAAATAAGGTGAAAAAAGTGGTTGCCCTATCCACGGATAAGGCGGCAAATCCCATCAACCTTTACGGAGCTACCAAGCTTTGTGCGGATAAGCTCTTTGTGGCGGGGAACAATCTTGCCGGAAAAGGACCTACCCGTTTTTCCGTAGTCCGGTACGGCAACGTTATGGGATCCCGGGGTTCGGTGATTCCTCTTTTCCAAAAACTGGCGGCGGAGCAAGCCCCTTTTTTGCCCGTAACGGACCCTGAAATGACCCGATTC
>DAIPKP010000113.1:0-6251 GCA_036769705.1 Synergistaceae bacterium
ATGCGGTATTGCTAAAGAGGATGGAGAAAATCTCTCTTCTGCGTGAATAGGGTAAAAACGGAGCCCTCTCTGTCTTTTATCCACAACGAATTTCCCGAAGGGATGTTTCCTTCTCAAAGAAAGAAAAAAGGTTTTTTCCCTTTCCTTTTCCTATGGAAGTGGAAGAGAGAAAGGGAGATACTTATCGTAAGAGCCGGGGAGTGGCGGTATATGACGGAAAAACACGTGCAGCTCGATGCGACGGACTGGGAAATTCTCGAAAAGCTGCGGGAAAACGCACGGGCTACCTTCAAGGAGATCGGAGAGGCCGTGAAAATGAGCAGACCCGCCGTTCGGGAGAGAGTTCTGCGCATGGAGGAGGCGGGAATCATCTCCGGATATCATGCTGCGGTGGATCCCGAGGCCCTTGGAAAGATTCTGCACGTCATGATCAGCTTCAAGTTCAACAGCGATTTTTCCTATCCTGAAAAGCCGGACGACGTACTCCTTCGTTTTCTTCACGCCTCTCCGGAGGTACTCCATTATTGGAAAACCTACGGAGATCTGGATTTTCTCGTGGAAGCCGCTTTTTTCTCGAAGGAGTCCATGGAAACATTTCTCGTGGATATGCGGGAGTACGGTTTTGTGCGATCCCACTTGATTGCGGCGTCCGTGGAGAGGCATGATTCGGCGGTACGGAGGCGGAAATCGGAATGAACGGGCCCATCCATGGAGGGCGTTCCCGTTTCGTTGCGCGAAGTTTTTCCGGAGGCGAACATGCAAGAGGAGGTATTGACATGATGCGGATAAAAAAGATTTTTTCCGATGAAGAAAACCGAAAGGTTATGGAGATCAACCTTCTTCCTTCCAAGTGCTGTAATTTCAACTGTGTCTTCTGCCCCATCGAAGAAAAGGGAACTCAAACCGATAGGGCCTGCAGTTTCGAGGGAACCCGGAATTTCCTTTCAAGCCTGGAAGAGCGGATGGATGCGGAAAAACCCCGGGTGCTTTTTATCAACTCCATGGGAGAGGCTCTTTTCAACGATCAGATCGAAAAGGTTATCTCTCTTGCAAAATCCAGGGATATCGAAGTAAGCCTTTATTCCAACGGCTATGCTTTGGGAAATCCCGAATATGCACGTATCGCCGGAATCTGCGAAGAAGTGGCGGGAGAGATCAAGGCCGCGAAGGAGGAAACCTTTCAGAAATTCCAGCGACCCCTGGAAGGCTATTCTCTCGACGCCTACTGGGAGGGCATGACCGCATTCCGAAAAGAGTACAAGGGGCGCTTCGTGGCCTACGTAAGTTTGTACAAAGGAGTGAATGACGATCCCGAGTCTCTCGAACAGATACGGGGGCTTCTCGAGAAGTTGCATCCTTCCTCGATAAAGGTGGATACTCCGGAGGACGAGCGTTTTGGCAAGCTCTTCGGGCTTTCTCCGGAAGAGTTCGAGCGGGCCAGAAAAAGTATTCTGCCTCGGTAGGAGCTAGGCCGGGAGAAACCGGAAAAAGGAGCTCTTGATGTGTTCGCGTCGAATCTGGTGCGGCTATAGATTGGGAAACTTAATTTGGATGCCAAGTAAATAAAGTCGGTTTTCTAGGGTTCCGCAGCTTTTTGCTGGCTGGTCCGAGAGAAAACGCACGAGAAACCGTGTACACGGAAGGATAAAAGCCCGGGAGATAGTGTTACCATTATCTCCCGGGCTTTTATGGTACCTATTATTTCTAAGCTCAATACAAGGAGGAAACGCAATGAAGAATTTCAAAATTGAGGATGATTTTTGGGATCTGTTCCCGGATGCAAAAATAGGAATCGTGATTTGCAAGAATATCGATAACGCCCTTCGGGAGCAGGACAAGTACGAAGCCATGCTTTTGAAGGCTGAGAAGGAAGCTTTCAAATATCTCCAAGAACCGGATTTTAGCAATAATGGGGTTATCAGGGTTTGGAGAGAGGCGTTCCAAAAATTCAAAACGAAGAAAGGAGCACGCTCTTCCATAGAAGCGTTGATGAAAAGGGTCCACAAGGGAAATCACGTAGGAACGATCAATCCTTTGGTAGATATCTACAACGCGACTTCGCTAACATATGCCCTTCCTTGCGGAGGCGAAGATATAGACACCTTCCGGGGAGATGTCCGGTTGACTAAAGCCGTAGGAAACGAAAGCTTTATCACTTTGGGAACGGATGAAAATGCGCCCCCCTACGAAGGAGAAATCATTTACAAAGATGATGATGGTGCCATATGCAGATGCTGGAATTGGCGGGAATCTGTCAGAACCATGCTCACGGAAAATACCAAAAATGCATTTATGTGCATTGAACTCGTGGACAAGGAAAGAGAAGAGGCCTTGGAAAATGCTTTGGATCACCTGGCGAAAAACGCAGAGGCTCATCTTGGTGGCACCTATGAAATTTCAGTCTTGGATATCCATAACAAAACCATACCTGTTATGTAGCAGCAACAACAACGCCTCTGGCGGCAATCCTCGTTAAAGGGACTGCCGCCGGAGGCGTTGTTCCGTTCACATGCTTGGGGCATGGGTTTTTTGCAGTGTGTTTCTGTTTCTATTCCTGCTGTTGTCCCTGCCGGGGTTCGTATTGGGTGGGGCCTTCGAACCATCCTGCGGCCTTGCGCCACTCTTCGGGATACCCCACTTCCTGGGCCATATGCCCCGGAGCGTTGATAAATCCGTCGCTGTACCGGCCGATGAGCTCCTCCGAGAAATCCCACCACCGCCCTATCACCTGATCCGCATTGGTAAGGCAGAACTCCGTGAGATAGGCCCGAGCCTCTTCGGGGTTTTCTTCGTGGAGCTTTATGGCTTCGGTTTCCACCGCCTCCAGGGCTTTAGTTTGCTCCTGTTCCAAAGCCTGCTGCATTCCCTGGATATCCTTGATCATATAGCTGTACTTGAGAGCCGCCCAGTTGGAGACGAAGTTGAAGGCCCACCAGGCGCTCTCGCGGCTGAATTTTCCGGGGTTCATCACTTCGAAGCTCTTCGGGAGCGCCGTAACTCCTGCGTAGAAGGGAATGAAGCAGGTCTCCGAAGGCTTGTCCAGCCCCATCCACATAACGCCTCCGATGGGGTTTGGCAGCCATCCCCGGGCCTGGTTCACGAAGACGTAGCCGCAGTAGGATACCGAGATGGCCCGTTCCCAGGCTCCTTCGGGCTTTTTATCCGGATCTCCCACGTCTCCCTTGGCTTCGTAGGGGCCGTAGTAGCGGTTGGGATAACCGTAGGGCCCCGCGGCGATGCCCTTTGTCATATCGAAGGGGGTTCCCTCGTAATGATCCCGATGAAGGGCCATCACGTCGTGTACCGAGAGCTTTTTGTCGGGCTTCACCGAGAAGGGATAGGCTTCGGTATAGCCGTCCTCCACCCAGGGGCTCAAATTCAGGGAGGGGGCCATGCGGGACTGAATGCGCCATACCCGCCGCAGAGAGTAGTAGGGGTGGTTGTATTCTCCCTTGCTCACAGCTCGCAGCCAATCCAGTTTCCCCTCTTCAGGGTTCCACCATCCCGCTTCCCGGGCCTCGTCGTGCAGGTTCTTGGAATACATCAGATCCGGATCCTCCGGATCGATCTCCCGGATGCGGAACTCGTTGGCTCCCACGAAAACCTCTCCGTCCGGCACCTTCTTCGCCACCCAGAGCCCGCCTTTCCCGGTGGGGGAGGGAGCCATCTCGATGATCCATCCTTCTTCGGTATCTCCTACGGGAAGGGTCTCTCCGGTGCCGTAGTAGCCGTAGGTTTCGATAAGCTCCCCGATAAGGGCGATGGCCTCCCGAGCGGTGGTGCAGCGTTCCAGTGCCACCCGGGCGAGGTCGGCGCTGTAGAAAATGCGTTTCCCCCGCTCCGGAGGAAGCTGTTTCTTGATGCCGTCGGTGCACTCCCCGAACATGAGCTGATGTTCGTTCATAATGCCGTAGTTGCCGTCGAAGTAGGCGTAGGTGTGAGGTACCTGGGGAATGAAACCGATGGGCTTGGTTTGGGGAAGAGCGGGATTTTCATATCCCGGTCCCCGGCTGGTGCCCACGTACCGGGGATAGAGAAAGCTGTTGTACTCGGGAAATTCTCCCATGGCGCAGGCATCCACGTACACCGGCCGGGTACTCCCCGGAGCGTGATCCGCCGCGGGAACGTAGATAATCCGCTGATCCATCATATCGTTGTCGTCGGAGTGGGAGACGATCACCGAACCGTCCTCGGTGGCTCCCTTGGTGATCAGCAGAGTGGTGCATGCGTACAGGGGGCTCTGAAAGAGCCACACCATGCAGAACAGGGTACTCCAGAAACGCAGTCTTTTGTTTTTCATACGAACATCCCTCCTCGAATTTTAATTTAATATTTCGTGCCGAAAGAAAAAGGAGCCCCGGGGCTCCTCGTCTTCACGTCTAGGGTCAGGCTTTCTCTACCTCCGTGCCCACACTCCATGCCTTGGCGATGAAGTTCCCCATGCGCCAGTAATGATTATCCGGCAGAGTAAGCACCAGGGCGGCTACTCTGGAATAAAGGCAGACGTCGGTACCCAGGGAAACTTTCTTCGCCATATGGCAAGACCTCCTTCGCTTGGTTCGGATTTTCGGTTGCCGGAAAAAAAGGAAAAACCTTTCAGGCGTGTCCTCCCCGGCTTTCCGCGATGGGGAGTACGAAATGTACCTTGGTCTCCGCATCCCAGGGAAAAAGAATCCAGGTATCCTGGCTCACCTCGGTGATAAAGGAATCTACCAGGGGACGTCCGTCGGGTTTGGCGTAAACTGTGGCGAAATAGGTACCGGGAAACATCTTGCGTACCAGGGATGCGGTTTTTCCCGTATCCACCAGATCGTCTATCAGAAGAACTTCCTGCACCGCGTCTTCCTCGAAGCTCTCCGCCTGCTTGAGAATCTGCAGCTCCCCCTGCTCCCGGAGGTTGTAGCTGGAGACGCATACCGTATCCATGTAGCGCACATTGAGTTCCCGGGCGATGATGGCCGCAGGAATCAAGCCTCCCCGGGCGATGGCGATGATTTTCTTCCAGGGCCGGACATCCGCCAGGCGCCAGGCCAGGGCGCGGCAATCCCGATGAAGCTGTTCCCAGGTAATGGGAAAGGTTTTGTGATATCTCTCATCCGAGCTCATAATACGATCCTCTCCTTAGCAATGGGGAAATTGTGCTCCCGAGTATAGCATCTCCAGGCTTACCAGGGCCAGGAGGAGGAAAAATACAGAAAATCCAAAAGTTGGGGGCCTACGACCAGGGTAAGAATGCTTCCCAGGGCCAGAAAGGGCCCCAGGGGAATGGCATCCTTACGCTGTACCTTTTTAAGAAGAAAAAGGGGAAGGATGACCATGCCTCCCAGCATAAAGCCGAGATAGAGGGCCAGGGAGGCGAATTTCCATCCCAGAATCGCTCCGGCTCCCGCCATGAGATGCGCATCCCCCCATCCCATGCCCTCCTGCTTCATAAGAACCTTGGTAAGCAGAATAATACCTGCGATAACTCCGTATCCCAGGGCGGCACCTCCCAGGCCGTCCAGAATGCCCGGCAGACCCCCGAAAAGGCGCAGCCCCAATCCCAAGCCTCCGGGAAGAAGGGCGAAAAGATCGTAAATATAGCCGTTGTAAAGGTCCGTGAAGGAATTCAGTAGCATGAAAGTCCCCAAAAGCAGTGCCAGAAGGGTGTGGATGCCGAAGGGAACGCCCCAGCGCCACAGAAGAACTGCGGTTACCGTTCCCGTGGCGATCTCTGCGGCGAGATAGAGAAAGGGGATGGCGGAACCGCAGGTGCGGCACTTGCCCCGAAGAAGAAACCAGGAAAGCAGGGGAATGAGATCCCGGGGTCCCAGGGTGGCACCGCACTCGGGGCAGCGGGAGCGTTCCTTGCCCCACCAGGAGGTTCCCGTAATGGTGCGAAGAGCCACCACGTTGAGAAACGATCCCAGGGCGCTCCCGAAAAGAAAGCCGAAAATAATAAGAAGTATCATCATGCCGGATACTGCTCCTCTCTTGTCGTACGGAATATATTCGTATCATAGCACGCTCTTTCTTTCATCCGAAGAGCCGAGGGCGGAGGAAGGCATAAAAAATTCCGGGAGTTCTCTATGTCCGGGAAGGCTTCCACTGAATATGCCGTGACATATCATTTGCAAAACCGCTCTTGTCCGACTCCAGAGTTTCAAAATCCTGCCTTTGCGTGAGTGGCTTGCTACTCGCTTTTCTTGACCCTGCCTTCATAAAGAGGATGTTTTATCCACGTCGCCGTAAAACCCCGTCGTTCAGGGCGG
>DAIPKP010000268.1:0-1328 GCA_036769705.1 Synergistaceae bacterium
CCGACTTCTCCCTGGAGATGACCCGGTCCGTAGGGGAATATCTGAAAAACTTCGATAACTGAACTCGTTTCTCTGCCTTTCATAACCGGAGTTCTTTCGGGAGCCTTTTCGGGCTTCCGGGAGGGTGGGCGCTGTTTTATGGGAGAAAAGAAAAATTTTGCTATAATGAACCTGAAAAACGGGGAATTTTCCTGAAAGGATTGAATTTTACATGATAACGGGAGAAATCAAATCCCAGGTGGATCGTATCTGGGATACCATGTGGTCCGGAGGTATCTCCAATCCTCTTTCGGTCATCGAACAGCTTACATATCTGCTCTTTCTCAAGGGATTGGACGAAAAGCATACCCTCGAGGAGCGCAAGGCTCTCCGCACCGGCAAGGTTTTGAAAAACCCCCTCTTTCGGGAAGATGAGGAAGACCTCCGGTGGTCCCGGTTCAAACAGACCGCCCCGGAACAGATGTTCGCCACCGTACGGGACAAAGCCTTTCCCTTCATCAAAGAGCTGGGCAGCCGCAACGGCGATGGAGAAAACTCCACCTATACCCATCACATGAGAGATGCCCTCTTTCTCATTCCCACTCCCCGGGTGCTGGCCAACGTGGTGGATCAGCTCGACCGCATCGACATGACGGACCGGGATACCAAGGGAGATCTCTACGAGTACATGCTGGGCAAAATCGCCACGGCGGGGCAGAACGGCCAGTTCCGTACCCCCCGGCATATCATCAAAATGATGGTGGAAATCACCGCTCCGGTTCCGGAGGATACCATCTGTGATCCCGCCTGCGGTACTGCGGGCTTTCTCGTTGGGGCTGCGGAATATTTGCGGCACCGCCACAGCGACGCCATCTACAAAACTCCCCAGGCCCGGAAGCACTATCATGAAAGGGCCTTCACCGGCTACGACTTCGACTCCACCATGCTCCGCATCGGCAGCATGAACATGATGCTCCACGGAGTGGAAAACCCGAACATCCGTTACGGGGATTCCCTTGCCCAGGCGGGGGAGGAGATGGAAGAACGTTTCTCCCTGGTACTTGCCAATCCTCCCTTTGCGGGAAGCCTTGATTACGAATCCACCGCCAAGGAACTGCTTCAGACGGTGAAAACCAAAAAGACGGAGCTTCTCTTTCTGGCCCTCTTTTTGCGGCTGCTCCGCATCGGAGGCCGGGCGGGGGTTATCGTTCCCGATGGGGTGCTCTTCGGCTCCTCCAAGGCCCACAAGAACTTGCGCAAAATGCTGGTGGAGGAGCAGAAGCTTCAGGCGGTTATCTCCATGCCCTCGGGGGTCTTCAAACCCTACGCGGGGGTTTCCACCGCGGTGC
>DAIPKP010000269.1:0-1326 GCA_036769705.1 Synergistaceae bacterium
CTCCAAAGGATCGCTTCCTATGGCCAGCATGAGCAGGGCTCCCGCCAGAAGTCCCAGAAAGACCGCGGAAAGGGATAGAAAAAGGACGTTGCTTTTGCTCTTCATCGGGATTCCCCCCTCCGGACTCCCGCCATGAGAAGTCCCACTTCGTTTTCGTTGGTATCCTCGGTTTTCACGATATCCACGATCTCCCCGCTGTTGATTACCGCGATGCGGTCCGCCAGATTGAAAATCTCGTCCAGCTCCAGGGAGATCAGCAGCACCGCCTTGCCGGAATCCCGCTGTTCCACCAGGCGTTTATGAATGTACTCGATGGCTCCCACGTCGAGCCCCCGGGTGGGCTGCACCGCGATGAGCAGATCCGGATCGCTGTCGATCTCCCGCCCCACGATGGCTTTCTGCTGGTTTCCTCCCGAGAGATCCCCCGCAGGGGAGTCGATGCCCTGGCCGGAGCGCACGTCGAAGAGCTCCGCGATACGTTCTCCCTGCTCCCGGATGACGGGGAACTTGAGAAACCCTTTCTCCGAAAAGGGAGGGCGGTAGTAATTTTTGAGAATGAAGTTCTGTCCCAGGGTGAACTCCAGAACGAGGCCGTGTTTCTGCCGGTCTTCGGGAATATGGGCGATGCCGAGCTCGCTCCGTTCCCGCCTGGAAAGAGGATTCAAGGGTTTTCCCCGAAGGGCCATGGTTCCCGAAAGAGGAGTGCGTAGCCCCGTAATGGTCTCCACAAGCTCCGCCTGTCCGTTGCCGTCCACTCCCGCGAGGCCCAGGATCTCCCCGCTCCGTACGGAGAGAGAGAGGCTTTTCAGGGCCTTGTACTTTCGGGAATTGAGCACCGAGAGATTCCGTACCTCCAGCACCACCTCTCCGGGGGGAGAGGGCTTCTTCTCCACTTGAAAGGAAACCTCCCGCCCCACCATCATGGAGGCCATCTCCTCCTGGCTCGTTTCCTTCACGTTTACCGTGCCGATGTACTTGCCCCGGCGGATGACGGTGCATCGATCCGCCACCGCCTTGATCTCCCGCAGCTTGTGAGTGATGAGAATGATGGATTTTCCCTCCCGCACGAGGTTGCGCATGATTTCCATGAGCTCCTCGATCTCCTGGGGGGTGAGCACCGCCGTGGGCTCGTCGAAGATGAGCAGCTCCGCATTCCGGTAGAGCATCTTCAGAATCTCCACCCGTTGCTGCATGCCCACGGAAATGTCCTCGATCTTGGCGTTTTCGTCGATATTCAGGCCGTAGCGTTCCGAGAGTTCCTTGATCTTCCGAGCTCCCCGAGAGCGATCCAGCACGAAGGATCCCTCGTGCCCCAGGAGGATGTTT
>DAIPKP010000270.1:0-1324 GCA_036769705.1 Synergistaceae bacterium
TGGAACTATCTCCATTTTTCTATTTTTGGATTGTCTCTTCTGGAGTTAGGAGTGAGGGGTGGTTCTTATCGAGTTTTTTCGTAGGTTTTGGGAAAAGGCATGCCCATTTGCTTGGAAAAGCAAGAAAACAATAAAAACAACAATTTATTGAAAACAACGTAGAACAAATAATGAGGAGGAACCAGGAAGGGAGGCGATAAGCCATGATAAATCCTCTACAAAAAATTTTGGACCAGGAGAAAAGCATGAATGCTCTGGCAGGAAAACTCTTTGTGAGTACCCCCTACATAAGCAACTGCATCCGAGGCGGATATACAAATCACCAAAAGCTTGCAGAAAAGCTTGAAGCTGTAGGTATGGTACCCAGCTCTGAAGAATTCCTTTCAGAATATCGTGCCTGGAGAAAAGAGAAAATGGATGCTTTACAGATAGGAAATTCTTCCGGAGAAGAAAAAATCTCTCCTCCGGAAGAATTCGAAGAACTTGAAAAAACTGCGGATATTACTCATCAAGAGCAACACGAACCATGCATAAGGAAGGACGATGCATTAGATGAAAGATAAAGAGCTTGCGTATAAAGAACTGGAAGATGAGCTAAGAAGGGAAGCAGAGGAGCAACGTGCTTACGAGTGGCATTGTTGTAACGATTTTGATTGGGAAGAGGACTCTCTCTATGAAATGAGGCGGGAGATGTTAAAGGCCGCCAGTAAGTGCGGCATCTGCTTTATTTCGAGAGGAGATTTACCATCTCTCTCAAAAAATAGCGCATATGGGGAATCAAGCCGGGAAAAAGAAGACGGCATTGATGGTAATCGCTTTTTCCGAGGGGCACGCATCTCCTCTTGGGACAAGGATCAGAACACAAACAAAGGGAGTTTTAAAATGGACACTAAAAAAATCAAGGACGAGCATGTACTTCGATCATTCCAAAAGGGCGAAATAGATCCTTCTCCGGAAGTCCTTTACAATATTCTCTATACCCTCCTTGAAGGGTATATCAAGGATTTGGAAGATATTCTCTTCATACTGGAGCAGGCAGCCGTTGATATGGACTCATATACTATTTTCGATGGAGTTGCACGAAGTAACTGTGTGATAGAAATGCTCAACATGATCAAGGCCAAACTCTATGAAAGACAGAAAGACTTGGAAGAACTAAAAAAATCGAAGGAAAAACCACTGTAGCTGTTATGCCTTTATTCAAAGAGGGATGCCCTGGCTTATTTGTCCGGGGCATCCCTCTTTTTTTGTTATGAGAAATGGAATTTTCTGATTGATCTTTTTTCTTTCCCGATGTATCATACTCCTCCTTACCAAAGAAGGG
>DAIPKP010000114.1:0-6184 GCA_036769705.1 Synergistaceae bacterium
CGCCAGGGCCATAACGAGAAATACCGTAATCAATCTTCCGCGAAGTGAATTCATAACATATCCCTCCTCTAACGCTTGATTTCTCGAAAAAAAAACGAGGGCTTTTCTACCGCCCCACACACGAAATTACCCAACAACGACGAAGAAAAGATCTGTTCAAGTAAAGATAGTTTCCCCCTTTAAAAAAGCTGTTTCGGATGATCCCCCGCCAGATCGCCGCAAAAAATTGAATTCAATTTCTGGAGCAGGAGTGCTTGCAATTATAGGAGCTCCTGAAAAAGAACACAAGCAAACCCTCATGGTCACTGAATTTACCCATGCCAAAAAAGAAAAAAACCTTGTGAAAAAATGCCCGCCCTCACGAAAAGGTTCTCTGTGGCGCTTTATTCTGGAAAAAGAGCGAAGTGGCGGCATTCCTTTGTAGAAAAAAACGCTTCTCTCTTTCCCGTATTTTTCATAAAAAATTCCGGTTACGAGGAGAAAAGCCTCGAAACCGGGGGAGTTTTTCCACTCCTTTTTTGCTTCTTTGCGTATTTTTTACGCCTTGAAACACCCCAGAGATTAGAAAGTAAATAGAGATTTTTTATCTTCAAAAAACTTTACGAGCTTTACAAACAAAACAAGTGCTACTTTCGCGGAAAAACTCCGCACACCTGCCTTTCCTTGCAGCTTGGTATCCCCTGAGCATCGAGGCCCTTCCAATGGCGCGGGTTTGTGTTAAGCTTTCCTGGAACCTTTTTTGCTTTATTCCCATAAAAACCTTGGACATGAGGGATTTTGAGTTTTTTGATACTTTTCGGGAAACGGAGAAACGGAATGGGATTTTTTCGAAGTCATGCGGGCTTTTCCACTCGTCGGCGATACGCCTACTACGGGGTGCTTTTCGTCCTGGGGATTTTGCTTCTGCTAAGCCTTCGGCTTCTGGCAAATTACCGGGATGCAGGTATCGCCAACTACCAGAAGGACCGGATAGAGAATTTCCGTATGCAGCTCCGGGCAACGCTGCGCTCCTGCCGGGCCGAAGAGGGAGGCTCCTCCGCACTTTGGAGAGAGGATATGGAATCCCTCGCGAAACGACTTTTCCTTCTCTTCGACATACGAACCTTCGGCGTGGTGGTCTCCTTGAAGGAGGAAGCTTCCGGAGAAATTTCACAAGATCCCGGCGGCCCTTTTGCGGGGGATTCCCGATTGTTCGTGCCCAATTTTTTCTGGAGAGACTATCTGCGATTCCTGGAGCTCTTTCCCCGGATGGATCTTCCGGAATCCCTGAAGGCAAGGCTTTTTTTTCGGTTTTTCGAGGAACGGGATTTCTGTCTTTCCTGGAAGACCCCCCGGGGATGGTTCGATATTCTGGGAGTGGCCATTCCCCGGGGTGACGGAAAGAGCCGGGAATTTATTCTCACCTTCGAAGAAGCCACGAATTTTTCCCAGGGAAGAAGCCTCTATTTTCTGCTTTCCCTTTTTCTGGTGCTTTTCGCCTTGCTTCTCGTGGGGGTAGCCACCATGGTGTACCGTATTCTGATCAAGCTGGAACGCATGGCGGTGCTGGATAAACTGACGGGAGCCCATACCCGGGGAGCTTTTCTGGAAGCGGGAGAGAAGGAGAAGATCCGAGCTCTCCGCAAGAGACATCCTCTTTCCCTGGTGATGGTGGATCTGGATAATTTCAAAAGGGTGAATGATCTTCACGGGCACAGTACGGGGGATTTCGTGCTTCGCAAGGTGTCGATTCTGGTGCGGAATCGCGTGAGAAGCTACGATCTTCTGGGGCGCTGGGGGGGAGACGAGTTCGTGCTGCTTCTTCCCGAGACCAACGCTGTCGGAGCATCCCGGGTGGCGGAAAAACTTCGGAGGTGCGTTCACGAGGATCAGGCTCTGGAAGCCCTGGGCATTACGGTAAGCATCGGGGTCTACCAGGTGGAGGATCTGAAGGAGAGCCTTCCGGAAATTATCGAAAAGGCGGATAAGAAGATGTACGCCGCCAAGGAAAAAGGCCGCAATCAGGTGGTATGCTGAGAGGCCGTCCGCAGATTACTTTGAGGAACCCGGGGTTTGTTTTCAAATCCGGGTTTTTGATTTTTAATCTGTGTCATCTGTGTCATCTGTGGATGTTCGGTTTTAGAAACCCGAAAATCAAAAATCTTCACATCCACAGATGACGCAGAGGAAACTAGATTTGAAAACCGACCCGGGCTTTCGGGGTTTTGTTTTTAATTCAGATAACTCGAATTTTCCGCAGATGCTCGGTTTTGCGGCCCCGGAAAATCAAAAATATCCACAGATTACACAGATTTGAAAACCGACCCGGGTTTTCGGGTTTTTGATTTTAATTCAGATAATTCGAGTTTTCCGCAGATGCTCGGTTTTGCGGCCCCGGAAAATCAAAAATATCCACAGATTACACAGATTACACAGATTTGAAAACCGACCTGGGCTTTCGGGTTTTTAATTTTAATTCAGATAATTCGAATTTTCCGCAGATGCTCGGTTTTGCGGCTCCGGAAAATCAAAAATATCCACAGATTACACAGATTACACAGATTTGAAAACCAAACCCTCAATGATACGGAGGAGATCGCGTTAAATAATAAATCTTTTATATTGGAGACTTTTGGTTCCAAAATTGATCAACAACGCTTTACGTAAACCCGAGGCTTTGAGATAGTTGAGGACCTGGCACTCTTCCGTTCCGGAAAGATCTCTCAAGGCTTTCAATTCCACGATAATCGAACCAAAGCAAATGAAATCCGTTTTGTATTTTGTTTTCAGAGGCTTGCCCTTATAGCGGATGGACAAATTCTTCTCCCGTTCACAAGGCACTCCCCGAACCTGTAACTCGATTTCCAGAGCCTCTTGGTAAACCGCTTCTAAAAAGCCATTCCCCAATTCGGAATGAACAGCCATGGCTGCGCCGATAATGGCATAACTTTCCGGGTCTTTATCCCGGGATGGCGCGGACACACGCAAACTCACCGATGAAAAATCTACTTCATCTGTCTCGGTGCGTTGTAAAAAAAGCTCTTCTTCCATAATTCGGCCTTTCTTCAAATTACGCAAATTTGAAAACAAAATCCGGTTTTCGTGTTTTTGATTTTTAATCTGTGTCATCTGTGGATGTTCGGTCTTAGGGTTTTTGTGATTCTCCGGGCAATGTGCCCTCTCAGGCAAGCCACCGGAGAGCGCTGGCTTTGAAGAGGGCCCAGACGTTTTTCCCCGGATGCAGGGCCAATTCCTGCACGGCTTCGGCGGTAAGCCGAGCGGTAAGGGCGTGCCCTCCCACCACCACCCGGACAAGCACCCGGCCGCTGCCGTTCTCGTAGAGCATCTGGCTTACGTATCCCTTGAGAGAATTCCGGACCGATAGCCCCGAGGGCTCCTTTTCGGAGAGCAGAATGTTATCCGGGCTGAGAGAGGCCACGTTTTCCTCTCCCGAAAAATCCGAAGCCTTGATCCTCTGGCCGTCTTCGAGCAGATATTCCGCTCCTCCCGCGGAGGAAGCCTTCCAGCTTCCCGCAAAGAGATTTTCCGGGCCGAAAGAAGCGATGCGGCCATTGAAGAGGCTCACCACTTCGTCCGCCACCTCGTAGAGCCATTGAAAGTCGTGGCTCACCACCACGAGAGTGGTCCCCCAGTTTTTCCGGGCTTCCCCCAGGGCGGCCTTGATTTTGGCGGCACTTCCCACATCCACGCTGGCGGTGGGTTCGTCCAGCAAGAGCACCCGGGGACGCAGCACCAGCCGGGAGGCCAGGGCCACCCTCTGGGCTTCTCCTCCCGAGAGCTGGTACCATTGGCGGCGTAAAAAATCCGAGGGTTCCAACCCTACCGTCAGAAGAGCCTCCCGCACCCGCTCGTTCAACTGCGGGGTTTCTCCCCTCAGCCGAAGACCGTAGGCCACGTTTTCCCGAACCGTACGCTTGAGAAGATAGGGCTCCTGGAGAAGCAGGGTTACTTCCTTCCGAAACTCCTCCTCCCGGGAGAGAGCGGATTTTCCCCGATAGAGCACGCTGCCTCCGTCGGGGATTTCGAGAAAGGCGAGAATCCGCAGAAGGGTGCTCTTGCCGCTTCCGTTGGGACCTACCAGGCCCAACACCTTGTGGGATTTGATTTTAAGATGTTCCAGCCCCAGGGCCTTTCGGGAGCCGTAGAAACGCTCCACCTGCCGGAGTTCGTAAAGAGGGGTGCTCATACCTGTACCCTCCTTCGAAGCAGCGAGAGGGAACCGTTGACGAAAAAGGCGATGGCAAGAAGTACCAGCCCCAGGGCAATGCCCTCGGCGAACTGCCCCTTTCCCGTTTCCAGGGCGATGGCGGTGGTGATGGTTCGGGTATGCCATTTTATGTTACCCCCGATCATCATGGAGATGCCCACTTCGGAGATGATACGGCCGTAGGCGGTGATTCCCGCCATGAGCACCGCGTAACGGGATTCCACGAGGCTCGCCCGGGCAAGCTGCCCCTTTTTAGCTCCCAGGGTGAGAAGGGTCATGGAAAGGCGCTGGTCCAGGGCTTCCACCGCGGAGGCGGTGAGGGCGATCACGATGGGAAGAGCGAGCAAGGTCTGCCCCAGAGCGATGCCCGGAAGGGTGAAGAGAAGTCCCAGTTCTCCCAAAGGTCCTCGGCGGGAGATGAAGGCATACACCAGAAGCCCCACCACCACCGTGGGAAGAGCCAGAAGGGTATCCACCAGGGTACGGCATATTTTTCGCCCGGGAAAATCCGCATATCCCAGGAGAAATCCCAAAGGTACTCCCAGCAAAAGGCTTGCCAGAATGGAAAGGCTGGAAACCTTGAGCGTGGTCCCTACGGCGGACCATAGCTCCTCGTTTCCCTCAAAAAGAAATCCCAGGGCCTGGAAAAAACCTTGTATAATGTAATCCACTCTACGTCTCTCCTTTCGATGTCTCTCCGTCCTCTTTACTTTACAGAAAGTTGTCCTTTCAGTATACGAGAAAATTCTTTCAAGGGCCCGGCTTTTTTGAATGAAGAAGGCTTTTACTTTGCAACAGACATGCAGAATATCTACTATTGACAAGGTCCCGGTTCTTTCGTTACAGTCACTCTGAAGATCTTGGATACATTATACACGAGTTCTTTTACAAAGAAGCTCCGAGCCCGTTTGCCTACAAATGGAAGTTTCCGTTCATGGCGATGGGCCGATAGGGCCTGTTCGGAAACGGATAGACCTTCCAATGCGAAAAGGAGGAATATAGGTATGAAACAGTTTCTGCGGAAGACCATTATGGTCAACTGTATCCCCCATCATGTGGTGGCGGATCCGGATACCTCTCTGGCGGAGGTTATCCGAAAACAAATCGGACTCACGGGAACCAAGATCGGGTGCGGCGTGGGACAGTGCGGAGCCTGCAGCGTCATTATGAACGGCAAGCTGGTACGTTCCTGCATCGTCAAGTGGAGCAAGGTAGAAGAGGGAAGCGAAGTTCTCACCATCGAGGGACTCGGAGCTCCCGGACGGCTTCACGCTCTTCAGTGGGCCTTCGTGAAAACCGGAGCCATTCAGTGCGGTTTCTGCATTCCCGGTTTTATCATGAGCGCCAAGGCTCTTCTCGACGAGAACAAGAACCCCACCCGGGAAGATGTTCGGGATTGGTTCCAGAAAAACCGCAACGCCTGCCGCTGCACCGGCTACGTCCAGGTAGTGGATGCGGTGATGCTCGCCGCCAAGGTTCTCCGGGGCGAGGAAGAGATGACGGATTTCAAGGAAATGATGGGCAAGGACGGCTCCGTCTGGGGAACCTACTATCCCCGGCCCAGTGCAGTCTATAAAGCCACCGGAACTTGGGATTTCGGTGATGACATCGCTCTCAAACTTCCCCAGGGCACCCTTCACGCAGTTCCCGTATGCCCGGATACCCACCATGCGAAAATTCTCAAGATCGACTTTTCGGAAGCCGAGAAAATGCCCGGAGTCTTCAAGGTCGTCACCTTCGAAGATATCAAGGCCAATAAGGGAACCAACCGTATCCGCGGCCAGGCAGGCTCCGGCACTGCCACCACCGACGGCTGGGAACGGCGCATCATCGTCCCCGAAGGCGACAAGATCCGCCAGATGGGCGAATGCGTGGCCATCGTCTGCGCCGATACGGAAGAGCAGGCCCGCGCCGCCGCCGCTGCGGTGAAGGTGGAGATGGAAGGCCCCGTGCATGGCGTAATGCAGGAGTATGTGT
>DAIPKP010000115.1:0-6155 GCA_036769705.1 Synergistaceae bacterium
GCGAAGGGAGGAAGCGTATACCAAGCGTTCCCGAAAAGGGGAAAAACGACAGGGCTTGAGCACAAGCCGTCCGACGGGACGGGACACGACAAAAGCGGAACCCCGTGAAAAAGGAATCTGCCACCATCGGTCGCTCAACGGAGTACCTCCGGCACAGGACTGCACATTGCCCGGCATCGGGATAGGAGACAGCACCCACGGAGAGAAGAACCGAAAGCCCTATCGAAGAACCTCAGGAAAGGAGCCCAGAGAAGCCGGATGGCAACAATCTACTACAGCCTCTACGACAGAATGCTCTCAAAAGGAAACCTCTATCAAGGATACCTCGGAGTAAAGAAAGCGAAAGGAAGTGCCGGCATAGACCGGCAAACCATCGCAGACTTCGAAGAAAACCTGGAGGCCAACCTCTCTGCCCTGGCTCAAGAACTGCGGGACAAAAGCTACCAGCCCCAACCGGTAAAACGACAAGAAATCCCCAAACCCGGAGGAGGAATCCGGAAGCTCGGAATCCCTGCAGTCCGTGACCGCATCGTCCAGCAAGCCCTGTTAAACATCCTGCAACCCATATACGACCCGGACTTTCACCCCTCAAGCTACGGCTACCGCCCAGGCAGAAGCTGCCATCAGGCCATAGCCAAAGCGACCCTCTTTCTGCGGAAGTATGGCCTTCGATGGGTAGTAGACATGGATCTCTCGAAATGCTTCGACACCCTTGACCATGAACTCATCATCCAAGCGCTGCGGAAAAGAATCGTCGACGGAAGCATCCTCAAACTCGTACGGAAATTTCTGGAAAGCGGCGTAATGGAAAAACGGGAATGGCAGGCCACCACCGTAGGGAGTCCTCAAGGAGGCGTCATAAGCCCCCTTCTCGCCAACATCTACCTGGATGCCTTCGATCAGGAAATGCAACGCCGAGGACACCGCATCGTACGGTATGCCGACGACATACTCATCCTCACCCGAACCAAAAAAGCAGCAGAAAACGTCATGGAGCAGGCAGGCACATACCTTGAAGGCCCCCTGAAACTCATAGTAAACAAGGAAAAAACCCACATCGTGCACGTCAGCGAAGGGGTGAAATACCTTGGGGTGGTCATAACCTCGCAGTACACCGCCATACAGGAGAAAAAACTTCAGGCTTTCAAGGAAAAAGTGCGGAAAATCACCCGGCGGAACTCTCCGGTAAATCTGGAACAGCTCATAAAAGAGCTCAACCCGCTATGCCGGGGATTTGCCAACTACTTTCGCATCGCCAACTGCAAAAGAAGATTCCGTGAACTCATGCAATGGATACGGCGAAGGCTGAGGGCCAAACAGATGACGTTATGGAAAAAGGCTGGAAAGCTGCACAGAGTACTGCGACAACAGGGGTACAGAGGGGACTTCAAGGCCATAAAGATGGGATCATGGAGGAATGCAGCGTGTCAGCTGGCCCACATGGCACTACCCAACAAAGACTTTGAAGAACTCGGACTTTTCAGTATGGACAAAGTGGAAACGGGAATCTCTGTTCCGTTGCCATAGGAATAGGTATAGGCAGGAGCCGTATACGAGGCCCGTACGTACGGTTCTGTGAGAGGGATGAGGCGAGAAGTG
Source organism: Synergistaceae bacterium (assembly GCA_036769705.1). Classification (GTDB taxonomy): domain Bacteria; phylum Synergistota; class Synergistia; order Synergistales; family Aminiphilaceae; genus DAIPKP01. The sequence goes on from DAIPKP010000115.1 coordinate 1,600, forward strand.
ATCACTCCCGCCTCACCCTACTCGATCTTACGTGGAGGTTGCGCGGGGAAAACCCGTGGCGCCGCATTTCCCTTTTCCGATGCCTTTTGACCGGGCCCGGATGGAGCAAAGGGTGCAATCTGTGATATCATCGTATTCGGCTTGATAGAGATTCTATGTGTGTATATCTTCCTTCCCGAAGGATGTTTTCAGGGAAGGCCGTTTTTCGAGGAGGAGCCTTTATGGAAAGCGATAGTAGCACCGTCCCTCAACGAAACCAGAAAACTGAACAAGTTCTTTTTCTTCCCGTCCTTTCGAGATAGCTTCCGGGTGCCTGCGTAACCATGCCCCGGAAAGGTCGGGGTATGTATTACGGAGGTGAATGCCAATGGAACGCTGGGAAATCTCGTTCTCCGAAGTAACCAAAGCGTTGCAGTCACGCCATTTTTTGCGGGCCAAGGAACTTCTTTCCGCCATGGAGGCCCCGGATACGGCAGATCTTCTGCGCGAAGTGGACCCGCCGGAAAGGGTGCTCCTTTTCCGACTCCTTCCCAAGGATACCGCCATCGATGTTTTCGAAATGATGGAAAGACAGACTCGTGAAGGGCTTTTGGAGCACTTTACGGATCACGAGGTCGCGGAAATTGTCGAAAGCATGTCCGATGACGATCGGACGGAGCTTTTGGACGAACTCCCTGCGAAGACCGTGAAAAAGCTTTTGCGTTATCTCTCTCCGGAAGAGCGCAAACTCGCCTTCACTCTCCTGAATTACAAGGAAGATACTGCGGGGAGAGTCATGACTCCGGAGTACATCGACCTCAAGGTGGGCATGAATGCGGGAAAGGCCCTGGAGAGCATCCGCCGCCAGGCGAGAACCAAGGAAACCATCTACACCTCTTTCGTGGTGGATTCCCAGAGAAAGCTCATGGGAGTGGTGGAGCTCGAGGATCTTGTATTGGCGGGGAGGAAGGCCGCCATCGGGGACATTATGAACGATGATCCCGTGTACGTTTATACCGATACGGACCAGGAGGAGGTGGCGCGGATCCTTTCACGTTACGATTTCCAGGCGGTGCCCGTGGTGGATATGGAAAAGCGCCTGGTGGGAATCGTGACCTGGGATGACGTGCTCGACATCCTCGAAGACGAAGCTACGGAAGACATCGAACGGATGGCAGGTATCCAGCCTACCGATGAAAGTTATCTGGAGACGGGTTTTTTTGACCTCGCTAGGAAACGTTTTTCCTGGCTTCTCATCTGCATTCTCACGGAAGCTCTCACCTCCACGGTGCTCAAACACAACTCCGGAGCCATCGAAAAGGTGGTAGCCCTCTCCTATTTCATTCCGCTTCTTATCGGTACCGGAGGTAATGCGGGAACCCAGTCCGCCACGCTCATCATCCGGGGAATGACTTTGGGAGAGATTGAAAGCAAACACATGTTCCGGATTTTTTCCCGGGAATTTTTTATGAGCCTTGTGCTGGGAGGATCCTTGGCTGTTCTCGGAGCGGCACGCGCTTTCATGCTCGGTACCGGGGGGAGCGTGGCTTTTACCGTGGCTTGCGGTATCGTGGCGGTGGTAATGCTGGGAAATCTTTCAGGGGTTTGTCTTCCCGTAATTGCCCGGCTGTTCCGTATGGATCCTGCCGTGATGTGCGGCCCCTTTATTACCACCGTGGTGGATGTGGTGGGATTGCTGCTTTATTTCGGCATTGCCGGAGCGGTGCTGGGAATCTAGAGGTTTTTCCGGAGATTGTAACAGAGGGTTTGAAAAAACATTTTCTTGTTGGCCTCGGAGGAAGAAAAGGGTATAATTACTTTCAGCGGGGTTATTTTGGGAGAAACATAGTATTTCTTTTCTCGAAAAAATTTCTAGTATGGTTGTACAAAAACGAATAGAAACCTCCGAGCCGCATTGCCTGTGGGATTTTCCTATGGAGTGCGGCCGTTAGGGTGTATCTGGAAACGGATGCGCCTCCCGTGTTTGGCAAGGAGGATTGGGGAAACCCACGTAGAAATAAACGGGGGTACTCGTCTTTGCTAGACGTGTGCCCCCTTTGTGTATTTTGTAACAAGGAAAAAGAGGAGGAAGGTTCGTAATCCCATGAAAATTGAAGCTGTTCCCGTAGAGCATGCCATAGGAAGAACCCTAGCTCACGATCTCACTCTTATCGATCCCGAAAGCGGTTTTAAGGGAGCCCGATTCTTCCGGGGCCATAGGATCCGCTCCGAGGACGTTCCCCTGCTCAAGCGTATGGGGAAATCCAACATTTCATTTATAGATATGGCTCCCGATGAGGTACATGAAGATGAGGCAGCGCTGCGTCTCGGTGAGCGGCTTAGGGGAAAGGGAGTGTCTCTCCAGGGGCCTGAGGAAGGTAAGTGCTCTCTGAAAGCTCTTCATAAGGGGTTGCTTGTTTACTCCGATAGCCATGTGGACTTCGTAAATTCCGATCCCGAATGGCTTCTTGCGACGCTCCCCAACAAGGTACGGGTACTCCAGGGAGAGACGGTGGCGGCTTTCCGGGTGGGGCCTCTCGTGGTGAAGGAAGAGCAGGTTGCCCGGGCTGAAACGGTGGATTCCATTTCCGTTCTCCCCTGGCTTCCTCTTAAGGTAGCTCTTGTCACTACGGGACGGGAAATTTACGAGGGGATTGTTAATGATGCCTTTCAGCCGAAGCTTTTGAAAAAGATAGCGGAGTATGGAGGAACTTTGCTGGGAAGCTCCCTCGTGCCGGATGAAAAAATTTCCATACGGGAGGCTGTCCTGCACTGGCTTTCCCAGGGAGCGAAAGTTGTTCTCTGTACCGGCGGAATGAGCGTGGATGCGGATGACGTTACGCCTTCCGCCATACGTTCCTTGTGCGATAAAGAGATTTTTCGCCGGGTTCCTACGATTCCTGGAACCAATCTCATGCTTGCCACGAGAGGAGATTCTTTTTTGCTGGGAGTTCCTGCAGCAGCGGCATTTAAAGAAATCACTTCTCTCGACATGGTGCTGGACAGGATTTTTGCAGGGGTTCCTCCTACGGAAGAAGAAGTAAGGCTTTGGGGAAGGGGTGGTTTGTGCAGAAATTGCATTTCCTGTGGTTATCCGAGATGCGCCTTTTCGGCGCGCTAGAAAAACTCGAAAAAAGGAGATCGAATAATGGCGAAAAACATGATTACCGCCGTCATCAATGGACAAACCGTAACGGCGGAACCGGGAACTACCATTATGGAGGCGGCCCGGGCTGCGGGGATTCACATACCCTCGCTTTGTTATCATCCTGCCCTGGAATCGAGCGGAGCTTGCCGGGTTTGCCTTGTGGAGGCGGAGAATAGCCCGAAACTTTTGCCCTCCTGCACCACTCCGCTGGCGGAGGGAATGGTTATTTCTACACATAGCCCGAGGGCCTTGGCGGCCCGCAAGGCTGTAGTAGAGATGATCCTCATTCGGCACCCCCTGGATTGCTTCTCCTGTGAATCCAACGGAAGATGCGAGCTTCAGGATCTCGCCTACGAGCTTGGCATCGAATCCTCTCCTTTTCGGGAGGGGGGAGATGTAGCTACAGAGCATGAGCTGGACGATACCAATCCCTTCTTCGTGCGGGATATGAACAAATGCATTCTCTGTGGCCGCTGCGTACGGGCTTGCGATTGGCAGTCCGGCTATCATGCCATCGATTTTCAGAACCGGGGCATTCATACTACTATCAATCCTCCCATAGGAAAGAAGCTCGAGGAGTCGGATTGCGTCTTTTGTGGGCAATGCATTCAGGCATGTCCCGTAGGGGCACTGGTGGAAAAAAAGGCCCGGGGACAGGGGCGGTCCTGGGAAACGAAAGTTGTGCGTACCACCTGCCCCTACTGCGGCGTGGGATGTCAGCTCGACTTGCACATGAAGGGAGAGCAGATTACCCGGGTTACCGCTACCGAGGATGGTATGCCCAACCGGGGAAGACTCTGTGTGAAAGGCCGTTTTGGCTACGATTTCATCTATTCCGAGGATCGGCTTACCCATCCTCTGATTCGTGAGAGAAAAGGAGACAAGAAGAGTCCCGAAGACACCTTCCGCAAAGCCTCCTGGGACGAAGCTCTGGATCTCGTAACATCCCGCCTGAAGGAGGTGATGCAGAAGCACGGTCCGGATAGTGTCGGAGGCGTAAGCTGCGCCCGCAGTATCAACGAAGATTCCTACAGCATGCAGAAACTTTTCCGCATGGTTTTCAGGAACCACAATATCGATCACTGTGCACGGGTCTGACACGCTCCTACAGTAGCGGGGCTACTGTCCACTTTCGGAGCAGGCGGCATGACCAATACCGTGGGAGAGTTCGCTGAGGCGAAGCTTCTCTTCTGCATCGGCACCAACATGACCGAGGCGCATCCCGTGGCGGCGACCTACCTGAAAAACGGGGTCAAAAACGGAACCAAACTCATCGTGGTGGATCCGCGCCGTCAGGAGCTGGCGGATTATGCGGATATTTTCGCCCAGTTGCGGGTAGGGTCCGATATCGCTTTTATCAACGGTATTATGCACGTATTGATCAAGGAAAACCTCTACGACAAAAAGTTCGTGGAGGAAAAATGTGAAA
>DAIPKP010000116.1:0-6143 GCA_036769705.1 Synergistaceae bacterium
CCTTGTCGATGCGGTTGTGATAGCGTAACCCCACCGAGGGCTGGGAGGTTTTCGCCGCCGCCACCGCATCCAGCATGAGAAAGGAAAGCTCGTTCGTGGCGTCGTCTCCCCGGGGGGTCTGGCCTCCGGCGGTGATGTTCTGGAAGAGGGGAAATCCCGCAAAAGCTTTGCTGGAGGCCTCGTCCCGAAGCTTGATCATGCTGGTGCACTTGATCCAGAGGCAGGCCATGAGGTCCACCACTTCCGCATCGGAGATCCGTTCCTCCTGGATGTCTTTTTTATAATAGGGATACATATATTGATCGAAGCGTCCCAGCAGAATGGCGTGAGGATCCGACTCGATATGAAGTACCACGTAGACGAGCCAGAGGGATTGAAGGGCCTCCCGGAAGGTTTGGGCAGGATTGGCGGGAACCCGATCCAAAATGTCCGCCATGATTTCCAGCTCTCGCTTCCATGCAGGATCCTTTTCTTCCGTTGCCAGGCGGCGGGCCTCCGCAGCGTAGCGGGCGGCGAACCCCATAACTGCCTCGCAGGCGATGCGGGCGGCTTTCCAGAAATGGAGCTTGCTCATGTCGTGGATGTCGGCGACGCGGAAATTCGCGATCTGGGCATCTATTTCGGCGATAACGCCCTTAAGACCTTTTTGGAGGAGCTTGGCGTTGTTGATGGAAATGTTGCCCAGAGCGGTGCCGGAGCCTCCCACGGTAATCATGCCGTGGGCGATGGCTCTTTTGGCCTCCTCCGGCATAAGTTCACCCATCACGCCGTCCACGGACTTATCTTTCCAGAAATCCAGGCATTCCCGAAGAGTTTTCTTGTTCTCCTCGGTTACCGCGATGGAATCTGCCTGACGGTGGGGAAAGACGTCCAGTTCCCGTTCGATCCAGTTGGCTCCGAATTCGGGGCACACTACGGGGCACCGATTCCGGGGGGAAGGAATTCCCAGAAAGTATTCTCCCTTCTGAATGAACAGAGTCATGTTCTCGAGGATTTTTTTGAGAGAAAGAGCCCTTTGCATAACCACGGGCTGCCCCGCGGTTTCCTTGTAGGATTCCGTCACGAGCCGGGCTCTTTCGGGAAAAAGCTCGGGGTGCCCGGAAAGATAGTGTCGTTTCAACTCTTCGATTCGTGTCATGGTAAAACACTCCTTTCGGATGGAAAAGCCCGGGAGGAATTGTTCCCTCCGGATCTTGCCTGTAATATGGAGATGAGTCTTTTGTTTTTTCGAATTTCTGCGAATGTCGCTTTTCTCTTTGATCATCTATGAAAATCGGAATCTTCCTCTTTCAATTCGCTGAATACAAACCGCGACCCCAAGAGGTTTTTGCGGAAAATTCGTCAGGATTTCGTTATCTCCAATCCCTGGGCACTCAAAAACCGCAGAGCTTCTTCCAGGGCATCCTTCGAGGGAGGAGAAATTTCGGACATTTCGTATTGCCGGCCCAGTTGAGCGTATTTCGGCTCTCCGAAGGAGTGATACGGTAAAATCTCGATTTTCGTTTCCCTGCCATGGCTTTTTAGAAAATGAGCCATTTCCGTCAAGTTTTTCTCGTCGTCGTTTATGCCGGGAATAAGAGGCATGCGTACCAGCACCTCCCGGGAGGATGCAAGCAGATATTCCAAATTTTTTTTGATCACCTCATTGGAAACTCCCGTGTATTGCCGGTGTTTTTCGTTTTCCATTATTTTCATGTCGCAAATAAAAAGATCTACGAAAGGCACCAGGGATTCCAAGGCTTCTTTTGGAGCGTAAAGGCACGTTTCCAGGGCGGTATGAACATGGCGGGCCTTGCATATCTCGAGAAAAGCCCGGGCAAAGTTCGCCTGGGCGAGAGGCTCGCCACCGGAAAGAGTTATGCCTCCCCGGGAACGTTCCCAGAAAATCCGATCCGATGCGATCTCCTCGTAAAGGCTTTCCGCCGTAACTTCCCTTCCCACCATCTCCAATGCTTGAGCTGGGCAAACCGCCGCACATTTTCCGCAGTTTTTGCAAGCCCTACGGTCGATAGTCCGGTGTCCCGCAACCACGGAAAGAGCTCCCTGAGGGCAGGCGGAAAGGCATTTCCCGCAATCGATACATTCGGATTCCCGGAAAATAAGCTCGGGAGCGAAGCTCTGAGATTCGGGATTTGCGCACCATAAACAGCGGGCGGGACAACCCTTCAGAAAAAGAGTGGTTCGTATTCCCGGGCCGTCGTGTATGGCGTAACGCTTTATGTCGAAAATGATTCCTCTTATCTCTTCCTTCACGAAAAACACCTGTTCCTGTTCGATTGTTTGTCGGGCTTCTATAGCTCCGCGAATTAACAACTGGCGCTGTTTTTTGAGTCGAGTGTTCCCAGGTTTTCTCCATGGTCTTTCCATGGACTTACCAAGAAGGGCGTGAAAAAAACTTCTTTCTTTTTCCTAAAACTCCATTTGCCGTTCTGGACAAAAGAGAAAAAAAGAATTATATTGGTGATACGTCTTGGACTTACCATAATCTTACCAAGAATTTGTGCATCTCTTATAGTAGCACAATTTCAAATTGAATCAATACTTTTTTTCAAGAAGAGGTGACTGTTTTTGAACAAACGGGAAAGAGTTATTAAAGAGATCCTCGCTCTCATTCGAAACGATCAGCTTCTCGAGGGCAATAAACTTCCCTCCGAAAGAAATCTTGCGGAAAGCCTCGGAGTGAGCCGTGTCCTTCTTCGGGAGGCCATCGTCGCTTTGGAGACCCTGGGCATCCTGGAGGTAAAGAAACGTTTCGGAATTTTCGTTCGGAAGCCGGATCTTTCGGGGGTAGATGAGCATCTTAAAATGATGCCTTTCTCGTCGGAAAACTTCGTTCCCCAGCTTATGGAGATGCGTTTGATCATCGATGTCCATGCTTCGGAGCTTGCGGCTCTCCGCAGGACCGATGAAGAACTTCTCAAGCTTGAAAGCGCTCTCGGTAGCCTTGAAAAAATTTCTCTCTCTTCTCCCAAAGGTGTGAGCACACATGCTCATTACGAGTTCATTTTTCACTCTCTCATTGTCGAAGCCGCTCACAATGCCATTTTGAGTCGGGTTTACGAAGGGTTGATGTCCCTTATGGAAAAGAACAACGAAATTCTCCACCTCAATCTTACTAAAGATGCCGATTGGGCTCATCAAGTTACGAGCCATCATCAAAAAACCTTGCGGGCAATTCAGGAAAAGGATTCCCCGGCTGCCGGCCAAAGCATGCGATTCCATCTCTTGGAATCCCTTCGAAAATACCGGGGAATGCAAAACAATGGCATCTTTTCGTTTTCCGTCGAGACGGAGACATAGCAAAAAGAGCGAAGCCTTTCCGCACTGCTCCTGTCCGGGGGTGGTGCGGATTTTTTGTGCGGCCCCTCGGTGCAGCTTCCCGGGTTCCCCTTTCGGGATCCTTGGCCTTGAAGTCCATAGAGGAAGGCGAAAATCCTCTTGCACATTTTTGAATTTATGCTATGTTATACAAAACAGTTTTTGGTATTCCACTGGTATTACCAGTGTGGGAAGTATTTTTCCTGCATCACTAGGGCTAGCCCTAGCGAATTTTTTTATCTATCATGGTCTTACCAAGGTAAGGCCTGATTGGGGAGGAGGTGGTGCGAATGGAAAAAGCAAGGCACGTTTTGGTAACCGGAGCGAGCCGGGGTATAGGAAAGGCCGTGGCCCTTCATTTTGCAGCGCAAGGATGCCCTGTCTCCGTAGGGGGGCGCAACGCCGAAGGAGTTGAAGGGGTGGTTCGGGAAATTCGGAAGCACGATGGAAAAGCCTGCCCCGTGATTTGTGATCTTTCGACCCGAAAGGGAGTTGAAAAAGGCATTGAAGCCTCCCGGAGCTTTGCGGGGAATCCGGATGTGTTGATCAACAATGCCGGAATATATCCCAGCAGCCCCTTTCTCGAAACCTCGGAAGAGGAATGGAACGCCATCATGAGTATTTGCCTGAATGCCGTATTTCATTGCAGCCACATGGTTCTTCCGGGAATGATCCGAAAGGGATCGGGGTGGATCGTGAACATGGCTTCCGTGGATGGCAAGACTCCCGGTACCTGTAACGCCGCTTATTCCGCAGCCAAAGCGGCAGTTATAAGTCTGACGCGATCCATGGCGAGGGAGATGGCACCGCACGGTATTTTTATCAATGCGGTAGCCCCCGGGTGGGTCGGAACGGAACGGATTTTTGCGGGGGAACGATGGAAAAAGGCTCTTTCCGAGGTGCCTCTGGGAAGGCTGGCGGAACCCGAAGAGATTGCCGAAGCCGTGGGTTGGCTCTGTTCCGAGAAGGTTCGTTATATCACGGGAGAAACGTTAAACGTTAACGGAGGCGTTTTCATGGATTAGTCCGCTCCAATCTGGAATGTATTGCAGGGCAATGGATTGAGAACATGGCTCCGAAATATGTGAAATAGAAATGTGTTGCATGTAAAAAAGGACAAGGGAGGTGAATTTGAAGAGAGCGTGTCGGTTGGCGGGAACAGGTTCGTCGGGTTTGTGGAATGTTGTCTACGATGGGAGGTATGTTTTGTTATGAAGAAAAATATGTCGAAGGTCCTGAGGCTTGGAGTTCTCGTTCTGGTGGCTCTCGCGTTGTTTGTCGCGTACATGCCCAATGGAGCGATGGCAGCGGAAAAAGAAAAGGTCTGGCGTTGGTATCCGTCGTGTTGGCAGCCTAGCGGCGTTGTGTGGGATAGGCTTGTCTATATTTCGGACTATATCACCCGGGCATCGGGAGGGCGGATTAAAGTCACTCCCACCGCTCCGGGAATGACCGTTCCGGTTCAGGAGCAGCTGGCTGCCGTAGCCAACGGCATTACGGAGGCCATGGTAGTTTACACCGACTATTATTCCGGACAGATGCCCTTGCTCTCCATGACGGTGAATCCTCTGTTCCTCATGAACAACACCTGGGAGCTGGATCAATACATCATGCATCAGAACGATGGACGCATTATGGAGCTGCTTCAGGAGCAGCTTTCGGAATATGGCGATGTTCACGTGGTGGGCCCCACGTATTACGTATTGGAGATGATTATAAACTCCAAAAAGCCGATTAAGAGTATCGACGACATCCGGGGAACGAAATTCCGGAGCGGCGATGTGCCCGTAGCAAACGCCCTGGGAGCCCTTGGAGCTTCGGTAACCTGGTCTCCCGGCGAAGAGATCTATACCAATCTTTCCGCCGGTGTCATCGATGCATGTACCTATTGCGGTCCCGCAGACAGTATCGCCATGGGCTTTCACGAAGTGGCTCCCTATTGGGTCAGAACTCCCGTTATGGGCCCCGTGAATGTCGATTTCTTCGTGGTTAACGGAAAGGTCTGGAGAGAACTTCCCGACGACCTCAAGGCTATCGTAGAGGCGGCGGTGCAAGCCGGAAACGCTTTCGCGGAATATAAGGGCGCTGCCGACAACAGCCAGGCCTGGGCCAAGGCGCAGGAGGAGCATGGAGTTACGGTAATCGATTGGTCTGAAGAGGATATCCTCAAATGGGAAAAAACCGTGGCATCTTTCCTTCCGGAGTATGCCAAGGACGATGCGAGTGCCGAGGCCGTAGAAGTGTTGAAGGACTTTATCAGGGAATGGAAGCCCGACTTGGCAAAGGAATTGTTTAACAACTAGAGCGGTGCTTTCGTCGCCCCCTATGTTGCACGGGGCACCTGTTTTTGTAAGCAGGTGCCCTCTAAACACTCTCTCATGAAACGTCATAATCGCTGGATGTTAAGGAGATGTTTATATGGAAGCCATCTTAAAAATTGTTGACGCAATTAACAGGGGCCTCGGAAAAATCATGAGTTTTTTCATCTTGCCTCTTATATTTATCTTGTGTTATGAGGTTGTCATGAGATACTTCTTCAATTCCCCTACTATTTGGGCTCATGAAATTTCAGGACATATTTTCGGTATGTACGCCGTGCTCGGTGGAGGGTATGTCATGCTCAACCGGGAACACATCAAGTCGGACGTTTTGTATGCCCAGTTTTCCGAACGGAATCAGGCCATCATCGATTTGGTGACCTTTCCTTTGATCTTCTTTCTGTTGGCTGTAATCTTCGTAGAAGGAATCGAGATGGCGAAGGTCTCCTTAAAGTATAGGGAAACCACGGTTTCCTTTCTCCGTTCCCCCGTATATCCCGTGAAAAT
>DAIPKP010000117.1:0-6140 GCA_036769705.1 Synergistaceae bacterium
TCCAATCCGAGAAGATGCAAAAGCTGCACGTTTTTCCCTCCTTCCACGAGCTTCGGTTCTCTACGGGCAATCAAACGTAGTTGTACAAATCCTATTATACATGTTGTATAAATTGCGTGGGAATATTTCGTATGATCTGGCTAATTGAAATTTTCTCTCTTGAACACAATAATAGTGTCAACAACTATCTTCGGAGGAGGGAAAACCATGAGTGGAGAAACAAATGCAAAGAAGAAGCGGTTTCAAATGCCTCACGTCTACGTTCTTCTCAGCGTAATTCTGATTATCGTCGCTCTTTGTACCTACGTTATTCCTGCGGGGGTTTTCGAGCGGATCCAAGACCCTGCCACGGGGAGAATGGTGGTGGACCCCGCTACCTTCCACACCGTGGAGAAGAACCCCGTCAACCTCTTCAAGCTGGCGGTAGCCATACCCAAGGGGATGGCGGCCTCCGTGAGCATTATGATGCTCGTGATTCTCGTGGTGGCGGCTTTCGAAATCGTAACGAAGACCGGGGCTTTCGATTCGGGAATAACCCACATGATGAAGAGATCTCAGGGAAAGGAAAACCTGATCGTAGCGATCATTACCACCATGTTCGCAAGCATCGGGGCCTTTCTCGGCTGGGCAGAGGGAACCCTGGTGTTCGTTCCTCTCGGAGTTTCTCTCGCCCGGGCCATGGGATACGATGCCCTTATGGGGGCGGGAATGGTGCTTCTCGGTACGGCTGCAGGATTTACCTCGGGGGTACTCAACATTTACACCACCGGCATCGCTCAGGCTATTTCGGGGCTTCCTCTTTTCTCCGCCCTGGGTTTCCGGATGATAGGGTTCTGTCTTTTCACCTTGGCTACCATATTTTTCCTTCTTTCCTACGGGAAAAAAATCAAAAAAGATCCTTCCGCAAGCCCGGTCTACGAACTTGAACTCCAGGCGGGGAAGGACGAGGCAAAGACGGGGGACCTGGTTTTCACGGCGAGACACCGGGCTATCATGATGGTGGTCTTTCTCGGTTTTATCACCGTGGTGGTGGGAACCACCAAACTGGGATGGTATCTCAACGAAATAACCGCGGTGTTTATCCTGGTAGGGATCCTGGCGGGCTCTATCGGCAAGATGTCTCCCAACGATATGGCTCTGAACTTTGCCCAGGGAGCCAAAAATATCATCCCCGCAGCTCTTACCATTGGTATCGCCCGGTCGGTTCTGGTGGTTATGGAGGAAGGAAAGATCCTCGATACGGTGGTGCACGGATTGGCTTCCTCCCTTCACGGACTGCCCACGGTGGGAATCGCCCTGGGCATTTTCCTCATCGTAAGCCTTTTGAACTTCTTCGTTATCTCCGCCAGCGGCAAGGCGGTTACCATGATGCCCGTCCTGGCTCCTCTGGCGGATATTCTCGGTATAAACCGGCAGGTAGTGGTTATCGCCTTTCAATACGGAGATGGATTTACCAACTGGTTCTGGCCCACCTCGGCCATTACCATGGCGGGATTGGCCATGGCGGGAGGAATTTCCTGGGAAAAATGGGCTCGCTGGTCCTTCAAACTCGTTTTCACCTGGATCCTTACGGCAGCGGTGCTTGTCACGGTGGCCCAGATGATCGAAGTGGGGCCTTTCTAAAGAGTGCCCGAAAAGGGGTGCCCATATTGCCACAACGGGGGGCGCTCTAACATAGGCCCCCTTTCTTCCTGGAAAGGAGGAGGAATCGGAATGGATACGATTTTCGTGAATGGAAATTTCTATACCATGGATTGGAAACATCCCCGAGCCGAGGCTGTGGGGGTTTCCGGAGGCATTATAGAGGCGGTAGGATCCAGGGAGCATCTCGCATCTCTTGCCGGAGCGGATACGGAATGGATCGACCTGGGCGGAAAGGTGGTCTTTCCCGGATTTATCGATGCCCATGTGCATTTCATGCAGACCGGGCTGGATCACACCGCGGTGTATCTCAACGGGGCGAAAAACCTGGAGGAATTCTTTCGGCTTGTTTCGGAAAAAGCCCGGACTCTTTCCGAAGGGGAATGGGTGCGGGGATATGGATACGACGAAACGAAACTTGAGGAAAAGCGGGTTCCCACTCTGGAAGAGCTCGACGCTCTCTGTCCGGAAAAGCCTCTCTTTCTCGGCCGGGTGGACGCCCACTCTTGCCTCGTCAACTCCGTGGCTCTCGGAATGTTGCATTTGGACCCCGGTCTCGAGGGATTCGATCGGAAGGATGGAGCGATCACTGGAAGGCTTCGGGCCAAGGCCAATTCTTCCGCCAGAACGAAGATCCTCAATGGCCTTCTCGGGGAGGAGGAAAAGAAAGGGGCTCTTTTTCAGGCTGCCCAGGAGGCTTTGGAGGTAGGGGTTACATCTCTTCATGCCCTGGAAGGAGGAAGTCTTTTCGGGGAAAGAGATTTCGAGATTCTCCTTGCCGCCATGCCGGAGCTTCCTATCCGAATTCTTCCGTATCATCAGATTATGGACGTGGATAGGGTCGCCGAGAAGGGAATCAACAGGATCGGGGGATGTATCACCGTGGACGGCTCCATAGGTTCCCGGACGGCGGCGCTGCTTTCGCCCTACGAGGATCAGGAGGACTGTACGGGTTGTCTCTATATCGAAACGGAGGAGCTCGAAGCCTTCGTTCTGGAGGCTCACCGCCGGGGGATGCAGATTGCCATGCATACCATCGGAGACGCCGCTATCGAACAGCTGCTTCGGGCCTATGAAAAGGCTCTGAAGCAATATCCCCGGAAGGATCACCGGCATCGGTTCGAGCATTTCAGCATTCCCACGGATGACCAGGTTCGAAGAGCCGCAGCTCTGGGTTGTGCCATCTGCGTGCAGCCGAGTTTCGATTTTTTCACTCGGGAGATGATGCCCCTGAGGTTGGGTGCCAAGCGATTCCAGCGAGCCTATCCCCTGAGAACGCTGCTGGAGGCGGGGCTCCTGGTGGCGGGAGGCTCCGATAGCAGTATAACCCCTCTGAATCCCATGCTGGGAATCTACGGAGCCAAAACGCATACGCATCCTTTCCAGAGGCTGGAGGTGTACGAAGCGGTCAGGCTGTTCACTCTAAACGCTGCCGCAATAGGTTTCGAAGAAAACGTGAAGGGTTCCATCGAAGCGGGAAAATATGCGGATTTTGCGGTTATGTCGGAAGATCCTTTTGTGGCGGAAGCGGAGGCGTTGAAGGAGATGAAGGTTGCCATGACCATTCTTGGGGGAAATATTGTTTATTCGAAATTCTGAGGCATCTCAAACTCTGTTCAGGAAAGGATCCCGACAATCATGAAAACTTCCGTTCACATGCTGGAAACCGCACAGAACTGCCTGGAGGAAAAGGCCCTTCTCGACCTTACCCGCAAACTGATCTCCATACCGAGCCATCACGGCTTGGAAAACCCGGAGGAGGAAATTTCACTCTATCTTCGGGATTTCCTCGTTCATCAGGGGCTGGAGACGGAACGCCGGGGAACTCCCGAAGGGCGGTTTAACGTTTTGGCCCGATACGGAAAGAGAAAATCCTCGGAAAAAACTCTCATGCTCAACGGCCATACGGATACCGTGGATGTGGCGAACATGATCATTCCTCCCTTTTCAGGAGAGATAAAGGATGGAAAAATTTTCGGCCGGGGATCCGTGGATATGAAAGGTTCCCTGGCAGCCATGATCCACGCGGTGCTGGCGATAAAAAAGGCGGGAATCCCTCTCGAGGGAGAGGTGCTCTTTGCGGGGGTAGCGGACGAGGAGTTCTGGAATGCGGGAACCCGGGATCTCGTGAAAAGAGGTCCCCGAGCCCGTTACGCCATCGTGGGGGAGCCCACGAAGCTGCAGATCTATCACGGCCATCGGGGGCTGGAGTGGATCGAAATTGCCGTGAAGGGCAAATACGCTCACGGAGGAACGCCGGAAAAGGGAATCAACGCCATCGAAAAGGCGGGGCTTCTTATCCGGGCCCTTACGGAGGATCTTCTGCCCAAAATCCGGGAACGCGGGCATTCCATCACCGGCCCTTCCACGCTCAATTTGGGGCAGATACTGGGAGGAACCCAGCCGAGCACCGTGGCGGGGGAGTGCATTCTCCGGCTGGATCGCCGCTGGATACCCGGAGAATCCACGGAATCCGTGCTTCGGGAGCTCGAGGAGTTGGGAGAAAAACTTCACCGCCGGGATGAAAACTTTCGTATGGAGGTCTCCAACATGAGGGATATGGAGAAAAATCACTTGGGACAGCCTCCCCTGGTAACTTCCCCGGACTCCCCCCTGGTGCGGGTTCTCGAGGAGACTCTTGCCCGGATGAACAGGACTCCCGAAAAAGGATCCTTTCCCGGCTGGACCGACGCAGGGCTTCTTAGCTCCGCCGGAGGCATGGAAACGGTGGTCTTCGGTCCCGGAGACATTAGTTCCGCTCACACCGAAAAGGAGTTTTGCGAGGTGGATCAGATTATCGCGTGTTCCCGGGCTTATGTGGGGGCGATTCTCGAAATATGCTCCTGAGGGATTTCCGGATAAGCCCGGAAAGTCGATGAGCGTTGCTTCACACGTCTTTGTTTCGAAAGAAGGAGTAATGCCTCGGTTTTTTCGTAAAAACTTGGAATTACTGCGATTATGGATACTTTTCGTGAAAATGGATCCCGGCTCCTCCCGTTTTCCGGGAGGAGCCGGGATCTCGAAGAGCCAAGCACTCTTTGAGGGAAAAAGGAACTTTTTTTCTCGCTTGCGAAAGGTAGACGATATATTTATTATCGCATTATAGTTTTATTCTCACATAGATTAATCGCCTTCACGGATCAAACCATACGAAATGGCTGCTTCATGCACCGCCACGCTTGAAGGGGTACACGGGCCGGATGAAGAATTGCCTCGTTCCGTTTCTCAATAGATTCCTCCACTGGCTTACCGTCGGTATTGGAACGACCGTAATGTCTCTGATGATGTTGTCCAAGGGCAGCACCGTGGAAACTTTGGGTTTGATTACGGGACTCTATTCCGTATCCATTGTGGTATTCGAATTTCCCAGCGGTGTTTTGTCGGACCTGATAGGACAAAAGAGGTTTTTAAAAAGCCCAATATGCAGATATTTTCCGCCCTTTTTCGTTCCAATCGTTCGCTTGTTCACAATATTGACTTTGACACAATGTCATAGTTTATACTCTACGCAGCACAAAAAATGAAGCGGCGGAAACTGTGTGGTGTAATGGTATGTGGGGTCTTTTGAGTGGAAAAGGGGGAGTTGTTTTGAAATCGACAAAGTACGGTTTTGCCTCGGTTTGCGCGGTACTGTTATTGATGATGGGCATGTTGGGAGGAGGTGGCTGTGGCGGAGGATCGGGTGGCTCGCTTCCTCAGAATCCGGAGGGCGTTCAGCCCGGGGCACAATACGAGGGAGTGTTGTCGCTCCAGGAGGATGGCGAGGAAACGGTACTCATGCGTCTGCAATATGAAGCCCGCAACATCGAGACGAGTTCCACTCTGCCTCCTGCGGTAGCGCTCTTTGTTACGGAGGAGGAGTATCTCGACGAAACTTCGGGAACCCTCAAGGTCATGTCCGAGATCTCCGGACCTACTCCGGAAAAAGTGGAAACCTTCCTCAAGGACACCTGGGACGCATCTTGTGAAGGAGTGGATGATGAAGGAGTCAACGCCCGGGAATTCCTCGATTTTCTGGAAAAGTACAATATGCCCATGGATCAGTTTTTCCGCTTTCTTGAAGCTCTGAACTACTCCATGGTGGAATTCCTCGATGTGGTAGAAGCCTATGCCACACAGCTGGAATCTCTCGATGGAAAGGATGTCTTCAACGAAATCGAAAGCTTCTGCGATCTTACGGATATGGAACTCGGCGCATATTTCGCCGACACCGAAGGGATTTTCGGCACCCATACAGCCTTCTGCACGAAACTGGCGGATCTCGGCATAGGCGAGGTGGGATTGTACAACGCCTACATAAGCTGGTACATGGATCAGGAAGCTGAAGTGGCGGAGCCCTTCCGCGCATTCCTGGAATATCTGAAAAACACCTCCGACCTGAAGGCCAGCGGAGACGATTCCAAAATCGATCCCACGGAAGTGGCGAAACTGGGGTTGGAGGTTCTCAAGTTCGGCTGGGACGTCATCAAGGACGGCAAGCCCCAGGTGCAGACCGACGG
>DAIPKP010000016.1:0-33863 GCA_036769705.1 Synergistaceae bacterium
GATATTGTGCATGAAAACAGACGAAGGGAATGGTTTTATGAGCCGGGGAAAAAAACTTCAACTTCTCTCTCCCATGTCAGGAGAAATATTTGCCTTGGAAGAAGTGCCGGATGAGGTTTTTTCGCAGAAAATGGTGGGGGATGGTCTGGCCATTTTGCCGGAGGAGGGGCTTGTTTGCGCTCCTTTGGCCGGAGAAATTGTAGCTCTTTTTCCCACGGGGCATGCCCTGGGCATACGATCTCCCGAGGGGCTGGAGGTCCTCATCCATTTCGGAGTGGAGACCGTGGCTCTCAAAGGAGAGGGGTTTACGCTTTACGTTGCGAAGGGACAGCAGGTAAAGGCAGGGGAAAAGTTGATCTTTGCCGATTTGGATTACATAAGAGAGCATGCTCCTTCGCTGCTTTCTCCGGTGGTTCTAACCAATATGGAGAAAGTGGAAAGCTGGGAAGCCTCTGCGCAAGGAGCCATTGCCATGGGAGAGGATTTCATGTCGGTGGTCCTGAAAAACTGAAGACCCCTCGATTTCTTCCCCGAAAAAGGCCAGCTAAAGACGCAAAAAATCCCCCTCAAAACAAAAATGTTTGGAGGGGGATTTTTTGTGGAAAATTTATTCTTTTCGGGGATAGAGAAAAGATGTTTCCAAAAGCCGATAAGGAAGATAGGATTCTTTGGCATGGCGAAGCCCGGGAATCCCGAGATCTTGCTCCCGGTTTATATAGGGGCATTGTTTTTCGAGTATTTTCGCTGTCTCCTTGTTGATTACCTGATAAGCTCCCTTGTAACGGACATCTGCCTTTTCAAAATGAACCAGCCCGAAATCTTCGTTACATTTACTAAATAATGAAAGCCCTGCTACGTGGTTATCCGCATAAAGCACCAGCCCTTGGAGCTCCAAATCTTTATAAAATGTGAAGGCTCGGCAGAGAGCCTTTCTCTCTTCCTCAATCTGAGAAATTTCATACGTATCTTTCCCCCGGCTCCAGCGTTTCAAAAGGGGTTTGTATTCCTCGTATAGCTCCGGGTGTAGGGGAATACATTTTACGTGCCTATTCTGTTTGTAAAATTGGTTGATCTGATTTCTTCGTTTGGCAAACTTGCTTCCTTTGAGATGGGCTAGGGCAGGGCTCTCGTAAATATAGTCTGCGTAATCTCTTTGGTTTTCCATTATAAAGAAGGGTTCCAGGAGGTTTCTTCGTGGTTCTGCATAATCTCTGCGAAGAAAGAAGATGTTGCCGCTTCTTCCATTTTCTTGCGTTACCTGGGAAAGCTCCCGCAGCTCTTCGGGAGAACAGCTTTCATGTTCCGGGAGAAAAAGATAACCCTGGGAAGTCGAGTATAAAACAAGTTTTTCCTTCCAGATTGCCCATTCCACGGGATAGGAATCTCCCCACAAAAAGAGATTGACAAAGCTGAATTCACAAAAGAGCAAGCCCTGAGAGGGCAGATATTTCTGAATGATTTCCTTGTGTGAAATGCGGAGAGGCTGGAATTCAGGAGAAGAGCTCATGATAACCTCATGGGAAGGAATCCCGTCATTTCCCGGAAGCCAAGCTGTTCGTAAAAATTTTTCGTCCCGGGTTCTCCGATAAGCCCTATCCAATCGATATTTCGCTGTTGTAGTTCCTTTACAAGAAAAGAGATAATACGGGACCCTATGCTCTGGCCTCGGAATTCCCGTAGCACCACCACATCTTGAATATAGGCATCACTTATTCCGTCCGAAAGAACTCTTCCCATGCCGACTTGCCGTCCTCCACAGAAAGCTCCCGCAAAAAGAAAACTCCCTCGGATCATGGGGGAGATAAAGGATCTGTCCCAATCGTCCCGCCACCATCCGGCATGACGGTAAAGGGCTTCAATTTCCTCCTCCGAAGCTTTTTGGAGAAGGCGCAATGATATGAAGAGGGTATTCTGTCTCATCTTTTTTATGAAATCCTCCTTGTCTTCTTTTCCGGGAAATGCTGAAAAAGGATTGTGATTTTGAGAACTTTTTCCGGCAATCTATTATACCATTGCGGGGTATATGGAGAAACAGAATTCTTTGTAGGGGAGATTTTTCCGCCTCGTTTCTCTTGGTCATTAATTTTCTTTTGTTAGTCGAAAAAGGCGCTGGCCTTTCGTAGAAGAAATGCGTATTATATAAGCGTAATATAAATAAGGCTTTGCTGCGCTATTTTTTCATGTGGGAGATTCCTTTTTGCTTTGCTTGAGGAAAAGCATTGCTTTTGATTCCGGGGTCGAGGAAGGGGGGTAAAAAGTCTTTTTCCCGGGGTAATCATGAAGGAATCGGAGTTTCTGATAAGGGGGAGTTTTCATTGCAGAAGAAAAAAGGAATTCCGTTAATATGGAAGATTGCCATAGGATTTGTTCTCGGAGTGGGAGCGGGGCTTTTGCTGGGGGAGAAAGTTATGGTGGTAAAGCCTTTGGGAACGATCTTCGTGAATCTTCTCAAAATGCTTATCGTTCCCTTGGTCTTTACAAGCCTTGTGGTAGGAACTGCTTCCATCGGAGATCCCATGACTCTGGGAAGAATAGGCTTGAAGACAATTATTCTTTATCTCCTTACCACTGCCATAGCCATAACCATTGGTCTCGGCATAGGAAGTTTCATGCAGCCCGGAGATGGCATGAATCTCCAGAAGGATGCGGCGGGACAGGTTATTTCCGCAGAAGTTCGGGGATACCAGATTCAGGGAGATACCATCAAATCCCAGGTGGCTTCCATGGAATCCAAGGCGCAGGCGGCTCCTAAAGGGCTCGTCGATGTCATCGTGAACATTTTCCCCACCAACCCTATCAAGGCTTTGGCGGAGGGGAACATGCTCCAGCTTATTGTGTTTGCCATCTTTTTTGGCATTGCCGCAGTTCTTGCGGGAGAGAAGGGCAAGTTCGTGGTGGATGTTATGGGATCTACCGCGGAGGTAATGTATAAAGTTACCCACATGGTAATGCTCTTCGCTCCTTTTGGCGTTTTTGCCCTTATTGCGGTAACCGTATCGCAATATGGAGCAAGTGTCCTTCTTCCTTTCGGCAAGGTTATTTTTGCAGTAGCCGTGGGCTGCCTGGTTCATGCGGTGGTAGTCTACTCGGGGCTCGTGACGCTTTTTACCCGTAAATCTCCCTTCTGGTTCTTCCGGGGCGTCAAGGAAGCCATGCTTACGGCTTTCGTAACTCGTTCAAGCTCCGCTACGTTGCCGGTAACCATGGAGTGTGTCCAGACCATGGGAGTTTCCGAAAAAATTTCTTCCTTCGTGCTTCCTCTGGGAGCTACCATCAATATGGATGGGACCGCACTCTACCAGGGAGTTTGCGCCCTCTTCGTGGCCCAGGCTTTTGGCATTGAACTTACCAGCAGCATGCAGATCAGCATCATTCTTACCGCAACCCTTGCTTCCATCGGTACCGCTGGCGTTCCCGGAGCGGGGCTTATCATGCTTACCCTGGTGCTTACCCAGGCGGGATTGCCTCTCGAAGGAGTGGCTTTGATTGCGGGAATCGATGCGGTACTGGACATGTTCCGGACCGCTCTCAACGTTACGGGAGATGCCTGTGTCTCTACGGTGATAGCGAAAACCGAGAATGAACTTGATCTTCAGGAAGTGGTTTCCTAAGGGGTCTTCCTGTTTGTGCGCTTAACATCTCTTTATTTCAGCGAAAAACGAGGCCTTCCCTGCAGGGAAGGCCTCGTCCTATCTCATTTTTCTATCATCCCAGGTTTGCGAGATTTTTTTCGATGCACTGAAGGACTTTGTTTTTATCTTTCATCCACTCCGGAGCTACGAGAAAAGAGGGATGTGCGTCTGCGGAAAGACGTTGTACCACAATTTCGGGCTCCGCTAAAAGAACTTCCGCAACTCGCCGGGCGTATTCCTGGAGGGAGAGGGGAGTGAACTCTTCTTTTTCATAGAGTTTTTCGAGAGGGGTTCCCCGAAGAACGTGGAGAGGATGGAATTTGAAAGAGTATACCTTGCGAGAGATAAGCCAGCGGACGGAACGTAAAAGCTGGTCCGCAGGTTCCCCTGGAATGCCTGCGATAAGATGGGCACAGAGGCGCAGAGAAGGCCTCGAGGATGCCCGTTGTAAGGCCTCTTCTACGGTCTCCAGAGTATGTCCCCGTCGCAGAAAGAGGAGTCCCTCTTCCTGGGTGGTCTGAATGCCCAGCTCCAGCCATACGGCGAGCCCCCGGCTCATATATTCTTCGAGGAGAAGAAAAAAATCCTCCGGCACCAGGTCGGGCCGGGTTCCCAGAGCGAGCCCCACTATGGGAAGGTGGAGCGATGTTTCGTGAAGAGCTTTTTCTATTTTTTCCTTCAAAAGAGGAAGCGGAAGATTGGAAGCGGAATAGCTTTGAAAGTAGAGGATGCCTTTTTTTGCTTTGAAGCGATTTTGAGCAATGAAAGCTCCGCGTCGAACCTGTTCTTCCAGGGAGATGCCTTGAAGGGCGGCTCCGCTCCCGCCTCCCCGGTAGTCGCAGAAAATACATCCTCCTTTTCGAAGGCCTTCCCGGTGAGGACATCCAGCACCCAGGTCCAGGGAAATTTTATGGACCCGGGTGCCGAACTCCTCCCGAAGAAGGGAGGACCACTTTGTATAGGTGATAGAGCTAGCCAAGAAAAGCCTCGGCAGGGGGCTGGGAGTGTACTCCCAGTTTTTCCCGGGAGCTACGTACTTTCTCCGCAGCTTCTGTATTCCATTGCGTGAGATATTCCCGGATTTCTTCATTTTCCAGGGCGAGCACACGGCAAGCGAGAAGAGCCGCATTTCTTCCTCCGTCGATACCGAGGGATCCCACAGGAACTCCCGGAGGCATTTGGCTTACAGAGAGAAGAGCGTCCATGCCTCCCAAGGTGCCCGCATTCACGGGAACTCCGAAAACGGGTAGGAGGGTATGAGCCGCAACAACTCCGGGAAGTGCTGCGGAAAGTCCTGCAAAGGCGAGTAAAACCTGAAGGCCTCGGTTTTGAGCCCCCTGAGCGTAACGTACCACTTCTTCCGGAGTCCGGTGAGCGGAAGCCACGGTTATTTCGTAAGGAATGTGGAACTGCTGGAAGATTTTAAGGGATTCCTCGGCTTTGGGAAGATCCGAAGCGGATCCCAAAATAATTCCTACCAGGGGCCGATGTTTCAGTGCCCGATATCCGATATCTTTTCGATACTGCTTTTTTTCGAAATCGATCATCTTCACTCCCGCATAGGCCCGGTGAATGGCTTCCGCAAGGTTTTCCCCCTTGCCGCTTATAGTGCATACTCTTCCGCCGTTGGTGATGACATGTCCTTCGTTGTCCAGCGTTGTCCCGGCATGGAAAACCAGAATATCTTCGGAGGATTCCGCTTCGTCGAGCCCCGAGAGGACTTTCCCTTTTTCGTAGGATC
This sequence comes from Synergistaceae bacterium, assembly GCA_036769705.1. GTDB lineage: Bacteria > Synergistota > Synergistia > Synergistales > Aminiphilaceae > DAIPKP01. The sequence goes on from DAIPKP010000016.1 coordinate 5,374, forward strand.
CGGGATACCCCCCCGAAGCGAGAACTACCCCCGCTACGGCGTCGCTTTTGGCGGGCCAGGAAATTTCCTGAAGGGTTCCGGTGGCACAGGCATACAACACGTGTCCCCAATCGATATCCAGGGAGGGTATCACTACCTGAGCCTCAGGATCTCCGAAACGAACGTTAAATTCTAGTACGTAAGGATTGTTTTTCGAAATCATGATTCCCGCATAGAGAACACCGCAGAAGGGAATATTATCTTTGCGAAGTCCTTCGATAGTGGGGAAAATAATCTTTTCTTCAATGTTTTTCAACATGCCTCGGGAAAGCTGGGGAACCGGAGTGTAGGCACCCATGCCTCCCGTATTGGGCCCCTTGTCGCCGTCGAGGGCCCGTTTATGATCCTGGGAGGGAGGGAGGAGATGTACCGTTTTTCCGTCCGTAAGGGCCAGAATACTTACCTCCCAACCGGGCATGAAATCTTCGATAATCACGGTTTTTCCTGCCTCTCCAAGTCCTTCAAGTACCAGGAGATATTCACAGGTTTTTTGAGCTTCCTCCAGAGAATCGAGAAGAAAAGCACCTTTTCCTGCCGCCAGGCCATCCGCTTTCACTACATATGGGGGAGTCCTTTTTTGAAGCGCTTCCAGGGCTTCCTCCATGGTGGTGCAGATATCGAAGGGAGCGGTGGAAATTTCATGGCGGGCCATGAAAGTTTTGGAGAAGGCTTTGCTTCCTTCCATGCGTGCTCCCTCCTGGCCAGGGCCGAAGACGGGGTATCCTTCTTTTCGAAGGAGGTCCGAAACTCCTGATACCAGAGGGGTTTCCGGGCCTACTATCACGAGATCCGGATCGATTTTCTTTGCAAGAGAAAGCACTTCGTCTCCCTGGACAGGATCGATGTCGTAGAGGGTGGCGATTTCTCCTATTCCCGCATTTCCGGGAGCGCAGTAGATGGAGCTTACGTGAGGAGAACGATGAAGGGCCCAGGCAAGGGTGTGTTCCCTTCCTCCTCCTCCGAGGAGAAGTATTTTCATGCTGGCTTCCTCCTTTTCGATTTCTTTCGTTCCAAGAATCTTAATGCCGGAAAGTGCGCCATCCGCTGAGAAACATGGTTATGCCGAGGCGTTCCGCCGCCTGCACAACCTCGGGATCTTTCTTGGAGCCCCCGGGCTGTATAATTGCGCTTATCCCGGCTTCCGCAGCTTTTTCTACGCTGTCGGGAAAGGGGAAGAACGCATCCGAAGCCAATATGGCTCCCCGGGCTTTCTCTCCTGCCTGCTTCAGGGCCCAGGTAACCGCATCAACCCGGCTGGTAAACCCCCGTCCCATACCCAGGGTTTCTCCGTCTTTTATCACTGCGATGGCGTTGCTTTTGCACAACGCCACAGTTTTCCAGGCAAAAAGAAGATCTTCCCAGAGATCTTTTCGTTCGGTTCCTATCCAGGAGCCCTTTTCAGGAGAGGGAAGCTCGGGCATCCGATCCTGCTGTACCAGGTAGCCGCTCCAGGTGCTGCGTATTTCCAGGGAGCTTATGCGTCCTCCCTGCCAGCGGATAATCCGTAAGTTGGGCCGACGTTCCCGGAGATATTCCAAACCTTGGGAGTCAAAATCGGGAGCTACCACGATTTCGATAAAATGCTCTCCCAGAAGGCGGCAGGTGTTTTCGTCCAGAGGACGGGTAAAGCTTACCACACCTCCGAAGGCGGAAAGAGAATCGCAGTTATAGGCTTTCTGAAAGGCCTCTTCCGGAGTTTTTCCCAGAGCGATACCGCAGGGAGTGGTATGTTTCACGATGGTACAGGCACACTCGCCGGAAAAAAGGCTTGCTCCCCGAAGAACGGCGTCAAGGTCGATAATGTTATTGTACGAGAGGGGTTTACCCCCGAGCAAGGTCCAGGGAAGATCTTTCAGAGGAGGAAGATAGAGAGCCGCTTCCTGGTGGGGATTTTCTCCGTAGCGGAGGGTTTCCTCCTTACGAAGTCCGAGGACGGCTTCCTCTTCGAAAACGTCTTCGAAGCTCCCTAGCGCTTTTTCAAGCCCTTCGAGAATGGTGGCATCGTAGAGGGAGGTTTTGCGGAAAGCCTTGAGGGCGAGTTTTTGCCTTGTAGGAAGAGATACGTCTCCATAGGCCCGGAGCTCTTCCATGACGGTGCCGCAATCTCCGGTATCCGTAAGAACGATAACATGAGGATAGTTTTTTGCGGCTCCCCGGATGAGAGTTACTCCTCCGATGTCGATATGTTCGAGGAGCGTGGCAAGATCCTGCCCTTCCCGGGCCTTTTCCTCGAAGGGATAGAGCGTGCAGAGCACGAGATCGAAAAGAGGAATATCAAATTTCTCCACGTCCTCGAGATCTCCGGCAAAATCGCGCCGGGCGAGGATACCTCCGAAAACGGCGGGATGCAGGGTTTTTACCCGGCCTCCTAAAATATGAGGATATCCCGTAAGCGTTTCCACTTCCGTCACGGGAAGGTTCGCTTCTTTCAAAGCTTTTGCGGTTCCCGAACTGGAAACTAATTCCCATCCTCCCGATACCAGGGAGGAGCAAAATTCGGGAACTCCTTCCTTGTTCCAAACCGAGATAAGAGCGCGGCGATTATGCATCGAGCTTTCGTCTCCTTCCGTGTTCTACGTAACGGCCCTCAAAAAGATTTTTGAGAGTTTTCCAGTAAATGTCGTGTTCCGCCGCATGAACTCGTGCCTCAAGAGTCTCGCGGTCCACCTGTTCGGGGACGGATACCGCCTGCTGAGCCAAAATGGGGCCATGATCCACCTTGCGATCCACGAGATGTACCGTAACGCCCGTAACTTTAACGCCATATTTCAGAGCTTGGCCGATGGCATCCACTCCGGGAAATGCGGGGAGGAGGGAGGGATGGATGTTCACGATTCTTCCTCCGAACTCCGCTACAAACCGGGCGGATAGAATCTTCATGAATCCCGCCAGAACGATCCAGGTAACGCCACTTTCCAGAAGGGCTTGAATAAGGCTTTCTTCCGCCCGCTCTCTTCCGAGTTCTTCGTAGGGGAAGACCCGGGTCGTCAGGCCACGGATTCGGGCAGCTTCCAGTCCCTGGGCTTTTTCTCTGTCGGATCCCACAAAGGAGATACTTCCGGGCAGATCTCCGGAAGCCACTTTATCCGCCAGAACACACATATTCGAGCCTCTTCCGGAAATAAGAATCGCCATGGAGGAAAAGGAAGAAGTATCCGTGCTCATGAGGGCCTTCGCTCCCTTCGCCGAACCTCCCCGATAACCTGGGGTTCCTCTCCCAAAGTGCGGAGAGCCTTCAGAAGAGGCTCTTTCTCCTCGGGAGAACAGACGAAGACGAATCCCATGCCGAGGTTGAAGACCGAGCGCATCTCTTTTTCCGGAATACCCTGAGAAGCGAGCCAGCGGAAGAGAGGAGGGCGTTCCCAGGAAGAGTAATCTACGGAAGGAATGTGATCCCCGCAAATGCGGGCGATGTTTTCTTCTAGACCTCCTCCTGTAATATGGGCCATGGCCTTGAGAGAAACGAATTGCTGTACTTCCAGGGCTTGGCGGACGTAGAGCCTGGTGGGACGTAAAAGCAGGTCCCCCAACAGGGTTTCTTCTCCGGGAACGGAGATATGTCGGGGATCCGGAAGATCTTCCAGGGCTTTACGGACGAGGCTGAAACCGTTGCTGTGAACGCCGGAGCTGGGGAGCCCCACGAGAAGATCTCCCGGAAGGACGTCTTCTCCGGTAATAAGCTTTTCTCTGGAGACCACGCCCACGGAAAACCCTGCAAGATCGAACCCCTCCGGGGAGTACACTCCGGGCATTTCCGCCGTTTCTCCTCCGAGAAGAGCGCAATCACAGGCTTCACAGGCTTGAATGACGCTTTCCATGACGGGGCGATACCGATCTGCATCCAGGGTGCCGCAGGCAAGATAATCCAAAAAGAAGAGGGGCTTGGCGCCGCAGGTAACCAGGTCGTTCACATTCATGGCTACCAGGTCCTGCCCCAGCCCTTCCATGCGGTTCCAGGCTTTTGCGAGCTCCATTTTGGTTCCCACTCCGTCGCAGCATGCCGCAAGATAGAGATCTTCCGTAAGGCTGTAGAGCCCGGAAAAACCACCGATACCGCCCACCACTCCTGAGGGGGAGGGGTGTTTACGAAGCAGTTCCTTAATCATTTCTACCCAGGCATTTCCCTTGGAGATGCTTACTCCCGCATCTTCATAGCTCAGGCTCATAATCTTTTTCCTCCATATACTCTCCGGTAAAGCAGGCAGTGCACATGCGGCAAGGGTCTATGCCGATGGCGGCCATCAGGTCGTCCTTGGAAATGTAGGAAAGAGAATCCGCCTCCACAAGTTTTCCCAGGGCGGGCAGATCCATGCGGGCCGCTGCCAGTTCTTCGCTGGTGGGAGTGTCTATACCGTAATAACAGGGGAAACGCACCGGAGGAGAGGCAATGCGAAGGTGTACTTTAGTGGCTCCTGCATCACGGATCATCCGGACCATTCTCTTGGATGTGGTTCCTCGGACGAGGGAATCGTCGACGATGATCACCTCTTTATTCCGCATAATTTCTCCGATGGGGTTCAGCTTGATACGCACGCCGATTTCCCGTACCCGCTGGGTGGGTTGAATAAAGGTTCTTCCCACGTAACGATTGCGGACCACCGCCTTTTCGTAGGGAATTCCCGATCCTTCGGCGTAGCCCATGGCGGCGATGGTGCCGCTGTCGGGCATACCCGTCACCAGATCTGCGGATACGGGATTTTCTCCCGCAAGGAGGCGGCCCATCTCTTTTCTGGCGTTATAAACGGAAATGCCATCGATTACGCTATCCGGCCGGGCAAAGTAGACGTATTCGAAAGAGCAGAGATGTTGCCGGGTTGCGGTATGAGGGATCGTAATGGATTGCAGATCGTTGTTATCGATGATCACTATTTCGCCAGGGCGTACATCCCGTACGAGCTCCGCTCCGATAATATCCAGGGCGCAGCTTTCGGAAGCCACGTACCAGGTGTCTTCCCGTCTTCCCAGAACTAAAGGGCGAAAACCCCAGGGATCCCGGGCGGCTACCAGGCGATTCCCGAGAAGAACCGCAAGACTGAAGGCTCCTCTAAGCCGCCGGAGGGAGGAGAGCAGAGCGTCCAGGGGCGGTTTGTGGGATTGATGAGCCATAAGGTGCAGAATAACCTCGGTATCTCCGGTGGATTGGAAAATAGCTCCCCGGCTTTGGAGAAGCTGTCGGGTTCCGTTTGCGTTGGTGATATTGCCATTATGAGCTATGGCCACATCTCCCCGGGCATACGTGGCAGTAAGGGGTTGGGCGTTGGCGGAAAAAGACCCTCCCGCAGTCGAGTAGCGCACATGCCCTATGGCGGCAAAGGACGACATGCCCGCCAGAGTATTCTGGTTCAGAGCCTTATGAACAAGCCCCATGCCCTTCATGGTTTCGATGGTGCCGCCGGAATCGCTCCATGCTATCCCGGCGGACTCCTGCCCTCGGTGTTGGAGGGCGTAAAGCCCGAGGTAAACATCCTCGAGAACGGAAATTTTTTTAGGAGAATAGGCTCCAAAAATACCGCACATGAAGTTATTCCTCCCAGGCCTTTTGAAGGTCTATTACGGAAATGTTAAAGGCTCCCATGCCATGGAGGTGGGTTCCTCGTACTGTGCCGAGTTCGATAAGCGGAAATTTCTCCCAGATATCCAGGAATTCCTCTACCTTTTCCGGGGATACCGCATAAAGAGCCCGGGGGCCTCCCTCGCTGAAATAAAAGGAATCCAGCCGTACCGGAGCGGTAATAGCCACGTGAAGGCCGAAACCGCAGGCCATGGTTTCCTTGGCCAGGGCAACTCCCAATCCTCCTCCCGCCAGGGGCCTTCCGCTGTTGGCAGCTCCTTGGGCGGCAGTTTCCAGAGCCCGGCGGAGAAAATCTTTTTCTTTTTCCGGGTCGAAAGGAAGAAGAGGGCCGTAGAAAGAGCCCGTTCTGTTGTATATGTAATGGCTTCCACCGAAGGCGGCTTCCAGTTCTCCCACGAGGAAAATACGATCATTTTCCTGCCATTTTCCCGAAGGAATATAGGTGTCGAGAGAGGGGATCATTCCCGCTGCTACCACGAGAGGTGTGGGAAGAATACGCCCTTCGGGATACTCGTTATAAAGGCTCACATTCCCTGAAACCACAGGGCATTCCAAGGCTTTGCTGCATTCCGCCATGCCTGCTACGCATTGCTGGAGTTCCCAGAATTGGGTGGATTTTTCCGGAGAGGGAAAGTTCAGGCAGTCCGTGAGTCCCAAGGGGCTCGCTCCTGCTACTGCCAGAGAGCGCAAAGCTTTTGCCACGGTTTCCGCTCCTCCCTGGTAGGGGGAAATAAAGCATTTCCAAGGATCCGCTTCCATGCTGAAAGCTACATAATTTTCCGAGGGAAGAACTCGGGTTACGCTGACGGATTGTCCCGGGCCTTCCACGGTATTTGTCTGCACCATGGAATCGTACTGTTCCCAGATCCAATTCTTCTTGCCCAAAGAGGGACTCGTGAGAAGCGATAGAAGGAGTTCGTTCCATTTTTCAGGGGGCGTAAAAGAGGGAAGAGCGCTTCTCGATTTCAGATCTTCGGGTTCCCGGGAGGCCCAATGAATAACCGGGGCGTTTCCTCCTATGAGGGCCGGAGGAAGAGATGCTGTTACCACACCTTTTTCCCGAAGGACATACTCTTCTTCTTCGGTAACAATCCCGAATTCCGTACAATCCAGATCCCATTTTTCCGCTACCCGGATAACCGCATGGATTTTCGAAGGCTCCACCACGAGAAGCATTCTTTCCTGAGATTCCGAAAGAGCGATTTCCCATCCCTGCATATTTGTTTCCCGTTGAGGAACTTTATCGAGATCGAGCACCATGCCGACGCCGCTCTTGGATGCTACTTCACTGGAGGAGGAAAGCACGCCTGCGGCACCCATATCCTGCATGCTTGCCACAAGTTTTTCCTCCAGAAGCTCGAGGCAGCATTCGATAAGACGCTTTTCCGTAAAGGGATCACCAATCTGTACCTGGGGGCGACTCTGCCGGGTGTCTTCGTTGAGTTCCACCGAGGCGAAGGCGGCTCCGGCAATGCCATCCCGACCTGTTTTAGCTCCAAGAAGAAGTACTTTCTGGCCCGGCTTGGCGGTCTGGGAGCTCACAAGATTGTCGAGCTTTACGATACCCGCGCAAAAAGCGTTTACCAGAGGATTCTTATTATAGGATTCGTGATAGAAGGTCTTTCCCCCTACGGTGGGAACTCCCACGGAATTTCCGTATCCTCCTACACCCTTTACAATTCCCTGGGCCAGGGCATGGCTTTTCAGATTTTTGGGGTCTCCCAAAAAAAGCCCGTCCATGGAAGCCGTAGGGCGGGCTCCCATGGCGAGAATGTCGCGGATAATACCTCCTACGCCTGTGGCAGCTCCTTGATAAGGTTCTACCGCAGAAGGATGGTTGTGACTTTCCACCTTGAAGGCCAATCCCCATCCCTTGCCGAGATCCACTACTCCGGCGTTTTCTCCTGGGCCCTGAAGCACCGTGGGTCCCGAGGTGAGAAACTGTTTCAGAAGAGGGCGAGTGGATTTGTAACTGCAATGTTCGGACCACATGACGCCGAAGAGGCGTAATTCCGTTTCGTTGGGTTCTCTCCGGAGAAGATCCACCAGGGAATCGTATTCTTCACGGCTCAGGCCGACTGCGGAGTAATCCATTGTTATTTCCTCCCTTTTTCCTCGATCCAGGATTGTATGGAGTGCCACATCCCGATGCCGTCTATGCCTCCGAGAGCGGGATCGCTTGCCCTTTCCGGATGAGGCATAAGGCCGAGTACGTTTCTTTCCGCATTGGCGATTCCTGCAATATTGTCTTTCGATCCATTGGGGTTGCTTTCCTCGGAAAGAGCTCCCCTGGAATCCACGTAACGGAAAATAATTTGACCGTTTTTTTCCAGTTCTTCCAATTCCTTATCGGGAAGAAAGTACAATCCTTCATGGTGGGCGATGGGAAACTGGAGCACCTTGTGCCGGGAGTAGCGTGACGTAAAGGGGGATCCCGTGGTTTCCACTCTTACATGGCAGGGACGGCAGATGAAGGAGAGGCTTTTGTTAGGGAGTAAAGCTCCCGGAAGGAGATGGGCCTCGGTAAGTACCTGAAATCCGTTGCATATTCCCAATACATAGCGGCCTCTGGCGGCATGCTCTTTAACTGCCTTCATAATGGGAGAACGAGCCGCCATGGCTCCGGGGCGAAGATAATCCCCGTAAGAAAAGCCTCCTGGGAGCACCACCAGATCCGTATCCTTCGGAAGATTTTCGTTTGCGTGCCATACTGGTTCCACGACTCCCCGGGTATGCTCTCTCAAGGCTCGCAGAACATCCTGATCACAATTGCTGCCGGGAAAAATAACTACCGCCGAGCGCATTTTAAATCTTCTCCAGGGTGTACCGATATTCTTCGATAAGATCGTTTACGAGAAGATCCGAGCACATGGTTTCCACCGTGGCCCTGGCAGCTTTTTCTTCTGGAATATCCAGGTTGACGTGTACTACCCGGCCTATGCGAAGTTCCCGAATTCCCTGATGCCCTAAATGGCGGAGGGAAAGGGAGACCGCTTTCCCCGCAGTGTCGAGCACTCCTTCTTTGAGAGTTATGATAATCTCTGCGTGAAAACTCATGGTTATAGCTCCTCTCCTGTAAGACGGAACAAAATTTCCCGATAAGCTCCGAGAACATCTCCGAGATCTTTACGGAAACGATCTTTGTCAAGTTTTTTCATTGTTTTCTCATCCCATAGGCGGCAGGTGTCCGGGGAAATTTCATCCGCCAGGAGAAGCTCTCCCGAGGAGGTTTTCCCGAACTCGATTTTAAAATCCACGAGAATAATGCCCTTATCCAGGAAAAGCTTTTGAAGCAGTTGGTTTATTTCAAGGGCGCTTTTCTTGATTTCCCGCAAATCTTCTTCGGAAGCCCATCCGAAAAGAAGAGCGTGATCTTCCGTAACGATGGGGTCTCCGAGAGCGTCGTCTTTAAGATAAAACTCTACCAGAGGCCGAGGCAGGCGTATGTTTTCCTCGATTCCCAGGCGTTTGCAGAGGGATCCCGTGGTGATGTTGCGTACCACCACTTCGAGAGGCAGGATCGTTACCTTCCTGGCGGTATGACAAAGATCGTCAATTTGAGCGATGAAATGGCTTGCAATGCCCTTTTCCTTGAGATAGGTGAAGAGGTGAGAGCTGATTTTGTTGTTCAGGCGCCCCTTCCCTGCGAGGGTGCTCTTTTTCTCTGCGTTAAAAGCGGTGAGATCATCTTTATATTCGATAAGATATACCTCGGGATCTCGGGTTTCATAAACTCGCTTTGCTTTGCCCTCATAAAGAAACTTTTTTTTCTCCACAAAAAGGCCCCCCTTTGTAGGATATGTTGACATTATTTACGTGATGGTTGCAATTGTCAACAATGAAATGGTAAAGTCGTCTTATTCAGAAAAGAGTGCAATTTTTGTCAAATGCGTTGTTCTTCCTAAAATGTATCGAGAAAAGCCTCTTATTTTTTGGAAAAGAAAGGAACTCCGAAGAGGATAACAAAAAAAGAGTAAGAGGAAAAATGTAAGGGATATGGGGAGATGTCGCTTTGAGATGTCCGGAGAGGAAGCCAAGGCTTCCTCTCCCAAGTTTGGCAAATCCATGCAAGATTTTTTAAAGAGTTACCCGGCAGAGAGGTTCTTTTCCCTCCAATACGGCGAGAAGGTTTTTCGCCGCCAGCACCGCCATGCCTTCCCGGGCTGCAATGCTGGCACTTCCTATATGGGGAAGAGGCAGGATATTTTCCAGGGAGAGCAGCCGATGGCCTGCCGGAAGAGGTTCGGGATCGAAAACGTCCAGCCCCGCTGCGGCGATACGTTTTTCTGCGAGGGCCTCGTAAAGGGCATCTTGATCGATAAGCCCGCCCCGTCCCGTATTGACGAGAATCGCGGAGGATTTCATGAGATTCAGGGCTTCCCGGTTGATGATATGCCGGGTATTTTCATCGAGAGGGCAGTGAAGAGTCACGATGTCCGAAGATGCCAGGAGCTCCTCCAAAGGAAGCCAACGGGATCCCGTTTCGGGATCGTCTTCTTGAGTCCGTCCCGTGTGAAAGATGGTCATGTTAAAGCCCCGGGCTCTTCGAGCTACGGCTTTACCGATGCGTCCAAGCCCTACAATTCCGAGGGAGGATCCATATACATCCTGTCCGAGAAGGAGTGTGGGCCCCCAGCTTTTCCATTCCCCTTTCCGGATAAGCCGCTCCGCTTCTCCAATGCGGCGGCTTGTTCCGAGAATAAGGGCAAAGGCGAGATCTGCGGTAGCTTCCGTGAGAACATCCGGAGTGTTGGTGACTGCGATGCCTCGTTTTATGGCTTCCTCCACCTGGATGTTGTCGTAGCCCACGGCGTAGTTGCTTACCACCTTCAGTTGCGGTGCCCGGTCGAAAAAATCCGCATTCATGGAATCGCTGAGAAGAGCTATAATTCCATCCAGCTTGGAGGCTTTTGCATAAAGCTCCTCTTTTGGAATGGGTATTTCGTCGTAATCCCAAAGATCCAAATCAACCTTGTCTCGGAGAAGAGCCAGCCCTTTTTCCGGAATTTTTCTGGTTACGAGAACCTTTGGTTTTTTGGTGTGTGCCATCATCACGAGAGACCTCCTTTATGAGTGATAAAATGTCGCATTGCTCCTACCAGCACGATGCTTCCCGAAAGAAGAAAGCCCGCCAGAAGGGCGTGTTCTCCGTTTCGGGTTATTCCTCCCCATAGTATGGTGCCTCCTATGCCTCCGAAAGAAGAGGCCAGTACCCAGGAGGGAGGAAGAGTTTGCGGAAAGAAAATCCCGAGAAAAATGGGAAAGAAGGCTCCTGCTCCCCGAAGCCCCATGCTGACGTAGCTCCATTGTAGAATAAAACACTTTCCCGATGCCAGGGCGATGGCGGTACTGGAGAGAACGATAAGGAGAACTCCCAGGCGATCCAGGACGAGGGAAAGCTTTTTCTTTATCTTTCCCGAGAGGTTTGGAAGAAGCAGATCATGTACTACGTTGGTGGCGATGCCGAGAGAAAGTCCCGCAGCGCACCCGATGATGGTAATGAGAATGCCTCCCCAGAGGAGCCCGGATATGAAGGGCGGGAAAAAGGCGCTGAGAAAGTAGGGGAGTACCTGGGAGGGAGGAATGGATATTCCGAGAGATCGCACCGAAAGGCCGATAAGGATTCCCAGGATTCCTAGAGGAGGCATGAGAAGAGCTCCTAAAAAGGCACCTTTCCGGGCGGTGTCCTCGTTTTTTGCGCCGTAGAGGGCCTGGATATAGATTTGGGTGCTCAACACGCCGAGAATAAGAGAAAATCCCGAGGTAAGATCTTTGAGAATTCCTCGGCTCAAAAGCCCGTAAGAGCTTTCGCAGCTGAAAATTCGGGAGAAGCTCCATTCGGGATTTCCCTTGATACATGCCATGAAAGCACAGATGCCCAGAACGCCGTAAAGAAAGAATATCTTTGCTTCCCCCAAAGCGCTGTAGCTCTGAAGGCCTCCGAAGAGAAGAAATCCCAGAATGAGAAGGGCGATGACAAGAGCGCTTTGAAATTCCGAAAGAGGAAAAAGGTTGCGTAAAAGAGCCATTCCCGCAAAAAATTGTGCCACCACGGAGAGAAAGGTCCCCAATACCGTGGCGAGAAGTGCCGTGCGGGCTACGGGATGTCCGAATCGGGAAGCAAGAAATTGCGGAATCGTGGTGAGTTGGGTCTTTCGAAGGGGAGAGGCGAAAAGAAGTCCCAGGAAAAGGCATCCCAAACCTCCTCCAAGGGTAAACCACCAGGCTGCAAAGCCATGAACGTAAGCCATTTCCGCGGTTCCCACGGTGGAAGCTCCTCCTACCAGAGCTCCGAGGATAGTACCTCCCACTCCTCGAGAGGAAAGCTGCCTTCCTCCGAGAGAAAATTTTTCCTGGCTTGCTCCCTTTCCGGAAAAAATACCTAAGGCGAGAAAGAAAAGAAGAACCAGAAAGACCGCAGATCCAAACAAAATCATTTTTTATAGCCCCATTTCCGGTGGTTTTAAAGAGCGCCTTTAGGTATGATACATGAGATGTGCAAAGCATGACAGGGGGGATCCAGTTGTTTAAAAAGACAATCCTAGGAATGTTACTTTTCATGATTTTCATCATGCCCTCTCGCCTTTGGGGTGAAATCCGTCCCCTGGAGGAAGGATGGATGTGGCAGATTTTCGTCTATCCTCCTTCGGAGGGATGGGAGAGCGACGAGGGAGATTCCATCCGGGCTGCCCTCGAGATGGTGGCTCAGGAGGTAAACGAACGGCACTACGGAACCCAGAATCACGATATCCGCTTTGTTTACGAACCTCCCATGTTACGGGAGGATCTCTATCCTTTGGGAAAATCCCGGGTGGAGGAGTGGAAGCGAGAAAAAGCCCTTGTGGGAGCCCTGAGCTTTGCTCCGGATAGCCATAACCTGGAGCTTCTCCGGATCTATCAGGAAACGCAGCTCCCTCTGATTCTTGCATACGGCGAAGAAATTTCCCTTCGTCAGGAGTATGGCCCTCCTTTGCAGTACATTTTTGCTCTGGACCTTTATTCCCGCTTCCGGGTAGCCGCTTTTGGCCACATAGCTCCCGGCTTTATGTCTCCGGGAACCGCCATGGCTGTTTTTTCAGACCGCCTGGATCCTGTTCTAAGAAGAAGCGGAACCTTTCTGGCTGAACTCCTTTCCCGAGAAGAATTTGTCCCCATGCCGCTCTGGAGCGCCGGAGCCATGGATAGAGACGTTCGCCCCTCCCTGGTAGAGGCGGAACATGCTGGAGCCTCGGTGCTGGTGAATGTGATGGGGCTCATGGAGGCCTTGGATTTGTGGCGAACTCTCAAGGAAATGGGGCGTCCCTTTACTTTTTGGCACGCAGGAGCTTTGGACCCCATGCTGGAGGTACGCTCCGGTATTTTTGCGGTTTCCCAGAAATGGCGCATATCCTATGACCCTACTCTTCGGGAGCTGCGGAGCAAAATTTGGTTTGCCCTGCATGAACGCCCGAGAGATATGCCTCTCATGGCCCGGGCTTACGCCCTGGGTACATGGTTCGTTCGGGGGCTCGACAACACAGAAAAGGCTTCCGGGCCTTTTTTGGCGGATTCCCTGGCGAAGGCGAAAGGAATTCCTTTCGGGGAGGAAACTCTTTCCATCAATCCCCTTACTCATCGGCCCCTTGGGCGAATGGTTACCCTTCTTCAATCTACTGGCTCGGGATGGAAATTTATAAAAGAATTCAGGCTTCGATCGGCAGCATTTCCCGAGTAATTGTGATATCTTTAACATGGCAGGAGGTGGTCTCCGGCCAAAAATTGAAAAAGCATGCTTGAAGGGCATCCCAGGAGGAGGCATGAGAATGAATTTAGGTGATATTGTAAAATTGTTGGATGGGGTTGTCTTGTGCGGAGAGGATCTGACTGGTTCTCTGGATGTAAAATATGCCTATGGAGCGGATTTGATGAGCGATGTCCTTGCCTTTGCCAAGCCGGGATCTTTGCTGATTACGGGATTGACGAATATTCAAATCGTACGTACCGCCCAGATGATGGATTTGCCGGCCATTGTGTTTGCCCGGGGAAAACGCCCTCAGGAAAATACCCTGGAACTGGCAAAGAAAGCGGGGGTTCCCATCATTCTGGTGAAAAAAAGCATGTACGAAACCTGCGGTATCCTTTTCGGAGCCGGAATTATCCCCTGTGAAATACCCGATAGGGGAGTTTGATTCCGTGACGGCTCCCTATATCGTGAAATTTTCCGTGGAGGCGGACGATTTCCTCGCGGCGGGGGAAGCTTCCATGCAAATTAAAGAAACTCTTAAAATGCTGGGGGCTTCTTCAATTATTTGCCAGCGGGCCGCGGTTATCACCTACGAAGCGGAGATGAACCTGGTTATTCACGGCGGAGGAGGAGAGCTTCAAGCCTCCATCGATCAGGAGAAAATAGAACTTCTTGTCCGGGATGAAGGGCCGGGCATTCCCGATGTGGATCTTGCCATGCAGGAAGGCTTTTCCACAGCTCCGGATCATATCCGGGAAATGGGGTTTGGAGCGGGAATGGGGCTCCCCAACATAAAACGTAATGCGGACGAGCTTCACATTGAAACGGCTCCCGGAGAGGGAACCACCCTCAGAGCGGTGCTTTTTTTCGTTTCTCCTTCGGAGAGAAAGGCCTGAGCTTTTTGCCCTGCCATGAAGCCGGGGAAACGAAACTATACCAGCCCCGAATCTTTTGTATATCGAAAGGTAGTGCCATCTTTACTGTAAGAAAAGGATAAAAACCGAGGAGGCCACGGTGTTTTATGAGCCTCTTCATGTTCTGAAATGAGGTTTGCTGTTATGGAGGAGAATAATCATTCTTTCAAAGGGATAAAAACACACGATAACCTATGCGAAGGGTGTGTGAACTGCATAAAATCCTGCCCTACCGAAGCCATTCGGGTTATTCACGGTAAGGTGAACATCATTCCCGAGCTGTGCATCGATTGCGGGGAATGTCTTCGGACCTGCAAAAAGAAAGCTCTCACCATGAACGAGGATGATTGGGGACTTTTACGTTCTCATAAAACCGTAACTTTTATTGCGGACCCTGCGCTTTACGCTCAATTTGCTCCTTACTGGAAACCCTCCCTGGTGTACCATGCCCTGGATAACCTTGGGGTTCGCATGGCTATCGAAGAAGTTCCTCTCGCTTTCGATGTCGTGGCCTATGCGACTGCCCAAATTCTTCAGGAAACGTCCACGGAACAGCTTCCCCTGATTTCCATCTATTGCCCTGCCATGATCCGGCTTATTCAGGTCCGTTTCCCCGAGCTCATCGGGAGGCTGATCCCGACGGAAAATCCCTTGGAAGTGGCGGCCCAGCTATGGACAACCCGACATCCGGATGCCCGGCTCTGCCTGATGGTACCCTGTCCTGCCAAGATTACCATGGTGCATTCTCCCCTGGGGAGGGGGGAAAGCGCTTTCTCTCATGCGGTTTCCATAAAACGGGTGGCTCGGGATCTTCTTGCGGCGGGAGTGAAGGTGCAGAACGAGCCTCTCCCAGAAGATAACATGCGTTGGCTTTTTTGGGCCATGCGGGGAGGAGAGGCCAAGCACGTGGAAGCTTTTTCCGAAAAACCTCTCCGCACTCTTTCGGTTTCGGGTTTGCGCAATACCCTGGATTTGCTTCAGGATATCGAACTTGGAAAACTTCGAGGGTTGGATTACGTGGAGTGCCGAATCTGTGCCCAGGGGTGCATAGGAGGAGTGGGAAACGCGGAATCTCGTTTTCTTTCGGAGCTCAGGCTTCGAAACATAGAAGTAGCGTGGGATATTTCTGAAGAGTATCGGGAAATGTTGCACGAACACTATCAGAAAGGGAAGTGGCGCCTTGAGGGGGAGATAAAACCCTACTCCAGGCTTCCCCTTGGGGAGGATCTCCCCCAGGCTATGGCAAGGCTCAAAAAACTCAACTCAATTTACGAAAAACTGCCTCATATTGATTGTGGTGCTTGCGGACGCCCTTCCTGTTTTGCCCTGGCGGAGGATGTCGTCCGGGGAAAGGCGGAGATTACGGATTGCATCTTCAAGCTCCGGGAGAGGATTTCTTCTTTGGCATCGGAAATCGTCACTCTTTCCCGAAATTTGCCTCATACCATGCAGACTCGAGGAGGAGGAGACTCTGAATCATGACCATTTCGGAACTTTTTGCCCAACTTTCCGTGGAAGTCCTTTGCGAAGGGGATATGCACAAGGAAATTTCCCGGGGGGTTACGGGAGATCTCCTGAGTTTTATTATGGGAAACGCGCCGAAGCCTGCTGCGTGGGTTACTATTCTCGGACATATAAACGTAGTGGCGGTAGCGGTATTGCGGGAAATCCCCTGTATTATCGTGGCGGGAGGAAAAACTCCGGATCCCCAGATGGTTTCCCGGTGTGCCCAAGAGGGGATTGCTCTGGGGACTTCCAAGGAATCCGCCTTTTCTCTTTGCGCTCGCATGGGAGCCCTGGGATTGAAGGGATAGAACCGTGTTTGTGAAATTGCGGGAATATGCAGTGGATTTACACATTCATACGGTTCTCTCTCCCTGCGGAGGATTGGATATGGGGGCGCCGGATATCGCCGAACGGGCGGTGGCTTCGGGGCTTCATTGCATTGCCATTACGGATCATAACAGCTGCGGTAATGTCCGGGCGGTTATGAAGGCTGCAGAGGGAATGCCTCTTCTGGTGCTTCCCGGGCTGGAAGTGCAAACCGAGGAAGATATTCATGTGGTAACCGTCTTTCCCCATATTCAAAGGGCGGAAGAATTTGAAGTTTGGCTCAGAAAGGGTTTCCTTCCGATTGCCAACGATCCGGAAAGCTTCGGGGAGCAGCTTTTCATCGATTCGGAAAACCAGATCCTAGGGGAAGAGGAAATTCTTCTGGTTCACGGAGTGGGATACTCCATAGATCAGGTTCTCCATCAGGTGCATGAACATGAAGGATTTGCTATTCTCGCTCACGTGGATCGTGCCTCTTTTTCCTATGTGGCGGTTCTCGGGAATGTTCCGGAGGATCTTCCCGTGGATGGCATAGAGCTTTCCCGAAAACTCTCTCCGGGAGAAGCCGAAAGATGGCGCAAAGAACTTCCGAAACGAACTATAGTCCGGTCTTCGGATTCCCATTCCCTGGAAAGCCTCAAAAGAAAAAACTGTTCCCGTATGCTCCTGGAAAAACCGAGTTTCGAAGAGATTTTGCTTGCTTTGAAAGAAAAAGAGGGGCGAAAGGTATTCTGGCCCTGGGGAGATACGGAGAGGGAATCTTCTCAGTAAGATTCCCTCTCTTTCTTTATGCTATGGCTGCGAGGATGGTGCGGTATTCGAATCTGAAGGGTTATGACGGGATTCCAGTTCTTCCCAAATTTCCGAAAGGGAGATTTCCGAAGCCATAAGCCCTACGAGAAGATGGTAGAGCAAGTCCGCCGCTTCGTACCGTACCGCTTCCTTGTCCTGCAAGGCCACTGCAAGAGCAGTTTCCACGCCTTCTTCCCCTATTTTCTGGGCCACCCGGGAGGGGCCTCGGGAGAGCAGTTTCGCGGTATAGCTTTCCTCGGGAGAAGATTCACGACGTTTCTGAAGGGTTCGCCAAAGGACACCCAAAAACCAGCTTTTTCCCGGAGCTTTTCCCGAAAGATCTTGGAAAAAACAGGATCGTGCTCCGGTATGACATGCGGGGCCAAGGGGTTCTACCAGGGCCAGAAGGGTATCACCGTCACAATCCGCTTTTATTTCCCTAACGAGAAGTCTGTTGCCGCTGGTAGCCCCCTTGTGCCAGATTTCCTTGCGGGAGCGGCTGAAAAAAACCATTTCCCCTATTTCCAGAGTGCGTTCCAGAGATTCCCGATTGGCCCAGGCCATCATAAGCACCTCTCCGGAAAGGACATCCTGTACGATTACGGGGATCAATCCGCGATCATCATATGTGAGCTTGTCGAAATTCATAAGAGATTTTCCTTTTCCTCCATAAGTCGTACGGGAACATGATGCTCCCGAAGATACTTTTTTACCTCTTTTACCCGAAGAATGCCGAAATGAAAGAGCGAAGCCGCCAGGGCCGCTTCGGCTCCCGCATGAAAGGCTTCCAGGAAATGGGCTTTTTCACCGGCTCCTCCCGAAGCGATTACGGGCAGGGAAGTGCGGGAACAGATTTTTTCGAGGAGCTCCGTGTCGTAGCCTTTTTTCGTACCGTCCCTATCCATGGAGGTGAGAAGTATCTCCCCGGCTCCCCGGCTCTCCGCTTCCTGGATCCAGGTAAAGACATCCTTTCCCGTGGGAGTTCGGCCGCCTTCGATAACCACTTCCCAGGAGGTTCCTTTTTTTCGGACGTCCACAGCACATAGAACTGCCTGATCCCCCAGGAGATTCGCGCATTCTTCGATAAGCTCGGGCCGGCGGACCGCCGCGGTGTTGAGAGAGATTTTGTCTGCCCCGAGCCGTATCAGCTTTACCGCCTGTTCCGCAGAAGAAATGCCTCCTCCCACCGTAAAGGGAATGCAGAGTTTTTCCGCCACCGCTTCCACCCATTGGGCCATGGTGTGCCTTCTCTGGGAGGATGCGGAAATATCCAGGAATACCAACTCGTCCGCCCCCTCTTTCTGGTAGAGCGCTCCCAGAGTTGCGGGATCTCCCGCATCCCGAAGGTTGACGAAGTTCACGCCCTTTACCACCCGCCCTTCATGAACGTCCAGGCAGGGGATGATTCTCCTTCTAAGCATGGGGCCACCTCCGGAGAGCCTCTTGAAAATCCAGGTTTCCTTCGTAAAGGGCTTTGCCTATTACCGCTCCCGGTAATTTCGCTTTCCATAGATTTTCCAAATCTTCCATGTCCCAGATACCTCCAGCTGCAAGGATTTCCGCTTTTTCCCGAAGGCGGAGCAGTTTTCTGTAAAGTTCCAGGTCCGGCCCTCTTCCGGTGCCGTCCCGTTCCACCGACGTAACGAGAAAGGTGGAAAAACCCTGATCCATAAGGCGTTCCAGAAAATACTCCGCTCCGGAATCCGTACTTTTTTCCCAGCCTCCGTAAGCTACATATCCATTTTTCACGTCCAGCGAGGGAACGAGAGCGTTTCCGAAAGTTTCGAAAAGGGATTTGCCTCCGTCCGGAGCCTTCAGAATCATGCTTCCCGTCATCACCCGGGAGGCTCCGGAAGCGAGAGCTCTCTCTGCGTCCTTTGGAGTACGTATGCCTCCGCCGTATTGTATGGAAAGCCCGGTATCCGCAAATTCCTTCAGAAGATCCAAATGGCAGGGGAATCCTTTTTGAGCTCCCTCGAGATCCACTACGTGAAGCCAGGAGGAACCCATCTCTTTGAAGGACCAGGCCTGATGAACCGGAGAGACCTCGTAACGGGTCTGTTCCGTAAAGCGTCCTTGCCGGAGCCGCACGGCTTTTTGCTGATACAAGTCGATAGCGGGATAGAGGATCACTGTATTCCCTCCCATTCTTTTTTGAGAAATTGCCGCACGAGCCGGGAGAGAAAGGCGATCCCTTCGGGGCCGCTTCGCTCGGGGTGGAACTGCATGCCGAGGACTTTTCCCTTTCCCAGTACCGAAGCGAAGGTAACCTTTCCCGTGGTGGTGTTGGCAAGGGTATGAGGGCTTTGAACAACGCCGTAGCTGTGCACGAAATAGAACGTCTGTTCCGGTTCTGTGGCAGCTATCGGAAGGGAACGGTAGCAGTCCCATTCCAGGGAATTCCATCCCATGTGGGGAAGTTTGGGAGCTTTCGAGAGGAGCTCCACCGAAGCGTCAAGAAGCGCCAGTCCCGCAGTATGTTCTTTCTCATGGCTTTCCCGGCAGAGAAGCTGCATCCCCAAACATATTCCGAAAAGCGGGCGTTTGTCTTCGTGCCAGAGCTGAAGTTTCTCGAACCATCCCGAACGGCGCAGAGCCTTCATGGCGGGAGCAAAGGCTCCTACTCCCGGAAGAATAAGAAGCTCCGCTCCCGCAGCCTCTTGGGGTTTTTCCAGAATGGCTGCGGGAAATCCACCGGCACGCAATCCTCGTTCGAGATTCTTTAAGTTCCCCGCTCCATAGGCGATGATGCCGATCATAAAAGACACCCCTTGGTACTTTCGGGAATCCGTGAGGGGGAGAGCGCCTCCAACAGGGCCCGGCCCACTCCCTTAAAGGCGGCTTCCGCTGCGTGATGGCTATTATCCACCTCCAGGAGATGAATGTGCAGGGTGATCCGGGCCTCCCGGGCGAAGGACTTCCAGAACTCCTCGATAAGCTCCATATCGAAGTCGCCGCAGGAAGGAGCGGGAAAGCTCCCTTTCCAGAAAAGCCCCCCCCGGCCGCTTATATCCAGGGCGACTCTGACCAGGGAACCATCCATGGGGAGCAGCATGTTTCCGTAACGCCGGAATCCCGAACGTTCTCTCATCTGTTCCAGAAGGGCCGTGCCGAGCAGAATCCCCGTATCCTCCACGAGATGATGGGCATCCACGTGAAGATCTCCCTTTCCTTCGAAAAGCAGGGTCCACCCCGCATGATGCCCCAGAAGATGGAGCATGTGGTCCAGAAAGCCGCACCCCGTGCATACCGAAATCTCTCCGGGCTCCAGAGCAAGTTCAAGAGAGAGGGAGGTTTCCTTGGTTTTTCGCTCGTAACGTTTCATCTAAATGCCCTATCCTTTCTGGCGGAAAGCTTCGACGAAGGGGGCAAAAAGCTCCCACCGGAGATGTGCGCTTTTCCTACTGGCCACGAGGCGGAGGGAAACGGGACAAATCTCTTCGAGAATTACCAGGCCGTTTGCCTTGAGAGTGCTTCCGGTCTGTACGATATCCACGATGCAGTCCGCCAGTCCCAGCCGGGGAGCAAGCTCTATGGAGCCGTGCAGATGGAGCAGCTCCACCTGGATTCCCCGGGATCGGAAATATTCTTCCGCCACTCGGGGGTATTTTGTGGCGATCCGGAGTCCCGTCATGGAGCTTTCATGGCTTTCGAAACGTTTCGCCACCTCCCGGGGGCCTGCAATGGCAAGGCGGCATTGTCCTTTTCGAGTATCTCCGATTTCCACCACAGAACTTTTCCTCTCCAGGAGTACGTCGCTTCCCGCCAGTGCGAGATCTGCAATGCCTCTATTGACGTAGAGAGGAACATCCATGGGTTTGGCAAGGATGAAACGGTAGGAGGTATCCTCGAGAATAAGCTTTCTCCCCCGATTTTTGAGAATCTCCGTGGGAATGTGAAGAAAATCGAGAACCTCCAGAGCATCTTCCAGAACCCGTCCTGTAGGAAGCGCCACGGTCAACATGAGAATTCCCCCTTGTACCATTCCTCCCTTGCGAGAGGAGGAATTTTTTCCGAGGACAGGCTGTGGAGTTGCCCCGTTTTTCCATCGAGCCACCAGCGATAACGGCGTATCCGGGCGAGCTCCCGGGAGGCCTCGGCATGTTCATGCCAGCTCATTTCGGTCCTTTTTCCCAGGCGAATAAGCTCCCGGGCATAGCCGAGAGCCTGGGGAGAAGAAGTGCCCCCTCCCCAGATCATGACTGTTTCGGAGTTCGAAGAGTTTCTCGCATGTCGCGCCATCCGCTCCAGATCCAGGTTGAAGCCCAGGGCCTGTCCCATCATGCCGTATTGAGAGAGAAGGCCGTCGTAGCGCCCCCCTCCTCCGAGAGAACGTCCTTCTCCGGAAAGATACATGTCGAACACCGGGCCGCTGTAATATCCGATTTCCCGGAAAAGAGAGAGATCCAGGCGTACATTTTTACCGTATCCTAATTCTTTCAGGGCCATGGTTATCTCCCGGATATCCTCCAGAGGAAGCTCGGGGCAGAGGTCCCGGGCTTTCTCGAGCACTTCCGGCCCTCCCTTGAGACGGGGGAGAGCCTCTAGAAATGCGGCGCTTCCGTTTTGAGGAGAAAGATGTTCCACCCTGCGATAGTATTCTCCGTAAGAGAGGTTGCTCAGGGCTTCGAGAATGCTCTTTTCCTCCTCCGGAGAAAGGGCGGAGCAAAGATGTTTCAGAATCTGTACATCCCCCAGCACTATGGTGGGAAGAGGCATGGAAAGTTTCTCGAAGCTTTCCATAATGAGCGAGAGCATCTCCACCTCGGCTCCATGGCCGTTCCAGCCTAAAAGCTCTGCCCCCACCTGATAGGTTTCGAAAGGATCTTCGCTGCTTTCTCCCTTACGGTAGACCTTCTGGGCGTAACAGAGCCTGAGGGGGCGTTCATGAGGAGCGTGATGGGCGCTCATATAGGCTAGCGCTGCCAGAGTTGGGTCTCCCATGAGAACGCAGGGTTCCGCATGGGGAGAATTGAGCGCCACCAGGCGGTTGCGAAAAGAGGAGGGATATTTTTCCCACACCGATTCCATAAGCTGTAATCCCGACGGAAGAAAGGACATGTATCCCCGGGAAGAGAAGGTTGCAAAAAAACTTTCCCGGCAGCGGTTTATTCCCTCCGCCCAATCTCCTCCGAGAGTACGGCATCCCTGGGGAATTCTGCTCATAAGAATTTCCTCCTTCTTTTCATGGCTTCTCCGTGAGCCTCCAGGCCCTCCGCTTGCGCTACGGCTTCTCCCGCATCACAAAGGTTTTGAAGAGCTTTTTTTTCTATCCGGAGAGATGTGAGGGGGCGGAGAAAGGTTCCCGTCCAGAGTCCCCCGGAAAAACGAGCGGCTCCGGCGGTGGGCAGGATGTGATTCGTTCCCGCCACGTAATCTCCAAAGGCTTCGCCGCTTTCATGGCCTAAGAAAGCCGCTCCGTAGGCCCGGAAGCGATGGAGAAGTTCCGGCGCGTCCTCCAGAGCGAGTTCAAGATGTTCCGGAGCTGCGGTATTAGCGAACTCCAGGGCTTCCTCCAGGGTACAAAAAGCCAGGCTACCGTAATTTTTCCAGGACGAAAGAGCGACTTCCCGGGTGGAAAGTTTTTCGAGAAGTTGTGTCACCTCTTCCAGCACTGCCTCTCCCATGGCGCGATCCAGGCAGAGGAGGGTGGCTTTGGCGAGAGGATCATGTTCGCTCTGGGCGAGAAGATCCGCTGCCAGAACCTTGGGATCTGCTGTCGTATCCGCAACGATGAGAACCTCGCTGGGTCCCGCCAGGCCGTCGATACCGATTTCGCCGAAAAGCAGCCGCTTGGCTTCGGTGACATAAGCGTTTCCGGGGCCCACCATCATATCCACCTTTTTTACGGGGGATATTCCCAGGGCTGCCGCCGCAATGGCCTGAACTCCTCCAAGGCACCAGACTTCATCTACTCCGAGAAGCCCCAGGGCTCCCAAGGTTACTCCGTGAATTCCCGAAGGCCCCGAGGGAGGAGAAAAAGCGGCTATTCGAGAGACTCCCGCCTCCTGGGCGGGAACTACTGCCATGATGGCGGTGCTCGGAAGAGGATACCGTCCTCCGGGGATGTAGACCCCCGTGGATTCTACCGGAAGAAAACGGAGGCCGCAGAAAATGCCCGGAGCGGTTTCCCAGGTCTTGTCGGAGCAAAGTTCCCGTTGATGTCTATGAAAGGTGCGAACGTTACGTATCGCAACTTCAAGCCCTTTCCGAAGCTCCGGAGAAAGCTCTTCCGCAGCTTGGGCAATTTTTTCGGAATCTACCCGGAAAGGACCGGAATATCCGTCGAAATCGCGGGAACAACTTTCGACTTCTTTCCAGCCCCTTTCCCTGATGTTCCGAATAATCTTGTCCACGGAAAGGGAGAGAGATTTTCGATCTTCCGAAGAGAAATTTTTTTCGGGAACCTTGAGAAACTCCATAATGTCACCTTCTTGTGTTAGTGTGCTAAAGCGATATGCAATTACAACGAGGGGATAATAGCATGGGTTTCAAAGAATGTAAAGGCTTTCTCGACGTACTATCCTCACGGAGGTATAATTTAAAAGAGACATTTTGGGGAAATTCGAAAAAGCGGAGACTTTGGCTGACCATGACGGAGGGGAAAAGAGTTGAGCAAAAAAAAGAGCCATTCCAGATACGTTTGTTCCGCCTGCGGAGCGGCTTTCCCTTCCTGGACGGGAAAATGTCCCCGTTGCGGCAAGTGGGGGACTCTAGAAGAAGAGGTAGTTGTTGCAATTCCGGAAAAGGGAGCTCCCTCTGTAAAGGATTCCCGGCAATTTGCTCCCGTTCAGGTGGTGGATGTGCCGGAGGCCTCCCGACTTTCCTCGGAGCTGGAAGAGCTCGACCGGGTCCTCGGAGGCGGATGGGCTCCGGGAGGGGTAACGCTTCTGGCGGGAGATCCCGGCATAGGCAAATCCACGTTGCTTCTCCAGGTTTGCGGAGCCATGGCTCGAAAGGGCCGGCGTATTCTCTACGTTTCCGGGGAGGAATCCCTTTCACAGATAGCTTCCCGGGCGAAAAGAATCGGCGCTCTTTCTCCTTCTCTCGATCTTTGCGCCGAGGAAAATCCCGAGGTTTTTCTCTCCTCCCCGGGGAAATACGACTTTCTCGTGGTGGATAGTGTGCAGGCCATGAGATTGGGAGAGTTGGAATCCTGGCCGGGAACTCCTACCCAGGTTCGGGAAAGCGCCCGGGTGTGTATCGCCGCATCCAAGGAAAAGGAAGTTCCTTTGGTTCTCATCGGCCATGTCACCAAAGGGGGCGCCATCGCAGGGCCCAAGCTATTGGAGCACATGGTGGACACGGTGTTGACCTTTGCAGGGGACGAAAACCAGGGGCTCCGGGTGCTGCGGGTTTCCAAAAACCGTTTTGGTTCCACCCGGGAGATGGGGCTTTTCGAAATGCGCCAGGAGGGGCTTTTTCCCGTGGAGGATCCGGGGCTTCTTTTCTGGAATCGGGAAGAAGAAGGGATCCCGGGAGTCTCCTTTGGAGTGGTTCTCGAAGGAAGCCGCTCCTTTGTAGTGGAGATTCAGGCCCTTGCCTGCGAAACTCCCTTTCCCTATCCCCGTCGGGCTTCCCGGGGCATCGAGAATAACCGGGTGCAGCTTTTGCTGGCGGTTCTGGAAAAACGGTGCGGCTATTCCTCCCAGAAAATGGATATGTATGTTAACGTTACCGGAGGCCTGAACATCAAGGATCCCGCAGCGGATCTCGCTCTCGCTCTCGCCATGGCATCCTCCCTGGCGGAGCGTCCTCTTCCCGAAAAAGCCTGTTTCCTCGGCGAGGTAGGGCTTGCGGGTGAAATCCGCCCTATTCCCCAGGGTGAACAGCGTCTCAAAGAAGCACTACGTATGGGATTTTCCAAGGCCTATATAAGCAGCAGAGCCAAAATTCCTGAGGAGATGGAAAACTCCGTGATTCGGCTTTCCCATCTTTCCCAGGCTTTGGAGGTGATTTCATGAAACGCCGCAATCCTTCTTTTCGGATTTTTTTTCTTTCTCTCTGCCTCTTTTATTTTCTTGTGCCCCTGTCCGCAGAGGCGCTTACCCGGGTGGTGGTAACCCCTCTTCGGGGATCCGTAGGGCTTCCCATGGAGCGGCATCTTCAGGAAGTAATGGAGGAAGTGGCTTCCAGCAAAGAGCCTTCGCTTCTGGTGCTGGAACTCGATACTCCGGGAGGGCTCGTCTCCTCCATGCGGAGCATTACGAAGAGCATCCTGGGAGCCTCTTTCCCCGTGGTGGTATGGGTATCTCCCCAGGGGGCCCAGGCGGCTTCTGCGGGGGCCTTCATTCTCCAATCCGCTGCAGTGGCCGCCATGGCGCCGGGCACTAACGCAGGAGCCGCTCATCCCGTTACGGCGGGGGGGAAAGACGTTCCCTCGGAAACCATGAACGAAAAAGTGACCAACGATCTTTCGGCGTACATGCGCAGCCTTGCTCAAGAACGAGGTCGAAATGCGGTAACCGCAGAACGCATGGTACGTTACAGCCTTTCTCTCAGCGCTTCCGAAGCTCTGCAGGAAGGGGTGGCGGATCTTCTGGCGGAAGATTTGGAATCCCTTCTCACCGCTTTGGAGGGGCGGCAAATTCCTCTGCCGGGAGGGGAGATTACCCTGGATCTCGGGGAATACCGGGTGGAACAACGCCCCATGTCCCTGCGGCTTCAGCTTTTGGAAATGGTAACCCGGCCGGATGTGGCCTATCTGCTCCTCATAGCGGGGCTTTATGCAGTGGTGTTCGAAATCCTTTCTCCCGGAGGATTCGTGCTGGGAGTTTCCGGGGGCATTCTTCTTCTTCTCGGAGCTCTGGGGCTTCGGATGCTGCCCTTCAACTGGGGAGGGGTGGTGCTTCTCGTAGCGGGAGTGCTGGTGATGGTTCTCGATCTTCTCGTGGGAGGGGTGGGAGTATTGAGCATTATCGGAACCGTGGCGCTCGTGGTGGGAGGTCTCGTGCTTTTTCGGGCTCCCGGAGGAGAATTGCTGGACTTTTCCCTCTCCTTCATGATCGGCGGTGTGGTAGTACTCACGGGATTTTTCCTTATCGCCGCCTGGGGAGTCTGGCGATCTCTCAAAAAACCGGTAACCTCGGGATACGAAGGTCTTCAGGGAGAAAAAGGAAAAGTAATCAAGCCTCTAGACCCGGAGGGCATGGTGCTTTATCACGGCGAATACTGGAAAGCGGTGAGCCTTTCGGGAGACACTCTTCCTTTGGGAACGCCGGTCCGGCTGGTGCGTACCGAAGGCCTTCTTCTCGTGGTGACTCCTGAGGAGGAAAAGAAAGAAAATTTTCAAGAAAGCTCTTGAGGAAAATTCGAAAAACAAGCATGATTACGATATGCAATAAAAGAAAGCTGGATGTGCCATTCGCGAAAAATCTATTGGAAGCGTTTTTTAGAATAACAGATCGGGAGGGATTACCATGTATTATCTTCAGCAAGTTTTGTGGACTATCGGCAGCAGCCTCGGCGGCATCCTTCTTGTGGCCATTCTTATTTTTTCGGCCATACGTATCATTCCGGAGTATCAGAGAGGCGTGGTCTTCCGCCTTGGACGTCTCGTCTCCACCAAGGGGCCCGGGCTCATCTTCATTATTCCCTTCATCGATCGGGTTTTTAAGGTGGATCTTCGGGTGGTTACCCTGGATGTACCGGTTCAGGAGGTTATCACTAAAGATAACGTGCCGGTAAAGGTGAACGCGGTGCTGTATTTCCGCGTTATGGATTCTGCCAAATCCCTGGTGGAAGTGGAAAACTACATGCTTGCCACGAGCCAGCTCTCGCAAACTACGCTCAGAGCCGTGATAGGTCGGGCGGAGCTGGACGAAGTTCTCTCGGATCGCGAAAAAATTAACGAAGAACTGCAGCAGATTATCGACGAGCGCACCGATCCCTGGGGCATCAAGGTTAGCGCCGTGGAAGTGAAGGAGCTGGAACTTCCGGAAGGAATGAAACGGGCCATGGCGAGCCAGGCCGAAGCGGAGCGTGACCGGCGTGCGAAGATCATCAATGCCGAAGGAGAACTTCAGGCTTCCCGTAAACTTCTGGATGCGGCCCAGATCATGGAACAGAGCCCCATCACCATTCAATTGCGTTATCTCCAGACTCTTCGCGAGGTGGCGGCGGAAAACAACTCCACCACTCTTTTCCCCATTCCCATGGACATGATGAAGCCCTTTCTCGAAAAACATCTTTCTTCCAAGTCCTGAGGCGGTTGGCATGCCATGAAAAATCTCAAGGGTAACAGAGGATTTTCTCTTATAGAAACCCTGATCTCCCTGGTTATTCTGGCGGTTGCCCTGCTTTCCCTGGCGGCGGTGCCCATAGTTACCACCCGGGCGCTGCTGCTTTCGGATCAGCGGGCGAAGGCGGCGTTTTTCGCCTCTTCCGCTCTGGAACTTGCGGAATCCGCAAACTACGGTGCTCCCTGTACATCGACCTTTGGAGGGCTTGCCAGTTTCGATGCTTCGGAGAGCGTTTTTGTCCTGAACCTGGACCCTACCGGGGTGTATGAAATTTCTCTCGGCTTTTATCACTCGGGCAATACCGATCCAGACTGCGGAGCAAGTCCGGATTATGCGGCGGCGGAGGTTGCCTGGACGAATGTCCTGGGCCGGGAGAAGCCGCTTCGGCTTACCCGGGAATTAGGGCCCAGCAGCCATCTCGTGGTACGGGAAGATTGATGGAAAACCTTCCCCTTTCAGGGAAAGAGGGGGTGTGTAGCATGAACAGGAGAAGAATAAAGCCTTCGAGAAAACGGGGAATGACCCTGGTGGAACTGCTTATAACCATGATTATCGGGGGCATCATTATGGGAGCGGTCTCGTTGCTCTTCGTCGCCTTCTTCCGCAACTTCAATATGCATGACGAACTTGCGGCGGCCCAGCAGAACGGAGAGATGGGACTTAACCTCATCGAATCCTATGTGCTTCAGGCGGGAATGGGAATGCCCAGCATTTCGAGTGCGGATTTTCAGGAGGCTTTCAATATCGCTCCTGTACCGGTCTGGCAGGGTTGGGAAGGCCCCGTTAGCGCTATTTCCGGGGATACCGCCCTGCGGGTTCTGGCGGCCCGTTCTACCAAGCCCGCCATAGGAGCCACGGAAGAAAAGATCATAGAAACTTCGGGTACTTCTCTTACGGTACAGGCGAGTTCTTCCTTTGGCGGAGGAAAAACCCTGAGTGATTTCGTTGCTGAAGATGATTGGGTGGTTTTTCCCGGTTCACGCCTTCCTTTTTTGGTAACCGATCCACCTTCTACAAATACAAGTTTGCAGCTTCAGTGCAGCTCCATGGATACGGTACACCTCTTCGACAGCCTTCACGTGCTGGAAGAAATGGAGTTTTTTGTCAAAGAAAATGACCACGGGAAGAAAGTGCTTTACAAGAAGAACGGCGTGCCCACGGAAATTCCCGTCGCCGCCATGGATGTACAGTGGAATTCCGCTTCCCGAAGCCTTCAGGTGGTGCTTCTGGTGAAGGGAAAGGATAAGCAGAGCACCATGCTACCTGCGAATTATCCTCCGGGATGGCCGGGAGCGGCTCTTGCGGGGGAAGATCGGTACTACCGCCATGTAGCGGTGGGACGTATATGGAGGATACGAAATTGAAAACCTTCGAAA